>JBGPAU010000043.1:0-2594 GCA_041480845.1 Patescibacteria group bacterium | reverse complement strand
GCAGGTGCTTTAGGGGAGGCGGTCTACAGAAATGGAAAAGGAGTTGACTTTGCCTACATTACCTGGGGTACGGGAATTGGCGGTGCCTTAGTCAAATATGTAAATGGAAAGCCAATTGTTTCCCAACTTGATTGGGATAAATATCTTTGTAACTGGGAACACGCTTGCGGCGGAAAATATATAGAAAAGATGTACGGAAAACCTGCCAAACTATTAACTGAAAGCGAATGGGAAACTGTTATGGCAGCATTTCAAAAAGAACTACTTATATTTATAAATATGCTACATCCTCAAAGAGTTATCTTTGGAGGCGGGATTTCACTAAATCAATCTGCCCGTTTGCAACAAATGGCAAAACAAATAAACGATTACAAAATAACCATAGAAATCTCGGGTTTAGGAGAAGATACGGGGCTTTTTGGGGCATTTGCACTAATGCGGTAGTCAGGCCCCGTTGTATACTTAGTTTGTAGTGGAAGAAAACACTCTCTGTCCAATTTGTCACCAGTCTGTCAGACCAATCGATTATTTTTGTTCCAATTGCGGTAAAAACTTACGTCCCCGTCCGTTATCTACCTCCTTCTCAAGCCAGATATCGCTTTATGTAAAAACTTTGTTACTGCCCCCGCTTGGAATTGTTTGGGGCTTTCGTTATCTTCGTCAACCCGACGCTAAATCGAAAATAGTTGGCTTGATTACAATCGTAATAACCGTTATTGAGATTGTCTTTTTGGTCAAATTTACTATTAACCTTATTAATATCGTTAATCAACAGGTCTCTCAGCAAGCCCAACTTTTCGGCCTCTAAACTTTAGGTTCTGAACTCCCCATCAGGCGGGGTCGGTCTTGATGATATAATCACAGCCGACACAAAAGCATGGTTAAGGAAACTGAATTTTCTCTCTGCCGGCCGGCGCAGGGCTATTGGTGTTGCGAGTGTTGTGCTATGGTGGGATGTTGCAATTTAGGCAGACTTCCGGATGGAACTCGTGGCTGTCTTGGTCACCAGACTATAAAAAATCCGGAATTGCCCGAGAGGGAATTGTGTAAAAATTTGATTTGTCTTCCCGATAATCTAAACAACTCTCGAGGGTTGAAAAGAATCAGCGAAGCCATACTGGCAAATCCTCCGGGTGAATTCAAAATGTCCGTTATTTTTTCTTGGCTGAAGCAATTTTCTTAACTGCCTTTTTGATCTTCGGAAGGTCTACTTTATCGGCAATCCGTTCGACAGGCTCAGGGCCTTTGGTCTTTTCTTCTTTAACAACCGGAGCGGAAATAACTGGAGCAACAACTTTGGGTTCCAATATATTCAAGATTTTATCAAGTTTGGCATTAATTGCGCCCAAATCGGGTCCGCCATGTGCTTGGGGTGCACGATCCCTGTCGTCAAACCTCCTTGAATCACCTCTTCCGCCATTTCCCATTTTCTCAAAACAGTCACTGCAGTAAACCGGTTTGCCGTTTGTGGGTCTAAAAGGTACTTCGCATTCTTTTCCGCAGTTACTGCAAATCGTTTTAAACATTTCACGCCTACCCCTATCCTCACTAAAAGAAGATCTCCCTCCGCCAAAACCCCCACGTCCACCGCCACGGCTAAAACCGCCTCGGTATCCTCCACCCCTATTATCATCTCTGTTAAAATTTCCCATAGTCATAATTATACCACGCTAACCGTTATTTTTCTACCTCAAACCAATCAACCGGAGTTTGATCGTCGGGCTCGCCGTTATAATTAACCGTAATTTCTTCACCCTTTTTAATAGCTTTTATGGCGCGATATACCATCGATTGGGTTTTGAAGTTTTGCTTCCAATCCGCATTTGGGTGGAAGGAGTGATTATAAATCGAGCCGTAACCCAAGACTAACGATCCGCTTAGGGTGCTTCGCCAAGGGTAAATGTAGTAAGTAAAAATTGTTTTTTCGACAATTTTTCTCTCTTTGGGGGTGATGTTGATCACGGGACAACTTTCAATTATTTCCCCCTCTTTAAAATCCCTAAGTGCGAAAACGCCTCGGCCTTTTTTACCCGTTTTTCTGACGATGATCGTTTTTCTCATTAGTTTTATAGCATCCACCCGCCTAAGAAGGCGGGTTATCACCCCTAAGGGTGGATGGTATTTCAGTGTTCAATTCATCCCACAGGCTTCGCCGTGAGTTTTCTTGAATACTGATATAATATCTCATTATGAAAACTTGGCAAAGAATCAAAAATAATCCAAAGCCGATGGGTAAATATCTGGTTCGGGAAAAAGTAATCGATACGATCAGATTTTTTTTCAAAGATCAGAGCTTCCGTGAGGTTTTTACTCCAATTTTGGTTCCGGTTCCTTCAATCGAGCCCAATCTGGAAGTTTTTGAAACCCAGCTTAGAACTTCTAAAGGGTCAAAACGCCAAGGATTTTTAATTATGAGTCCCGAGTTTTCAATTAAAAAATTGCTTGCAGCGGGAGTTGGAAATTGTTTTGAAATTACAAAATGTTTCAGAAACGAAGAAGAAGTCAGCCCGCTTCATAACCCAGAATTTACAATGCTTGAATGGTACAGAGTTGGGGCCGATTATAGGGATATTATGAAAGATTTTGAAAATTTG
>JBGPAU010000042.1:0-2619 GCA_041480845.1 Patescibacteria group bacterium | reverse complement strand
TTCGCCGAAATCTACAAAACGAATGGGATGATGTGACTGACCTTATTGTGACTTCCATTGAAAAGCAACAATATTAATGAACTTAGATGTCTTAAGAATGGGAAGTAGTATATAATTGGATATGCAATTAACCACTTCACCGGTAGATTTTGCCTCCCAATTGCTTAAAAGAATCAAAAGGTTGTTTTCTAATTCAGGGAATAAAGAGTTACCAAAGACCTTAATTTCATTGACGAAACGAACTATAAAGAAATGTTTGAAATCCTTGGCAATAATGGCAGGATGTTATCTGGTATAATTAGGGTTTGGTGAAAAAGTTTTAAACACTTGATTGTTAATAAATTACAGGCGTTTTTTATTGATTGACTGCAAGTTTTTTGTAACTTTCTATCAGAAAACCATGCAGTTATGATCAGATATACCTCGCAAAACCAGATGACCATTGAAGAGTTTAAAACCCCGTTCCAGGTAAAGCTGGATAAGGGAAACAGGTGGATAAGACTTGGTGAATCACTTCCGTGGGATGCCCTTGCGAGCATCTATTACCGGTCGATGAGCCCAGACATGGGGGCGCCAGCGATTGATGCCAGGATCGTGATTGGCGCTATGATAATAAAGCACAAACTGAACCTGGATGACAGGGAAGCCATAGAGACAATCCGGGAAAACATGTACATGCAGTACTTTCTTGGTTTGAAAGAGTACACGTATGATGATGTATTTGACAGGTCACTCTTCACAACACTCCGCTATCGTTTGGGCGCTGATAAGTTTGATGCCATGACACGCCAGATCATACTCCGCTCGGAAGGGAAAAACGTCAAGGCCGACAGGGATCTTAATGATCCGGGCGATGATGTCCCTTCAGGTAAAGTGGAACACTGGGCAGAAGAAGCAGGTTCATCAGCGGACGAAATTCCGGAAGGGAAGGTGACCAGAGCAAAACCAGCAAGGAACAAAGGTAAACTGATAGTTGATGCCACGGTTGCCGATCAAATGATAGCGTACCCTACCGACCTGGGGCTTCTTTCACGAAGCCGCGAGGAGAGTGAACGGATAATTGACAAGCTCTGCAGGGTGCTAGGCATAAAAGATAAGCCCCGTACATACAGGCGTAAAGCCCGGAGACAATACCTGAAACTGGCAAAGAACAGGAACAAGAGCAATAAAGAAATACACAGGGGTGTAGGACAACAGCTTCGATACCTCAGGCGTAACCTCAGGAGCATAGAAAAGATATTGGATGCGGCCCCTGAAATGAGTTTTCCTCTTGAGCACAGGGACCAGAGAATATACTTGGTGATACAACACATATACGAACAGCAGGCTCAGATGTATAAAGAACATACTCACACTATTGACAACCGCATAGTTAACATCTATCAGCCATATGTAAGACCCATCGTGAGGGGTAAAGATAAAGAGCAGGTCGAGTTTGGTGCAAAACTGGGTGTAAGCCTGCAGGATGGGTATGCAAGGATAAACACTCTCAGTTGGGATGCATACAATGAAGGGGGCGATTTAAAGAAGCAGGTTGAAGCATACAAAAAATTAAATGGCTTTTACCCTGAAGTGGTAATAGCGGATAAAATTTACGGAACACGCAAAAACCGTTATTGGCTAAAAGAGTTGGGTATCAGATATTCCGGCAAACCATTAGGGAGGCCATCGGTTAAAAGTCAAACCCCTTACTCCAAAAGAAAACAAAAAGTGGAACAAGGAATAAGAAATCAGGTTGAAGGCAAATTTGGACAGGGGAAAAACGGGTATAACCTCAATAAAATAAGGGCAAGAGCACAAGGGACTTCCGAAAGTTGGATCGCAGCTATATTCTTTGTAATGAACTTGATAAAGTTCAGCAAAGAATTATTGTCTTCATTTTTGGAGAAAGCTTTTGAATCACTTTTTTCAATTCCAGACCGAGTAAACTGGAACTGGAACTATAGACTAGCGTATAAAATTTAATGACTTAATCACCAAACCCTACTTAACTTAAAGGCAAATACTTGTTCGGGTTGCTCCCTTATCTTGCCTTCTGGGCTGCCTCCTGAGGATTCAAAAATGCAGCAGGAGAAGATAATAAGCTTTTGCATCCCAGACACATTAGAGCCCCGGCAGGTAAATGTTTCGTTACGAAATTCCGCCGGCTTGAGCCAGAATTGAAGTTTTTTATTCATCCGATGATCAAGAAATTACAGCGGCAATAAAATCGGCCGTGGGTTACATTCAAAAGGAAACACTTGCGACGACTTTGGCGGATTCCAAAAAAAATGATTTAGAATTTGTCAGTGAAGAAAAAATTAATGGCAAAAATATTTGGCTAGGGGTGAGAAAGAGTTCGGGATAATGTTTTCGAAATTTCGCAGTCTTGATTTTCCACTCCTTGTGACTTCTGTACTTCTAACGATTACCGGAATTGCGGTGATCTATAGTTTGGTTTTCGCCGAAACGGAAAGTAATCTGGCTACTAAGCAGGTGATATTTTTTGTTATTGGTTTGGCGGTGATGCTTATTTTCGCCAATTTGGACTATAGAATTTTATCTGGTGCCAGCTGGTATTTTTATTTGGCAGTAATTGCGCTTTTGGTGCTAGTTGATGTTTTCGGCAAGACCACCGGC
>JBGPAU010000041.1:0-2830 GCA_041480845.1 Patescibacteria group bacterium | reverse complement strand
AATATCTCCGGGTAAATCAAACTTCTTTATCAAGTCTTCGAGAGCATAAGACAAAATAACAGTATTTTTCCCATGTGAATTAACCGGATAGGATCTTTTTGATTCAGGGTCATAAAACTTGGGATGCCGGCCCTTCCCCGTAACATATATAATCCCCTGCCTTCGAAGTCTGGCGATGACTTTTCTTAATTCCAAATTTTTAGGCATAGGATATTTTTATGCCGGAATCACGAAAATTTTCCGTCCTCAGCCCACGACGGGATTTTTGCAAACTTTTGGCCAGTTGCTTCCCGGTATCCCTGGCCACTGCTTCATTAAACATCCTCCAATATTTCCCATAGGCCGGATCGTTGATTTGCCCTATGGAATCATTCTCAATCGCACTAAGGATATACTCCCCGATGGCCTCGGCCAGTGCTTCGATTGCCTGTTCCTCATCGTCCCCATGAGAAGAAACCGTAAAATCCAGGCAGCGGGCCACAACCGCGTCATCTTCTTTAGTCAGTAGGATATGCAGGTTGGGTGTTTCCCAGTATGGTCCTATCTTCACCTTAACCCTTTTAGCCCCCAGGGTTCTCATAAGTTCCTCCTGTCCCGGATGGGATATAGCCGTCCACGGTCAATAGTCCACGGTCCACAGAAATTTAGAAAGTCACAAGTCGCAAGTTGCAGGTCTCAAGTTACAAGCACGGACCAATCCGACCCAATCATTCGGTTAAGGTGATCCGCACTTTATTGGGTCCGGATTCCAATTTTTTATTTTACCACAACCTCGGGGATAAACCAATAGCGGGCTCGATTCCGGCAGGTTGGCCTTGAACCACGCGATCCGGGACGGTTCTATTTTTCGCTCATAGTTTCTTCTCCATACACCGACTCAATGCTGCTCCTGATGAGTTTGGTGTCAAAAAGGCGAAGTTCGCTCTTATCCTCAAGGAAGCGTTCCACGTCCTTTTGGGCCTCTTTGAAATCAACCTTTTCTATGCCTTTCAGAAGGAACTCCCTGAAAGTTCCCTCATCAATAGCCGGATTCTGCCCTTGCGTCTGGGCAATAGCGTTATTTAACAGAGTAAAGTTCGGCTTCACCTTGTTACCCATATACCAGATAAAATCATAATAATCCCTGCCCTTTACATAGGTCCGGTAAAAACAAGCGTGCAGTTTGGTGGCAAACATTGAAGACAGGTCAAAATGCGCCACGTTAAAAGCATACACCCTCTGGATAATCCGGTTTTGAACATGCCCCCCTCTCGGAGGGTTAGTATCGACTTCCAGCTTGATCGAGAGCTTCTGGCTCCCAAGCGGCGAAAGGCCGATTTCCTTTAACACGCCGGGAAATTTAAGCATGGTGCTATGAACGGTTTTTTCGGCTTTGGGCTTTGATTCCGCCTTCAGGCCTGCTAAGGCAAGAGCTTTAAGCACATCATCATTCATCCGGGAAAATGAATAACCCTCTTTTTTTGCCAGCGAAAAATCGAGGTCTTCGGAAAACCGCCTCATCCCGAACACCACCCTTAACGCTGTGCCGCCGGTGAAAGCCAAATTATCAAAGAACTTATGCTCATCAAAGATCTTCAGGCAGAGAAGCTGAACAAGCTCACGGCAGCGGTTGAGTTTTTCCTCATTCGACATACTCTTGGTTAATTGCTGTTTGATAAGCTCAATCATGCTTTCTCTTCCTTGATGAACTCGCAGAATTCGCGGGCAACCGCATCGAGACGGCTGTTTTCAAAAAACCGCACGAACGAAAGAATCTTGCGCTGACTAAGGCGCTCGGTGTTCTGAAACCGGTACGACTCCCTAAAAACGTCTTTGGCCTTGGTTTTGAATCTTCGCCCATTGAGGTACAAAAAATCCGCCACAGCCTTTTCCGGCTCGGCAATCAGGCAATCGAGCCCGGCTTCATCCTTATAAGACCGGTACCCCCTGAAGGCATCCGGCTTAACGCGCTGATAGACAAACCGGCCGATCGGGTTGTTGAATCGGCTGGTTTTTTTGGTGGTAACCGATGTAACGTCCGCTACCGCCTCCGGGATAAGGCCGTAATAGCCAAGCGCCGATTCGAGGCTCACGTAAGACGGCCACAGGAGCTGATTTGCCAGGAAAAAGCGGCTGGGGTGGAGCTTCTGGTCGTTTTTGTTAAGCATATAGACGCCGCGCTTAAGCTGGATAATAAGCCCATTTTTCCCCCAGCGCGTGAGCTGGTTACGCATAATCTGGCGATCTCCCGCCGCTGCGGTTACGACGGACCGGGCAGAAATAAATGGCAGCTCGCGGAACTTTTCTTTAAACTTGGTGAAATTCATATCGTTTCCATAGATAAACAAAAATGATTATTTGCAGAAATAAGTATGCCTTGTCGGGGCAGAATTGTCAAGGAGTGTGCCCGGGTGCCCAGCTGATAGCTCAAAGTCAGGCAGGCTACCGCCCTCTCAGTTACATAAATACTGAAAAGAGCATAACAAAATAGCAATTTTGCAACTTAGCAATTTAGCAACTTAGTCCATAGCAAGTTAGCAATTTAGCTCGTGGCAACTTAGCAGGATGCTGAAAAACCCGCATCCACCGTCACTCCCGCGGAATCGGGAGTTCAAAAGGGATTTAAAAGACTGGATTCCCGCTTGCGCGGGAATGCCGCCTCATTTTTTTATTGGACAAAAGTATTAGGGACAAAAGTATCAGGAAAAAATTTGTGTAGCACACACGGGTAACCAAAAGGTAACCAGAATAAACGGGGAAACATCTCCTTCTTGATACAATGAAGGCAGATAAAAGATGAATAGTTTTTGGTTTTTAAGGGGTCAGGTGGAATGGATTTTTTCTAAGATTT
>JBGPAU010000040.1:0-2870 GCA_041480845.1 Patescibacteria group bacterium | reverse complement strand
TGTCAAAATTACACTCATCCACCTCATGAATATGAATTTGTCCGTCCACTGAAGCGTTGGCGTCTGCCAGCAAAAGAACGGTTTTCCCATCAACGGTCTTTTTTCCGATTATCACTCCCGTGTGACCGTCTGCCCCTTCCATATTCACAAAAATATCACCTATCCGAATTTCCTCAAGCGACTTGGCGTTAAAGGCTGTAAACTTCCGGCCGCGTATATCGCTGCCTTCAACAGGCTGAAGACGGTTAACCACTTTTTCAATTTCCTGCCAGTTGGCAAAAGTATATTTTTCGATAGCATCTCCAACCATTACGCGCCAACTCCACGGAGTGAGGGTTTTTGCGTTACCGGCCTCATAATCATAAAAATTGTAAAAAGGATATCCGGGATACTTAAGGGCAGACATCAGAATATCAAGGCCAACACACTGCAACGGCTGTTGATAGTGAAGCATGTTGCAATCGCCGCTAAGCTGGTTCAGGGCTTTCTCAAAATCCCCCGTTGAGTCGCCTTGGGCATTAAGGCGGGTAATCTGGGCTTCGTACCAATCGGAGTTTCTTAGATAATCGCCCAAATAAATTCCGAATTTATAATGGGCATCGTAGCTGTAGCCCCTAAGCAGCGACTGAAGCTGAAAAGTACCTTTTAATATTGGCTCATTTGCCATTTCCTGGGTAAATCGGCTTACCCTATCCTCCGGAACGATTGAATTTTTTAATTCCGCGATTTCACACCCGGCAGTCCAGTTAATATTTTGGGTTAAAGCGTTGCCGTCAAGTAGGGCCTTTTTACTTGACTCGGAGGGATTTGCTCTCCAGGCATCATAAGCATCCTGAAGCTTTTGAAGCTTTTGAGATTGATTACCCGGATTATGATCTACGACTCTGTATGTTAAAAACATTACAATATCTCCCTCACGGGCAGTGGCGGCCACGGGTGGAGCTATGGGGATGAATGCCGCCGAAATTTTTATCCACTGGTCTTTCTGGGGAACATATTTAAGATCTTCACGATACAAATTATCAACCTGCCAATAAATTGTGGCATCGGCGTTTCTTTGAGAAAGCTCAATCGGCTCCCCCGGTCCAACCCAATAGCGGCTGCCGACTCCATGCATTTGACGTTCAACAATCGTGGCACCGGACGCAACCTGCGTCTTACACATATTTGTCGCGGTTGCGCAGGCTCCACCCCCAGGCACAAGTCCGGCTGCAAACCCGGCTCTTCCAAACCTGTATTCTTTGCTTATATCTCCGCCAAAAGCTAAAACCATGTCAACATAGGAAACGGGAACCCCGGCACGGAAACCACCAATTCTATGTTGGTATTCGTCAATTTTCTGAGAAGCCTCCAAATCATTCCAATCTTTATTGGGATAAAATGAAGCTATTAACGTATGACCTTGGGCAACCGGGACACCCATGTCTTTATTCAGAACTTCATTTTTGTAAAACCTTTGGTTTGGGGTATAGACACGGGTTTGGCTATTATATAATCCTTTATCGTACATCCCTATTGCGGCATATTTGTCGCCGGTTATGAAAGGAAATACCGTGTAGCGGGCTGCAGTACCGTCGGAGTTAATCGACAAAAATAAATCTTTAAAGGACAAGTCCATCTCCTTTAATTTTATTTCCTTTACGGGTTCCGGAACTTTTTGCACCCAGCTTCTGTAATACCGGTTAAGCCAGCTGTTTTCCCAAAGCGGAAAAAGAAAAACCGGCATGTTATCTGTGGTCAAAACGCCCTTTCTTTCTTCCTTTGGCAAAAGCTCAGGATTTGGTGCCAAGTCCGCTCCCATGTCCGGGCTATTTTTAACATCTTCCCATCCCACCGGTTTAAAATTTCTGAGGGCTAAAGTTCCAATCGCCAATCCCGCAACTTTTAGAAAATCCCGGCGGCTTAATTTATAACAATTTAATTCTTTGTTTTCTTCCGACATACTTTTATAACCCAACCTATAACGGCGACATTTTAACACCACTTTTGCTAATGTGCAACCTATAACAACAGAGGAACTTGACTATAGGTTTTTTGATGCTACAATACCCACTATAGGCCAATTGCGGCCTTGTTTTTAGTAAGTACATTAACATTTCCAAGAGAAATTAAGCTCAATTCATATTCAATCTATTTGCCTAAAGGAGGCATGAAATGAAGAAGATGTTTGTAATCCTGCTTGCTTTTGTATTGGTGGCCTGCGGCAGCCCTACACCTCAAGTGCAAATCGTTACCGGAATACCCGCAACACCCACCACCACAACTGCCCCATCCACCCAAGAGCCCACTAGGGTTATTCCCACCGCAACAGTGGTTCCGGAGAAACCCCAAGGCGAAATTGTATATGCCCTTTCTGGTAATACCACAGAATCCGGGTTAACACTGTGGTCATTAAAAATCGGCGAGAGCACACCGCATCAGATCCCTGGTGTTGCCGGAGCGATAAATCCTGCCGATGAACACGTAGGGTGGATGAAACTGCTGGGCGATGGTACTAAAGTTGCTTTTTTTGCAAGAGAATACCAGCCTGCCACTTCCGACTTGGATACTTTCACAATTATGATTTACAACCGACAGGAAAGGACGCAACCGGTCAACTTTACAGCAGACGATCCCCGTTCCGGAGACAGCGGGTTCGTTCAACCATTTTACTGGGTATCCGGAGAACGTCAGGACCAGATATACCATTTCAGCGTCGAGCAGTGGACAGGGATCATTTGGTACACGAACTTTTCAACAAATCTAAATGATCAAGATCCCACGAAATGCAGGTTCGGTGCCAATGTTCACCTTTCCCCGGACTGGCGTAACCTCATAGTCAGCTACCAATGGAAAAACGAACCTTGTTCTTCCGGTAACAACACCTTAGA
>JBGPAU010000039.1:0-3196 GCA_041480845.1 Patescibacteria group bacterium | reverse complement strand
AGCACCTTCCACGGCTTGGTTGAAGCAAGATTTGCCTTGGGAAATTCTTACAACATGCCCGCCGTCAGAGTTTTGGCTTTAAACGGAGTAGAAAATTTTATTGCCTTTGTAAAACAAATGGGATTAACAACAATAACCGACCCCAAAGACTACGGACTTTCGGCAACCCTAGGAGGATTGTTGGTAAGGCCTTATGACATGGCGGTAGCATTTGGCGTTTTTGCAAATCAGGGAATTGCTCAACCCCTTACCGCCATAACCAAAGTTATGGACTGGAAAGGCAACACCTTAGAAGAACACGATCCGTCAAAAAATATATTAACGGGAACCCGCGTTTTGGATCCGACTATAACTTTTTTGATTTCCCATATACTTTTGGATAATAACGCCAGAAGTAGCGCCTTTGGCCCGTCTTCGTTTTTAAACGTAACAGGGCACCCCGAAGTCTCGGTCAAAACCGGAACCACAAACGACAGACGCGATAACTGGACTATCGGCTACACGGCTGACGCCGTGGTTGTAACTTGGGTGGGAAATAATGACAATACCCCGATGAGCGGAGCCGTTTCGGGAGTTTCAGGAGCTTCTCCCATCTGGAATAAAGTTATGAAATTAGTTCTGGATAAAGCCGAAAAGGGCGCTTACGACCCGAACGAAAAAGGACACATGTGGCCAAAACAGCCGGATGGAGTGGTGGGAGCTACAATCTGTTCCGATACGGGAGGAGCTCCCCCATCCCAAGATCCGGGTAACCCCGGGTGTCCGACAAGGTTTGAGTATTTTTTAACAGGAACAGTTCCGACTACATCAAATGTGGTTAATCAGGATGTCCAAATAAATAATGCCACGGGACAGCTTGCCGCTCCCTCCGATCCCCCTGATCAAATCCATACCGAGAATAAACCCACATATACCGACCCCGACGGAACTCTTTATTGCCTGACTTGCCCGATTGCCTCCGCCTCAGCAACAATTAAGTACCCGCTCCAGTAGTTCCGACCTTTATTCATTGTATTAAGCCTGGTGTGGGGTTAGAATACGCCCAAATGATCAAAGCTACTAAACGTATATTGATTCTAACCGGGAAACCAATTTATTTCATCCTGTCACGACTCGCTCTAGGCGTGACTTTACTCTCTTACGCATTAAGTCAAACCGGTAAAAAACGAAAAAAAACAAAGATTATTTACAAGCGTTTTCGATTTCCTAAATTAAAATTCCCAAAACTCACCTTCCCAAAAATTCAATTTCCTAGAGCATTTCCTTTTCTGAAACTCGGGGAACTTAAGATCAGTCTTTTTGAACTGAAAACTCTATCCAAGATAAAAAAATATTTTGCTAAATTTTCAAAAAGGCTCCGCACCCGCAAATATAAACTGACTTTAAAATTGCTGCTGCCGATTTTGTTTATATCACTTTTAATTTTTACCTTTTACTTTTTAATTTTGCGCGGTCTTCCCTCCCCCAAAGGGCTTGACGCCAGAGCCCCCCAGGTTTCTACCAAAATATATGACAGAAACGGCAATCTTCTGTATAAAATCTATAAGGACCAAAATAGGAGTATTATTGCTTTGACACGGGTCCCTATCCATGTCAGGCTGGCCACCTTAGCAGCCGAGGATGCCGAATTTTATTCCCACCCGGGCTTTTCAATCAGGGGAATTTTTAGGGCCGTTGTCCAGGATCTTCAAACAGGATCTGTTCAGGGAGGCTCCACCATAACCCAACAGCTTGTTAAAAATACGCTTCTTACCCCGGAAAAAACAATAACCCGTAAGATTAAAGAACTGATTTTATCGGTCGAGGTTGAGGCAAATTACACCAAGGACCAAATTCTGGAAATGTATCTTAACGAAGTGAGTTACGGAGGAACCGCATATGGGATTGAATCGGCTTCCGAATCTTACTTCGGAAAAGACGTCGGAAGTCTTGATTTGGCCGAAGCGGCGCTCCTGGCGGGACTTCCTAAAAGCCCGACTACATTTTCCCCGTTTGGTCCAAGTTCCGACCTTGCCCTTCAAAGACAAAAAGAGGTTTTGCACTTAATGCGGATAAACAAATTTATTACAACCGAACAGGAGCAGGCAGCGGCAGATGAAAAATTAACTTTCATTCCAAATAAAACCGAGATCAAAGCACCCCATTTCGTTATGTATATCAGGCAGCTTTTAGTTGATAAATATGGCGAGGATATGGTTGAAAAAGGAGGGTTGGAAGTTACAACCAGTCTTGACCTTCCCATACAGGTAACGGCAGAACAGGTTGTCCAGACCGAAGTTGAAAAATTGCGGGGGCTTAATGTGGGTAACGGTGCTGCTCTCGTAGTTAATCCGCAAACCGGTGAAATTCTTGCCATGGTCGGATCCAAAAACTATTTTGATATTGCCCAAGACGGAAATGTAAATGTGACAACAAGCGTCAGGCAGCCGGGATCGTCAATTAAGGTTGTTAACTATGCCTACGCCCTTGCAAATGGGTACACTCCGGCAACCATAATTGATGATTCTCCTATCACCTATGTAACTCCCGGCACAACTGCCTACTCCCCCGTTAATTATGACGGTCAGTTTAAAGGAATGATTCCTCTTCGGAGTGCTCTTGCCCAAAGCCGTAACGTTCCGGCAGTAAAAGTTTTAGCCTCCTATGGAGTTTCAAAAATGGTTACACAAGGACAAAAAATGGGGATTACAACCTGGACAGACCCTACAAACTACGGTTTGTCCTTAACTCTGGGTGGGGGCGCCATAACAGCACTTGATTTATCGAAAGTTTATTCAACGGTTGCCAATTACGGAAAGCGGCCTGATCTTCTACTAATTCTATCGGTAAAGAATTACAAAGGCAGGGTTCTGGAAAAGAATATCCCCGTAACGACCGATGTTATCGACCCCAGAGTTGCATTTATTCTTACCGATATTTTGAAAGATAATACTGCCCGTGCACCCGAATTCGGATTTAATTCATATCTGGTTATTAAAAATCACCCTGAAGTCGCAGTTAAAACTGGAACCAGCAACGACCTGAGGGACAACTGGACCGCCGGATATAACCAAAATTATCTTGCGGTAACCTGGGTCGGCAATAATGACAACTCCCCCATGAGTAGGATTGCCTCGGGTGTGACCGGCGCTTCTCCTATTTGGAACAAAATTATGACAGCAATCCTTTCCGATAAACCTTCAATCGACTGGAAGGT
>JBGPAU010000038.1:0-3242 GCA_041480845.1 Patescibacteria group bacterium | reverse complement strand
GAGCAGGAATATGTCATACGCCGAAGTTCCCGAAAAAACAGTCCTAAGATTCTCCGAAACGTGGGACGAGCAAATTGAATCAAACCGTTTGGTTGCAAATTTTGTCTCGATAAGTAAAGAGACAAATCGCGAAGCCGACACTTACCACTTTTCAATCAAGGATGGCATCTTGATTGACCCAGAAACAGATAGGCCCATTTTAGATTCTATTACGCCAGGTGTTGAAAAAGATGTGGCAGTGGAGCTTCAAGATTGGGCAGCAGCAAACTATGAAGGTTTGGCATTTTGGATTAGTCCCTCCATCGCCGATGTTTACCCATGCGCCAAAGCTATTTTACATAAAATTGCTTACACTACTGAAGGGAAGAAGGTTGTTCTAAACAGCGCCATTCTTTTTGATGCCAAACTTGAAAAACCTGAAATCCTAAGACAAACTCTTTTTACCCAACCCGATACCGAAGAAAACATTGCAAAAATACTTGAATGGATAGCCGAAAAATCGGATAAGGGGGTTGCCGTTGCCAAAAACGAAAATGAAGTAAGGCAAAGGGCTAGTTATTTCGCAGACATGGTTCAAAAAGGAATACCCAGAGAATATGTTATTGAGGAGATGAAAAGGAGCGGTTTTTTAGGTCGAAACTCAATCAGCTGCCCCGGGGTAAATACCACCTTCTCAGATTTAATCGATTCAAGATCTTCAATAACTATTCTTAGCGAAGTTCAAGAATGGCATTCGGGAACTTGCAGGGTTTGCGGAAGCTCAACTTGGGTCGGACCTTGTAGTATTTGTAAGCCCTGTGAATCTAAATTTTAGTACCTCTCTCCTCTTGGTTTGGGAACAAAAGTGTGAATTAATTCCATCTCTTTCGGTTTTTGCTTATAAGTAAATAGGATTTTGTCAATATAGTTTCCCAAATCTTTGTAATAATAAACGTCTTTTAGCTCGATATCATCGGCCGCGACGGCCCCCGGGGTGTGTTCATCCGGTCTTGACGGAGTTCTGGCATGAACCACAACGTTGCCAATGGCCAATTGTTTCCAAAGAGCGTTTGGAGGATAAGTTTTTACCTTAACAACTTCGTCCCAAGTCAAAGATCTGGGATTGGTGGCAAAAAGAGTTGTGGGTTCAAAACGCATCAGGCGCCTGTCTGTAATGTAAGCAATATCACGATTTTGATAATCGATTACAACCTTCGTTCCGATAATAACCATGATTAGGGCGATGACCAATCCCGCAATTATGAATAAATCCAAAAACACAAGTTGTACTCCTAAAATTGCCAAAACAACAAAAACAGCAAATGCAATTAAATAAATTCTGAAAAGCTTGAAGGTCAGAGAGATGCGGTGGGGTTTGACTACGTAAAGAATCCTCTCCCCATCTTGTCGACCAAAAAAGTCGGTATCACTATTATGCATCGCCATAGTTGAATAATATTATCTCACACAAACCTAAAGAATTAACATTCCAACCATGCCCACCAAACCAACATAAATTGCGCAGGGAATTATTACTCCTTTCAGGATTTTCCGTTCCTCATTTTTAAGTCCCACTACGGCTTCCGCCGCAATTATGTCGGCAAGTGCAATCATATTTCCCGCTGCCCCTCCGACAAGGGCTAATGCCAAGATCTTATCTACATTGAAACCAAGATCTCTTGCCGCAGAAGCCAGAAAGTTACCAAACATCAGGTTGGAAACAGTAGCACTTCCCGTGAGGAAACTTCCGAAAGCTCCGACAATGGGCGCCCACAGGGGAATCAGAATATTTTTTACATGAACTGCCAAAAAATCAATCATCGACGGGAGGGTGTTTGAGTTATTGACTGAGTTAACTGTAATTTGGGCAATCGTAGACATAAAAAGAATCACCAAAAAAGGTTCAAAAGATCTTTTAAGTGCCAATTTAGCTGAAGAGCCAAGAATAATTACGCCTTTTTTAAACACCAATATCGTTAAGATTCCGGCAATAATGAATGCAAAGCCGGGATTAAAAAAGGCAAACGTATGTTTAACAACAAGTGGAATGGAAATTCCGGCCGAGCCGATTGCAAATTTGCCGAAAATAAGTAATGAAATCAGTAATGCGTATGGGAAAAGAACTTTACCAAGCGGAAGTGTGGGAGTGCTTGGACTGTCAGTTAGATTGTTTTCCCTTTTGGGCACAAAAAGGCCTAATTTTGTAGTAAAAAGCACCAAGATAAGACCTATTACCGCACCCAAAATTGAAGGAAATTCCTGCCCTATAAAAACCGTTAGTATTGAAGGAATCGCAAAGGCAATTCCCGCCCAAACGGCAAAAGGTAGCGCTTCAAAAAATTCTTTCTTGCCGTTTTCCTTGTTCTTGGTTAAAAACCAAAGCATAAAAACCGGTACTAAAATCCCGATTAAGTTAAGAAGTGCCGCAGTTATTGGAACTGATGCCCCCGCAAGAGCGCCAAAACCAACCTTGATAGGCGTTCCCGCGGCACCAAAAACAACCGAGGCGCTATTTCCCAAAAGTGCAATTATAACTGCGTTAACCGGGGCAATTCCAAGGCCAACCAGAAGCGGTGCAACAACAGTTGACGGGGTTCCAAACCCGGCGGTTCCCTCAAGTAAATTTTCAAAGAACCAGGCCAGAAATATTACCTGTACCCTGAGATCTTTAGAAATCGATTCCAGGAAGTAGCCGATATTTTCGATTATTTTTGTTTCCCGCATAATTTCCAGGAAAAATATCGCCCCAAAAATTATGAAAAGAATGTCAAGAGCCACAAAAAAACCTTTGGCAATCGAGCCCAAAATATATACAGGGTATACCTGCCAAAAGACCGCTGCCAAAACAATTACCAGAATTAAGGTGATAAGAGAAACCCAAATAAGCGGAGTTTTCCTCCAAAGAAGAAGGATGAAAAACAAAATAAATGGAGTGGCCGCCAGAATAACAGGCAAAAGGGTCATTACTTACATTCTAACTTATTACTTGACTCTGCCCAAATACTCTCCTGTTATCGTATCGAGCATTACTCTTTCCCCGACTTTGATAAAAAGCGGAACCTGGGCCTCGATTCCGGTTTCAAGCTTCACTGTTTTCTTGGGGGCATTGACACGATTACCGGCAACCTCATCCGGAGATTCCGTAACTTCCAAGGTTACGTGAACGGGAAGAGTTACTCCTATGGCTTTACCCTTATACCACACAATCCAGCATTTAAGATTCGGTAAGAAATATCCGAATTGATCTTCGATTAGAGCAAGCG
>JBGPAU010000037.1:0-3550 GCA_041480845.1 Patescibacteria group bacterium | reverse complement strand
CAAACATGTGCTGTGGTGATGCAACCGGTTGTTGTGGAACGTCATGTTGTAATAAGACATCTGGTTCTTGTGGAGACACTAGTTGCGGTGGAGATACTTCTGGAAAGTGCTCTTTATTTGGTTGCGGCACTGCAAACGGTTGTTGTCATACAAACATGTGCTGTGGTAATGCAACTGGTTGTTGTGGAACGTCATGCTGTAATAAGACATCTGGTTCTTGTGGAAGCACTAGTTGCGGTGGAACTGTCGGAAGTTGTACACCGGGTAAAACACAATCTTGTTCAGTTAATGGTTGTCCGGGGACCCAATTTTGCTCCGTAAGTGGCGAATGGGGTTCTTGTAAAAAAAATGATCCTTGTTGTAACCAATCTTGTCCTCCAGGTTCCACTTGCGCTAAAACTAGTCTTGGACAGGGATACGCATGTGTTCTGCCGTGTAAAAATTGTGGAGAGATAAACTGTGGGGGATGTAAGAGCATGGGTTATAAATGCAAATGTAGTAATCCAGTAAGTAGCGGTTATGAGAGTTGCGAACTTGTTTTTGATCTATCTTGTTGTAAAGAGCCATGCTACGTCGACGAGAATGGAGAATGCAAAGGTGAATGCGGGACGTGGGGAAAAACTTGCGGGAGCCCCGGGTTTATGTGTTGTGAAGATGGTTGTAAGCCAGAATTAAGTTGTTGTCAAACCACAGTCGTAGTAAACGGCGTCGTTCTATTCGGCCCTAAAGTATGTTTATCTGAATGTCCAGGCAATCCTATTTCTGGTTGTACCAACGGTGATATTAAACCTTGTACTACCTCTGATAATTGTCCTGGTAAGAAAACCTGTACGAACAATGTTTGGGGGGGTGTATGTGTAGATACCCCCAATGATGGTTGTCCTTCTCCTACCAGTCCTCCTAATGCCGCAATGTCCTGCCAGACCGTTGATCCTGGCTGTGAGTGTAATGGTACTTGGACAACTTTTAACGGTGGTGGCGTTTATATAATAAACAATGATTCTTATTCTAATGACCCAGATGACAATATTGTTAAATCAACCTGGTCCATTGTTGGTTATCAAGATCCTTATTTTCCTTGTTCATCCCCTAATCCCCTCTGTGATTTGACAATGCCCAAAATTCCAAAGGGAGATTATATTATAAAGCTTACAGTAGAAGATGAGGGGGGGCTTTCAGATACTACTTCTCATCCAATAAAAGTTAAACAGGATGCCATTGCTGATTTTGATTGTTCTTTGGATGGCGAGGATTGGGGAGCTTGTGAAGGCCTGGTTGTCTACCAAAATCAATTAATTTATTTAAAATGCAAATCCACAGCTTCTGATGGCGCTTTTATTATTTCTCGAACTTGGAAAATAAATGACGGAGTTTTTGACCCGGACAATAATGCAACTACTTCTGTTAATCTTGCTGAATCTGAAAACACTATCACCCTTGTTATTGGAGACAGCCAAGGAAGAAGCGATTCAGAAGATAAAACTATCGAAGCTAGGCTACCTCTTCCAGAATACCATGAAGTACCTCCGACTATTTGGCTGGAGAAATTTTTTGCCGGAATCATTAACTTCTTTGATGGGTTTTTGAAAATTTAATTAGAACGTAATTCAAAACCCGAGCTTTCGCGTAGCAAAAGCTCAGGTTTTGACATTCTTAAAATATTTTGCTAAAATTAGAATGTAGGCGAAGAGAGTTTCACTCTCTTCTTCACCTTCACTTCCATAAATGGAAGTTTGGTTTATGATTAACCAATTTCCTAACTTAAAATATTATGAATCAATTTACCTCACTTATCGTAGGCATAATTGCCTTGGCAGCAGGTTCTGTTTTGGGTTACTATGCCCGTCAATCAATTGCCAAAAAACAGGCAGGCACCTTAGAGGCCAAACTTCAAAAAAAAGTTCTCAAAGCAAAACAAGAAAGTGAAACGATTTTCTCTGCCGCTAAACAAAAAGTCCAGCAGATTTCAGAGGCAGCCCAAAAAGAAATAGACGAGCGGAGGTTTGAGGTTTTAAGAACCGAGCGTCTTTTATTAAAAAGAGAAAGTAATTTGGACCAAAAACTTTCTGCTTTTGAAAGAAACCAAAAGGAATTTGAAGTTAAAGTAGAAAAGCTTAGGGGCATTAAAGAAAGCCTGGAAAATTTGAGACAGGAAGCAATAGATAATTTGGAAAGAGTTGCCAATTTTTCAAAAGAGGAAGCAAAAAATGAATTGCTTCGGAATTTAGAAAAAGAGTATCAGCAGGAAATATTGGAGAAAATACGAAAGCTTGAAAAAGAGGGTTGGGAAAAATACGAAGAAAAAGCAAAGGAATTATTAACTATTGCCATTCAAAAGTGCGCTCTTAATCAGGCTCAAGAGATTACTACTACCTCTTTGACCTTGCCTTCAGAAGAAATCAAAGGAAGGATTATCGGAAAAGAGGGAAGAAATATCAGGACCTTGGAAAAACTAACCGGAGTTGAAATTATTGTTGATGAGACCCCGGAAGCTGTGGTTATTTCCGGTTTTGACCCCGTTCGCCGGCAAATCGCCAAAATCGCCTTGGAAAAACTAATTCAAGATGGAAGGATACAGCCAGCCAGAATTGAAGAGCAGGTCCAGAAAGCGGAAGTTGATATTTCAAAACAGATTAAAGAGGCGGGAGAGACAGCAGTTTATGATACGGGAGTGATTGGTCTTGACCCCAAAATAATTCAATTATTGGGAAGATTAAAATTCAGAACAAGCTTTGGCCAAAATGCTCTGCTTCACTCAATTGAGGTAAGCCATTTGTCTGGAGCTTTGGCTTCAGAAATTGGAGCCGATTTTTCAGTTTGTAAAAAAGCCGGGTTATTGCACGACATTGGAAAGTCAGTTGATCATCAAATTGAGGGTTCTCATGTTGATATTGGAATTAAGATTTTAGAAAAATTCGGCGTTGAAAAAAAAGTGGTTGATGCTATGAAATCCCATCATGAAGAATATCCTTATCAAACCCTTGAATCAATAATAGTTCAGGTCGCTGACCAAATATCCGGAGCCAGACCCGGAGCAAGAAAAGACACTTTGGAAAACTATTTGAAAAGGTTGGAGGAATTAGAAAAAATTGCTTTGAGGTTTTCGGGAGTGGAAAAGGCCTGGGCTTTGCAAGCGGGCAGAGAGATTAGGGTTTTTGTCAAACCGGAAGAGATTGATGACTTGGAAGCAAAAAGTTTAGCCAAAGCCATTGCCCAGCAGATTCAGGAGGAATTGAGGTATCCCGGAGAAATTAAGGTCAATGTAATAAGAGAATTTAGAGTAATTGAACACGCTAAATAATTGATAATTAAAAATTGAAAATTACAAAAAGCGCCAAAGGGCGTTTTTTGTGTCTAAGCGGGCGAGGCGAAGAGAACTTCGTTTTTTTCTTCACTTTCGCTTCCATAAATGGAAGCTCGGTAAGAGATAAATCTCTTCTTTTGCTTGCGCTATCGCTTGAGCGGGTGATGGGAATTGAACCCACATAAATAGCTTGGAAAGCTATCACACTGCCATTGTGTTACACCCGCCAATTCGGGGTACTCGGAT
>JBGPAU010000036.1:0-3765 GCA_041480845.1 Patescibacteria group bacterium | reverse complement strand
TATTTGGGTAACTTTAAACAAGGACGGTTCCGCAACCATAAGGGATAACGGCCGCGGCATCCCCGTTGAGATGCATAAGTCGGGGGTATCGGCCCTTGAACTTACCATGACCAAACTTCACGCGGGAGGAAAATTTGGCGGGGGCGCATATAAAATTTCGGGGGGGCTTCACGGAGTCGGGGCATCCGTTACCAATGCACTTTCATCGTATTTCCGCGTGGTAGTTTTGAGAGACAACAAAGCCTATTACCAGGAATATCAACAGGGTAAACCCATCAAAAAAGTAGGGGAGGCAACGCCGCAACAGCTTGACGAGTGGGATATTAAAGTCAAAGGCACCGGGACCATCACCACATTTATCCCTGACAAACAAATATTCGGGGATATAAAACTTGAGAATAATAAAATTAAAAATCTTCTCAGGGATAGAGCCTACCTCGTTGCCGGACTTACTTTCCATTTTATTGATGAGAATGACGGGGACGAAGCCAGTTTTTATTTTGAAGGCGGAATAAAATCTCTTGTTGCCCACAGCAACCGCGGCAAGAATGTTTTAACAGATGTTGTCTATATCTCAAAAGATGACGGAACAATTTCCTGCGAGGCAGCGCTTCAGTATTCAGATTCATTTAATGAAAATGTAAAGGGTTTTGTAAACGGAATTTATACAACCGACGGCGGAACACATGTTACCGGATTTAGAATCGCCTTAACCCGCGCGATTACGGATTATTACAAACGTACCCAAAACGGCAACGGAAAAGAGGAGGCGGTTTTTACCGGTGATGACATGAAGGAAGGCCTAACGGCAATCGTCTATATAAAAATGCCTTCGGAAGCGCTTCAATTTGAATCGCAGACAAAAGCCAAACTCAATAACCCCGAAATTCAGGGATTTGTGGCAACGGTCGTAAAAGAAGGACTTGATACCTATTATGAAGAACACCCCGCGGATGCCCGTAAAATTATCGATAAAGTAATGCTTGCGGCACGCGCCAGGCTTGCCGCCCGGGCAGCCAAAGATGCTGTTCTAAGGAAGGGTGCTCTCGAAGGCGCGGCTCTGCCGGGGAAGCTCGCCGATTGTCAAAGTTCGGACCCCGAAATATCCGAACTATATATAGTAGAGGGAGACAGTGCCGGCGGAAGCGCCAAACAGGGGAGAGACAGACGTCATCAGGCAATTCTGCCCTTGGGCGGCAAAATATTAAATACCGAGCGTGCGCAACTGGACAAAATTGTAAAATTTGAAGAAATCAAGGATTTAATTATTGCTCTCGGATCCGGAATCGGAGATTCCTTAAATTACGACAAGATCAGATATCACCGGATAATTATCATGACGGATGCCGACGTTGACGGAGCCCATATTAAAACTCTGCTTTTGACATTTTTCTACCGGCACATGCCGGAAATTATCAGCCGCGGATTTTTGTATATCGCTCTTCCTCCTCTTTTCCGGGTACAGATCGGCAAGGAAGTAACCTATGCATATGATGAAGCCGAGCGGGACCGGATTACGGCAGAATCCAAAGACGTCAAATCTTCAATTCAGCGCTATAAGGGTTTGGGGGAAATGAACCCGACTCAACTTTGGGAAACGACTATGGATCCTGTCAAAAGAACCCTTAAAAGAGTTACCATCGATGACGCCGAAGCGGCAAATAATATGTTTGAGATGCTGATGGGAGAAGAAGTACCGCCAAGAAAGAAATACATCCAAACCCACGCCAAACTCGCTAATTTGGATATTTGAAATAACGTTTTCAATGTTGACACGATATCTTCATGAACTATTATTAACTCAATGGTAGTAATTTCAGAAGAAAAGTTGGGGAAATATTTTGCAAAATCTTTTAAAGAAGTTGTACTTCCGCCGTTGGAGGATATGGAAACCCGGCTAAAGGAAGAATTAGCTTCCAAAAAAGATATTTATAGGCTTGAGGAGAAAATGGAGAAGGTTGTCGATCGGCAAGACCGTCAGGGTATAAGTATTGGAAAACTGGAACGCAAAGCTTCGATTGTTGCTTCTTAGATTCCGCCTTTAGTCATCATAACGGCCGCAAAAACAAAAACAGCAAGGGCAAGCATCAGGAGTAGCATACTTAACCTTCTGTTGTCCGGTATTTTGCGGGCAGTTCTTCTAACTCTTTTTACTCTTCTTCTTTTAGCCATTATTTCTCACCTCACAATCTATATCAGTATTGTGTTATCCCAAACTTCATGTCAAGGGGAATCGGGGTTTTTCTACCTGACCATTGACAAATAATCTGCATTTCTTAAAATATGGCTAGGACTCAAGAAACGAGTCCTTTTTATTACAATGTTTGCAGCAAATTCGTTTCTGACAATAATTTTGGGGACCGCGGTCGCCGCAATTTTTGTCGCCATTGCCCTGGCCTGGTACGCCCTAAAGCAGGAAAAGGGGAACGAAAAAATGGAGGAAGTAAGTAAGGCCGTCCAGGAAGGAGCAAATGCATACCTCAAAAGACAGTTCAAAACCATAGCCCCCATAATCATAATTTTGGCAGTATTCATTTATATAAGCGCTCCAATTGGCTCTCCCGCTCTAGGTAGGACTGCCGCGTTTCTCTTGGGGGCAGTATTTTCAGCAGCTATCGGCACCTTTGGAATGAATATAGCCACGCGGGCAAATGTTAAGGTGGCTCAGGCAGCTACCAAAAGCTTCGGAGAGGCATTATCTTTAGCCCTTAAAGCCGGCGCCACAACCGGAATGTTGACGGTTGGCCTCGGCCTTCTCGGTGCAACACTTATTTACTGGCATTACGGAGCCATTGCCACTGAAGTCTTGATTGGATTTGGTTTCGGGGGAAGCTTAATTGCACTATTTATGAGGGTCGGGGGCGGAATCTACACCAAAGCGGCAGATGTTGGAGCGGATCTTGTCGGAAAAGTCGAAAAAGATATTCCGGAAGATGATCCGCGAAACGCCGCGGTTATTGCCGATCAAGTAGGGGATAATGTCGGGGACTGTGCCGGAATGGCAGCTGATATTTTTGAATCGTACGAGGTAACTTTGGTTGCCGCGATGATTTTGGGAGCCGTGACCTTCGGAATTCCCGGAGTTCTTTTCCCGTTAGCAGTAAGAGCGCTTGGTATCGGCACTTCAATGCTCGGAATTTTTAGTATTAATCCCAAAAACAAAAATTCAATAAAAGATGGTATGAATGCAATCCTAAAGGGGTTTGGGATTGCGGCGGTGGTTTCCATTGCCGGCTTTTTCTACCTCTCCAATTACTTTACCCATGACTGGAAATTGGCAGTTGCCACAACCTTAGGAATTATTCTTTCGGTTGCTATTTTCCTTCTTACGGACTTCGCAACGGGGGATCATAAGTCAGTTAAAGAAATCGTCAAACAGGCTCAAACCGGCCCTGCAACAGTAATTTTATCAGGGTTGACCAGTGGATTTTCCTCGAGTGTCTGGGCAATTTTGGCAATCGGGGCGACAATCTTGGTTTCTTTCCTTCTATTTAGTAATCCACTAATGGCTGCCTACGGAGTTGCACTTGCCGGAATGGGAATGTTGACAACAACCGGCCTTATCGTTTCCATGGATTCCTACGGTCCCATTTCAGATAATGCCCAGGGAATATCCGAGTTGGCCGCAATGAAAGGCAAAGCTCTGGGAATTCTTAATAAACTCGACTCAATAGGAAACACCACCAAAGCCACAACTAAAGGTTTTGCCATCGCCTCTGCAGTCATTGCTGCCGTGTCGCTCTTTGAGTCATACCTGGAAAGTTC
>JBGPAU010000035.1:0-3778 GCA_041480845.1 Patescibacteria group bacterium | reverse complement strand
GCAAAATGGTTGGAGGGCAAAAAAATAATCAAAATAATTTTTGTTCCGGGGAAAATAATAAACTTTGTAATTTCATAAACATCCCTCTATGCCAAATTGGGAAGAGATATTTTTAAAATTTCGTTATCCTTTGTTAATACTTCTTGTGGGACTTATCTTAATCCTCTCCGGCGTTTTTATCGTTAAAAGCGGACTAATATCCTCTTCGACCAAGGTAGAGGTCCTGCAAGCGACTACATCAGGTCAAGCAGGTGGAGAAATTACCGTAGAGGTTGCGGGAGAAGTAATGAAACCCGGAGTTTATAAATTGCCGGCAGGAAGCCGGGTGGAAGATTTATTAATTATTTCCGGAGGATTTTCAGCAGCTGCCGATAGAGTCTGGTCCGATAAATATCTAAATAGAGCGGCAAAATTAACCGACGGACAAAAGGTTTTCATCCCGAGTGTTAATCAGCAGTCTAGTGTGTTAAGTGCTAAAAATGTAGGAGGGGATCAAACCGTATCATCTACTTTTTCATCCGATAGTAACACATTAATTAATGTTAATACAGCAAGCCTTGGGGATTTGGACTCTCTACCCGGAATCGGCCCTGTTTACGGCAAAAGCATTATTGAACACAGGCCGTACTCAAATGTCGAGGAACTCCTGTCAAAAGGGGCGCTGAAACCTTCGGTCTATCAAAAGGTCAAAGATTTGGTAAGTGTCTATTGAAAACTAATAACTCAAAACTAATAGTTAATATCCATAATTAATAACTAGAAACCAGTTGGTTTTGGGATTTAAGTTATGGTTTTTAGTTTTCAACTATTAATTATTAGTTAATGAAATATCTAATTTGGCTTTTATTAATTTTATTGATAGTCTTTCGTTACTTTACCACCCGTCCTGTCTACAAAAACGGAGATACTGTCCGGATAACCGCAACCGTTTTTTCTGACCCCATTAGTTACCCGACCTCACAGAGGTTAAAAGTTGCGGGAATAACCGTTTATCTGCCGGCTTTTCCCGAAGTATCTTACGGAGATGGGGTGGTGGTTGAGGGAATTATCGACGCCGGAAAATTAAAAAATCCAAAACTAATTTCCGTTAATGTTAATCAAAGTTTCGGGTCGGGGATAAGAAACAGAATAATTGATATTTATCAAAAAGTTTTACCCCAACCCATGTCGGGTCTTATCGCCGGGATAACACTGGGGAGTAAAGGGACATTAACCGCCGATTTTTGGAATGAAGTAAAACTGACGGGGGTGGCACATGTGGTTGTGGCGTCGGGAACCAACGTAACTTTTGTGGTTTCTTTTCTGATGGGAGTCCTTACTTTTTTCCTACCGCGAAGAAGAGCGATAGGCTTTGTTATATTAGGTATTATTTTATATCTGTTCTTGTCGGGATTTGAAGCCCCGCTTGTCAGAGCCGCAGTTATGGCTTTTTTAACTTTTTGGGCTGTAGAAACAGGAAGACTTATTAATGCTTGGCGCGTACTACTTCTGACTGCGGGGCTTATGCTCGCAATTCAACCCGATTGGCTAGCCGATGTTGGCTTTGGGCTGTCTTTTGTTTCTACAGCCTCCATAATGCTTTTTGAAAAGCGGATCGGAAGAGCCTTGAAGTTTGTTCCGGAGATTTTGAAAGAGGGGTTATCGACATCCCTGGCGGCCCAAATTGGAGTGGCTCCGATACTGTTTGTTACATTTGGACAGTTTAATATATGGTCTCCGCTTATTAATGCCCTGGTCCTTTGGACAATTCCTTATATTATGATTTTGGCAAGTATTGGGGGAGCGGCGGGTCTGATATTTCCCTTTTTGGGTAAAATGATTCTTTGGCTTTCCTACCCGCTAAATTGGTGGTTTGTGACAATAGTTCAAATATTCGGATGAAATTTTGGAAATATATTTTTGGTTTGTTGTTTTTGACTCTTTCTGTTGTCATAATCGCACTTTTCCAGTTACCCGATGGAAATTTGCATGTTATTGCTTGCAATGTCGGACTGGGGGATGCAATTTTAATTACTTACGGAAAAACACAGATTTTAACGGACGGGGGTCCGGACAAAAGTGTCATGAGTTGCTTGGGAAAGTACATGCCTTTTTGGGACAGAAACATAGAACTGGTTATTTCTACACATCCTGACGCCGACCATTCAACCGGTTTAGTCGATGTTATAAAAAATTATAATGTCGGTGAAATCTTGATTAATCCGGTAGATCCTGGCACTTCAGTTTATGAAGTGCTAAAAAAAGAGGTGGGGGGTCGGGGTATACCCGTTATCAATCCGGTCGAAGGCATGCAACTTAGGTTAGGTCTGATCTATTTAGATATACTAAACCCCTCGGAAGAACACTATAACAAATTAATTGTCAAAAACGCAGGTGACAACATGGCAAAGTACCAAATTTTGGGGGTAACCAATCTGTATTCAATTGTCTATAAACTTAGCTTCAAAAACTTTTCCGGATTTTTCCCCGGCGACATTCCTCCCGAAGTTTCAGATAGGTTGGCGTCAGGACAACCTATCGGACCCGTCAACTATATCAAAATACCTCATCATGGAAGTGTTAACGGATTGACCGAAAATCTCCTCAAGGTTCTCGTGCCTAAAGTAGCGGTAATTTCTGTCGGCAAAAATTCCTGGAATTTTCCCCGTCCTGAAATTTTAGACATGTTGGTAAAGTCTGGAGTTAAAATCCTAAGGACCGATGAAATGGGGGATATCGAAACGGTAACCGACGGAACGAAGTATTGGATAAAATAAAAAGAGTTATCGTATTCCCATACGTCGAAGATTCATCCGCCTTCTTTGTTCGTTAATACCAGCAACAAGACCGGAAAATTTATGATTGTTCGTACAATTGCCGGAGCTGCCGTCCGGACATTCAATCACAGCTTTCCAGCCTCCGTCCTCAAATCTGGTTACCTTCTGTATATCGTTGGATACCGGAAACGGATACCCGGGATCGGTTGAAACCAAATTTTCTGCTGTCATCAGCTAAATATTATTCTTGTATACCCAAAAAGCAATAGTGTTGTAAAATGGGTTAATGACAATTAAGGATAAACTCGAGCATATCTTGGGATTTAGCTTGGAATCGACAGAAAACACTGATTTTGGCGATTATTCGTCCAATGTTGCTTTGCTTGACCGCTCCCCCCACGAAAGGGCAGAAAAGATTGTAGAAAAATTAAAAGCCGACAAGGAACTTTCTAAAATTGTCGATAAAATTGAAATTGCCGGTCCCGGTTTCATCAATTTTTGGCTGAAAGAGGATGTATTAATTGATAATTTGATACAGATTGGACACCATAAAGAGAAATACGGAGCCTCGGATGTTGGAAAAGGCAAAACCGTTATTATTGACTATTCCTCACCCAATATCGCCAAACCTTTCGGGATCGGGCACCTTAGATCAACCATAATCGGAGCGGCTTTATATAATCTTTACACATCACTTGGCTACACTGTCGTTGGGGATAATCACTTGGGTGATTGGGGAACCCAGTTTGGAGTTTTGCTTGCGCAAATCTCTAAAATCCCAAATTACAAATTACAAATGCCAAATTGGACAGTCGAAGACCTTGAAAAAATGTATGTGGGGTTTCATAAAGAAGCTGCAGAGAATCCGAAGCTAGAAGGAGAAGCGCGGGAATGGTTTAAAAAACTGGAAGAGGGGAATTCTGAGGCCAAATCAATCTGGCAAAAGTGCGTCGACGTCTCAATGCAGGAATTTGATAAGATTTATGGCCTATTGGGAATAAAAATCGATTTTGCCTTTGGCG
>JBGPAU010000034.1:0-3783 GCA_041480845.1 Patescibacteria group bacterium | reverse complement strand
TGTTCCTTACGCTATTTATTTATGAGTAAGCCGACCACTGTTTTTATTCTCTTTCAAAGCTTACATAATTAATAAATACGTAAGGAAAGGAAAATTAACAGAAACTTACCTTATTACAATAGCTTACCGTTGATAAAAAGTCAAGGGGTTATTTTTTATTTCTGTGCTTTTTCAAAAATCTGCGATGTCTCATTCTGTTTCTATTTTTATTCGGGTTGTGTGAGTTTTTCATATTTTATCCTTCTTAATATTTTCTTTTTCTTCGGTCAAAAGACCTTTGAAGTTTATCTGTTGGTCAGTCATCATCTTTAAATAAAAAGCAACTCTTAACCGAATGAGTTGCAAATGGATATACCTATTTGTAATCCAAACTCTCAACTTATTTTAGTTTACGTTAATTCTTTCAAAAAATCAAGTTCTCTACCAAAAAACCTCCCTAGCGAGGAGGTGGTAAAAAATCGTAGCTCCGAGAACTGGACGATGTTAGAACCTGTTTTGTTTAAAAAAATCATCAATATATTGAAACGCCTTATCTAAATCATTGTATTCTTTTAAGGTTATGTTCTTATTTCCTTTAATTATAGCAGATATTTTCTTTCCATCCTCTGGCTTCCTACAAAGACATAGAATCCTTTTTCCCCATTCTTCAGCTTTTGCTATTTCATAACCAACGCCAAGAGAAGGGATTGAAATTTCAGCAATAAAAACATCAGTCTCTTTAAGCCAAGACATATCTCTTTCATAAATTTCCCCTTCAGATATATTCTTCTCGCCTAAATCAGTTAAATTTTTATCTCCGACATGCTCGGTCAAAACCTGTCCGTATTTTTTAAGATATTCAATTATTTTAAAATAGGATTCGTGGTCTACTCTTCCAGCACGAATTGACCCTGCAAAATAAATTTTCATACATTTTTATTCTATCAAAAAACCGCCTCTGCTGGAAGGCTGATTGGCGATTCTCTTACTACCCTGGCTCCTGGACACTGTTAGAACCTGTTTTACAATCCAACAAGTTTAGTGATAAACCAGAATATTACCCCGGCAATTCCCCAAAGAGGAATACTAAGATAACTTGTATACCCTTTTATACTTAGACGATTATATGTCCACAATCTTCTATTGAGAACCTTATCATATACAAAACCAATAAGTCCTTCTGCTACAAAACCTATGCTGGCACTTACTATAAACAGCTTTAGAATTGCAAAATCGTAGTAGAGAATAAGGAAGACAATAAAAAGAATCGGAATAATAATAATTGCTATATATTCACTCCACCTAAATTCTGTAGTTTTTTTCCCGTAGAGGTATGCTAAATAAAAACCTATGAAACTTAAAATTAAAAATATATACCAAAACAATGTTATTTTTGTCATATGATTTTATTTAATTTTAATTCTTATATTATTCTACCAAAAAACCGCCTCTTTGGCGATTTTTGTCAAAGCTACACATTTACTTTTATGCTGCTAAAAAATCAGTAGATTTATGGCTGGAATAATTCCTCGGGCATAAAGCGTACTGATGAAATCTCGGGAAATTGCTTAGCAGTAGCCTCAATTTGAAACCAGAGAATACCAACCCGGCATGAACCACCGCCGGTTTTGTTGTAGGGATCGTCAAATGTAAGCGTCAAAACGCCGCTATTTAATGATGCAGCCGTTAGATTAAGTTCTTGTAAAGGATATTCGGTAGTAATGCCCTGTGCCTTTTCTGCGCTGGTAAGATTTCCTGAAATAAGAAGTCTTATTGTTTCCTGGATAGGGGTATTTGTTATTGGAATTTCACGTTCCACCGCTACCAAGCCGTTTCTGCTGCAAAGAATATTTCCAGTGCTGTCTTTATCCAAATTAGGATTATAGTAATACAATTTTACCGTCCTTAGTTGTTCGGAAGTTTTTTGTATCATCATATTTTTAACAATCAAGATGCCGTTTATTTCCCAACCCGTAACCTCAACTCTATCCCCTCCTTCAAGTACTGTTTGCTGGCAAGATTGAGAAACTGCGCCAATTTGACAAAGACTGTCTTCGTTAAATTTAATTTCGGCATTCAAAGCAGGAATCCCAGGTTTTTCATAAACCAAATACCAAACGCCGGGCTTTAATCCGGGATTATCTTTTACAAGATTTCCTGTTTCGGAAAAATTAGTTTGTATTTCTGTCGCGCTTAAACGAATGGGAATTTTAACTTCGTCGTCGTTTTCGGGGAGTCCCGAGGGATTATCTTTTTCCAAAATGAGAGTTCCTTTCTGATTTTTGGGAACCGAAAAAGTTAATAAGGCTTCAAACGGGACAAAATCCTCTGTCATCCATTCTCCCTGGGCTTGGGCGATAGTCTGCATAATAATATTTCCGTTTTCATCAAGCAGTTTTATGGGAAAAGTAGCCTCAAAAAACCAATATCCTCTGGCTTCGCCTTTTACTATAAAAGGGCTCTGTATTTCCTGATTGGATTGCGGGCTGGCAACTTTGATAAGTGTTTCTTCTCCTGAGGATGGGGATTCAGGATTTTTGATTAAAAAATAATAAATAAGCACCCCGCCTATTAATACGAGAGTTAAAATAACGATTATTATAGGAAGAGATATTCCTTTTTTAAATTCTTTTGTCATATAATTCATTCTACCAAAAAAACCGTCCCTTGTGCAAGGCGGCGGAATTTGCTCCGCCTACGGGACGATGTTAGAACCTGTGTGGCTAACTTAAAAGAGGGGTTCGCCGCCCCCCTCTTAATCTATTATGCGTAACGAGATGGTCTTACTGAACAGCAATGCATCCGCTTCCGTCAAAACATTTACCTTCCCCGCAATCGCAAACCTCCACCTGATGACTGTCAGTTGGCGAGCAACCACAGGCACCAATAAGACAATTATTTGGGAAATCATTGGCTGAATTACAGCATGATGAAGAGGAAATCTGCCCTCCAGAATTTATACAAGCTTTTTCTGTTTCAGTTAACACTGCGGGTTTTGGTATTGGTTTATAAGTCAAATAACCTATTCCGATAATAATAATTATTAAAATAACAATTAAGATTATTTTTTTAGACATAATTCTTATTATTATAATTATTATTTTATCGCGACCTTTCTTTTCTCATTCTACCAAAAAACCGCCTGCTTGGCGATGAAAAGTTCTAACGTCCACGATGGGTAAGTAAAAAAGGAAAAACCCGACAAGCAAGCTTATCGGGTTTTTTGAGTTCAAGAACTCAAAATGTCAAAGTGCTACTTGCGGACGGCGGCAAACCGCCAGTTCCCAGCCCAGTCCTTCCCGAGCCAGCAGAGGTCCAGGTTACGCCCGGCGATAGTCCCGTCGAGACACGGGGCCTTGCGGTTACCATTCGGGCTCTGCCAAACCGAAGCAAGAGCGACAATCGGAAATTCTCTCTGAAGGTCTGGATACTGAGCTCCTAAAGTAAGAAGTTCATGGAGCTCTGCTGGCCGGTATCCCCTCCGGTCAAGCCCTTTGAGGGCCTTCCTGGTGGAAATCCAACGGTCAAAGTGAATGAGCTCCATCCTTAGTTCGGTTTTCCCTTTCCGTGTTGTCGGGAAGTTCTGGGAAGTGATACTGGAATTTACCCAGTCATACTTCCCGAGCCTTACCGCTTCCTCAACGTTCATTCCGTAATCCTCAACGTTCATTCCGTAATCCACGGTGATGGGGTAGAAGTTGGCTGTTTCATGTCTTTTCATGGCTGTCCCCTCCTTTTTTATTGAGAACTCACTGCTTTGCAGTAGCTGTTTAATTATAGCATACTATTTCAGATTTCTTTTCC
>JBGPAU010000033.1:0-4672 GCA_041480845.1 Patescibacteria group bacterium | reverse complement strand
ATTCTAAGGAGGAAACATGAACTGGAAAACTGTTGGTAAAGTGTTGTTCTTTGTCGGCCTTGGCATACTCGTTTATAACCAGATCCATTCTGCCTTTTTTTCCGGCTACTATGGAGTCTCGTTTGGAGACGCAGAGTTGGCACGGCTCGACTACAAGATTTGGCTGTGGTTTGATGACTTTAGGCAAGCGATCAATGGCGAAATCCTAGGATGGGCAGGGCTCATGATCGCCGGATTAACAATCTGGATCGGCGCACACAAGGCCAAAACCAACTAAGAACACACCCGCGGGGCATAAATAAATCATTTGGCATTGAGCCGCCCCTTCTGCAAAACGCAGATCCGCTCAATGCCTATTTTTTTGGCTCCTCTACTCTCCGCATTCTGCCTTTTCTGTCTGTTATAAATTTTCCCTCCGGCAGAGGAGGAGTCTGGGGTCCTTCGTGTTGAAATATCTTAGGAACCCGGGTTGCTTTATCCATCGCTGCAACGTCATAGGTGGTAGATGACTCAACTCTTCGGCCTCTATCGCGTAGCTTATCCCAAAAACTTGACGGGCGGGGGGTTTTTACCGTGTGTATATGTTTATTGTGGAATTCTCTAATCTCCTTATCCGAGTGAGGCCCATAAAATGTTTCAGGTCCTTCGTGTGATTCTGACATCGATTTTAATTCTACAAGGAATTTGCAAGAAGTACAAAACCGAGGTTTAGGCTTTCTTCATTCCCAACTTTTTGGGCCAAGTGTCACTTTTTGGAGTTATGACAAACATCATTCTTCTATCCTTCACGGTCTTCCTACCAATAATATTCACATCCCACCATCTTTTGGCAAAATTTTTGATTTTAAATTTTCTGTCTACTCCGGCAAACTTAAAGAATGGGTCGGCCAGCCTCAAATAGCCGCCTTCCTTATTTACCCTTGTTACTACACAGTAATGTCCATTATCCCCGTCCGCGTATTCATAAAAAACCCCTTGCCATTCTACACCGACAGGATATTGGTACTTATTCACAATTAGAGAAAGGTTGGAAATGGTCGAGCCGGTCTTATTCCAAAAGGTGAACTTGCCCTTACCAAGTTTCTTGACGGATGACCTCAAATCGTCGATATTTAAACCTATCTTCTTAATTTTTTTGTCGGCTCTTATCGATTTGACGATTAAAGCCTGTGAAACTTTCTGGCCGAGAAAAGAGAAAAGCGCCTCAACTACGGCTGGTCCGCAGTGGGACGAGGTCACCTGCTTTGCCCTTTTCATCTTCGGAAAAGGTTTACCCACAACCCTATCCTCGAGCTCAAGAAGTCTCTTAGCCAGCCTGCGTGTTTTGGGGTTTTTCTCTAAAACCATATTTCGCCCAATTGTACGGCCCTATGTCAAATTTGTCTACACTGTCTTCTACGGCAAATTCCTGGCGTATTTGGAAAGAAGGCTTGCCATAATTTCCGGAAATTCCACGCCATGCATGGCCATGACCTCTGTCATGGGAAGACCCATGTCCGGTCCAAACGCCGTATTGGGATTACTGTCCGTAAAATAAGGCGTCATTGTCTCTTCATCAATTCTGACATCAAACTTGGCATAATCATTGTGTTGAAGTCCGCCAAAAGCTCTTACGGCCAATTTAGTAATTTCAAAGCGGATATCTTCTCCGACAGGAACATACTTATACGCTTTCTCATCCTCATAAGATTCAAAACTTGTAAAGTAATGTTTACCATCGGGCTTTTTTCTAAACACTTTTTGTGCCATAAAAACGTGTCTTTTGGTTCCGTCATCAAAAACAACGACGGTAATCTCAGGGCCTCCGATAAACTTCTCAACAACCACCGGATATTTATAAATAGAAATCATTTTATTAGCCCTAAGCATTGCAGCACGAAAGCTTTCCTTAACCGCGTGATTGTCAATCCCAACGCTTCCCCCGCCCTCATTTAGTTTGACAATGAGGGGGAGACCCAAATCTTCATCAATAGAAGTCCCCGCCCGCCTAATAAACTGGAACGGCGGAGTCGGAATATCATAAGCCATAAGAAGTCTTTTGGTTAAGTTCCTGTTATTTCCGATAATAAGTCCTTCCATTCCGGCACCCGTATAGGGAATGTTGGCAAGTTCGAGAGCTGCCGGAACCGACGGCTGAAGCTGATCCCGGCCCTTTAGGGTATCAACAAGGTTAACGACCAAATCCGGCTTATCGACAAGAAGGTTTGTGTAAAAATATTGATCTCCGGGAAGGGTTCTAACCTGTACTCCAAGTTTTCTGATCTCTTCGGACACCTCAATTGCCCTTTCTTCTACTTCAACCTCGGCTTCATAGGCAGACTTTGTGGCGAAATGCTCGCGCTGAACGCTGGAATAGGCTACAACAACCAAACGGAATTTTCTTAAAGCGTCGCTATCGATAGCAAGTCTAATTTTTTGTCTGGGGACGGATTTTCTTACTAAGGCTTCGTCCTCGCTTTTTGAGGTGGGCATGTATTCATAGTATCAAATACCGCCTCTCTGGTACAATATGCAGGAATGACAAAAGGGAAAGTCAAGGTTCTCGTCGGCGGAGCATTCGATATTCTTCACTATGGCCATATTCATTTTCTAAAAAGGGCCAAGGCTCTCGGCGACTACCTGATTGTGGCTTTGGAATCCGACAAAAATATTAAAAGACTGAAGGGTGAAAAACGCCCTATTCACGGTCAAAGCCAAAGACGCGAAATGCTTGAATCCTTACGTTTTGTAGACCAAGTGATAGTTCTGGCAGATGAGATGAAGGACAAGGATTACGCCAAGCTCGTAAAAATCGTTAGTCCGCATGTGATTGCGGTTACAGTCGGCGATCCGATATTAAGTAAGAAACGAAAACAGGCAAAGGAAATTGGCGCCAAAATTGTTGAAATCTCCAAAATCAAAGTTCCTTCAACCACCCAAATAGCCAAACTTTTAAAACTCGAGTAGACCTTTTAATGTTCCCAGCTTTTGATTTCTTCCTGTGGTAAACGAAGCTTTTTAGGAGTAACAAAAAGAAGTATCACCGAAACAATCACGACGAGAACCCCGACAAAGGAAAAAGTTAATCTTTCCCCAATGAGTCCCGCAATCACTCCGACAACAGGAGGCCAGACAACATACGAAACATTAACCACGGAACTCGTCAAACCTATTAAATCCTTTTTCTCCTTACCCATTCTGGCCACTATATCCGTATAAACTCCGTCAAGAAGCGGGTAACAAATCGAAAGAGCCGCAGATGCTAAAAGCACCATGGATAGCTGCCAATAAACGGTATCACTTACTGCCAACGCGATTAGGAAAATTCCGGCAACAATCAAAAACTTTTCTGTCAAAATTTTCTTACCTTTATATATTCCCCACCCGGCCACAACCACACCCAAAAATATCGCCGGAAGTTGATAAAAAGGCAAGAAAAGTCCTCCCAGATAATTGATTTTTGCCAGTTTTTCGGTCCAAATAGCTCCTGTTGTCCAGAAAGTCGAATCTATAAAACCCAAAAGCAAACTCAAAATCATTACCGGCCAAATATGCTTTGAGAGAGAAATCCAATGCTTAAGTTCCACCCAAGGATTAACATCTTTGAAATCGATTTTAGCCGGAACATCATGCGGTCCTTTAAATATTGATAAAAGTAGAAGTGCAAGAACAAGGAAAACCAAAATAATGCCTTCCGTCAAAATATAACTTTTAAGAAGCACCGCGGCTGCTATTAGCGGTCCCAAAAAATAGGCCATATTCAAAAAAGTACCAGCTACCCCCCAAGCCGCAGACCTCATGTGCGGCGGGACCACACTTCCCATAAATTGGTAATTGGCAAAGGCAACAAATTCGTAATAAATTCCCCATAAAGTCATGGTTATCAAAAATATCGCAATAAAGGGCTGGACGGTGGATGTCGTCAAGAAAAATGAAGTTAAGGCAGACATAATAATCGCCCAAAAAATCAGGCGCTTGGTTTTGGTTGTCCGGAGTAGTGTGGGGAAAATAAGATCCGCTCCAAATCCAACTACCGATTGAAAGCTGATAATAATTCCCATCCAGACAGAACTATTTAAGGAAGATTGGATTTGGTTCGGCGCCCAAAAAGAAATAACCGCATCCGCTAACCTCAGAAGAAAAAGCGTCAAGGAAAAAAGGATTACCTTGGACCAAACCTTATCTCCCAAAAAAGCCAATGATCTTCTAAATGGGGTTAGCATATTTCATCGTCTTCTGACGTAGTTCATGATGAAGCATTTACCAGATTTTTGCAAAAAGGGCATGATTTTGCTACAATGTCGGTCTGTAGCTAGCACACAGAAATTCATAAAAAGGAGTGAGGTATGTGTAAGTGCATTTGCGTTCCGAAGAACTCAGGTAATAATCCGAAATGTGACACGTGTCATCCCGAAAGGCCCAAAGGAAAAGGCCACGACCGGCGTAAACACGATGAAATTAAGGCCAGACGCGGCCGAGAGACACGCACGGGCGTAATCTTGGCTCAACACGAGCCTATTGAGGATCAACCTGTAGGTGACCCTACTTAAGAGCAATCCTCTCTCCTCCCTGTTAGGACAGGAAAATATCCCTGTCCTAACTGAAAATTCAAGTCCGCAATTTTGCGCGGGCTTTTAATTTTTATTGGTATATATCTGTTTTTTGCGGGTGTTGGCTCGGGGCGTATCGGAAT
>JBGPAU010000032.1:0-5346 GCA_041480845.1 Patescibacteria group bacterium | reverse complement strand
TTTGGCATTCATAATAATCGTAATCTCGGGAACTGCCTGGTACAAGAAATTCAAGAAGAAGGAAGAAGTCCTGGTTGAGGAACTCGGTAAGGAGAAGACCGAGCTGGAAGAGCTGAAAGAAGAACTGAAAGATAAAATAACGGGAGAAGAAACACCAAAAAATGAGGCACCTCCAAAAGAAAAGACTGAATAATTCAATGTCTTGTAGTCAAGCCCTGGTTGACTTAGTATAATGATTTTACAGATTATGAATGGACGAAAACTGGTAGTTTTAGTAAGCGTTTTTGTTGTAGTTTTTTCCGCTTTTTACGTTATGTTTACAAAAAAAGCGGATGCCGCCCTATCAAGTTCCAAAGTAGCAGTAGCCAACTCCCGGCTTTCCTATAAAGCCGGCGTCGCCACGGGCTCGTCCGGTTCTTCGGTTGTTACAATTGACGGATCGGGCAATCCTGATAATACTACAGGCCATCTTTTTCCGGGAGATGTCCTCTGCTTCACTGATGAGGGGCAAAACGGTTGTATAGGCAATACCACATACACCGTGGACAATATCCCTGCCGGCGGAGTCACTATTACTTTGACCTCTCCCCTTGCCAATAACCTTGATACTTCGGGTTATGCTGTTGCTTCCCAATCGGGACAATGGCTTGTTTCATTTACAACAGGTACCACAATCCCCAGTAACGGCAGTATTCTCCTTACAATTCCTATGGCGGATAATGCTAACGGCAATAACGGAATTCCGGATCACGCGGGAAGCGTGACAACCAGCGGTTTTGATTTGAACAGCCCGGCTTCAAACCCTTTATCCGGTCGCATTTCAATCACGGGTTGTAACCCGACCGACTGGGGAACTCCGGTAGTAACCCCCGGAAGCGGGACCACCGATCATACCATTTCCATTCCCAGAAACACGTCAACGTGTCCAAATGGAACTGCGATTGTAATCACACTGGGCGTTTCCACCCCCTATATAGTTAACCCCGCCCCCATCACAAGCGGTCACACCCAAGGGACCGCGGATATTTACGGCGTGACCGTAACTACCCGTTATGGAGATACTAGCACCATAGAGTCCTCCATACCGAGAGCTTTCCTTGTTGAGGCTGTTTTAATATCGGCTACGGTTGATGAGCAGTTGTCTTTTATTGTTTCAGGTCTTTCCTCGGGAAGCCCATATTGCGGCAATAATGCCTCGGTGAGTGCCACAGCCACCTCAATTCCCTGGGGACATTTGACGAATGCAAATACTTTTGTATATGCCGCTCAACAATTGATTATAAACACAAATTCGGGAGGAGGTTACGCTGTAACAATTGAAGAAAATGATCAGATGGGTAAAAATGGTGTCGCGTGTCCGGGGATTGCGCCTATTTCCGGAGAATATACTTTTACTGGTCCGGTTTCCTGTATCAGGGATACCGTTTGCGCATCAAGTAACTGCAGTGAATCGGTAGCATCTGACTGGACAAATGCAACCGTTTATCCGGGCCTCGGTTATTCGCTGGCCAGCCAAAGCGGAACCGATGCGCCGTTTTACTATAACGAAAAGAACAGGACTTGGAGCGCAAGGCAGCTGGCCGATAAAACCCAGGGAGGAGAAACAGCTCAAACGATAATGGGCAACTCGGGGCCGGTTAGCGGCAGCAGCGTTTATGTTTGCTATAGAATAACAATTCCGGGTAATCAACCGTCCGGTTACTATTACAACATCGCCAAATATACGGCGACAGCTACTTTCTAAAAAGAGAGGTTGGTGTGATGAAACAAATTGCCAAAATCTCCGTAGCCAGTTCCTTTTTGTGGTGCCTTTTTCTTATTAACGGAGGTTTAACCGTTTCGGCTCAAACACTGCCGAATTATGCGACTAGGAGCGCTCAGGTGACAATCTCCGCAAATATTGGAGAGCCGGTTTTAAGGCTCTGGGGCTACGGCCCATCCGCTTCCCGGGTTGAACTGAGCGGTTATGGTGTCACCGACTTTACCTATGCCGCAACCGACGGATATTATGAATTTTCAAAAGCCTATCTTCCGTCTCCGAAGGATTTACTCTATCCTGAGTTGTGTTTAACGGGAATCGATCTCACTGGCCGCTCTACTCCCCCAACTTGTATTCCGGCTCTGCCTGCAAGTCTCTTTAGTTACGACATCGGGCCGGTAATTTTACCCCCCACGATAAGTCTGGACGCAGGCAGCGTTACCCCGGCAACTCAAACCGCAGCCAGCGGAATTACTATCCCGAATTCCGAAGTTAAAATTGTTCTGGCCGAGGGAGACAAACCTAAAACTCTGGCTGACTTCAGCCTTGTCAGAGAAGCCAAGGCATATTATATTCCGGATTATACTGTGAAATCGGACTCCCGGGGCTATTTCAGTTTTAACATGCCGGATACGACTCCCGATAAGTGGCGCGTATTTGCAATCACAAGCTATTCACCAGGCGCCACGTCTCCCAAAAGCAACACCCTAACCTTCGAGGTTACCTCCCCCACCATCGCCGCCATAGGAAATTTTTGGAAATTAATTCTTTCTTTATTAACCCTGCCGATACTTATCCTTTTGGAAATTTTAATCATTCTGATTATTATTGCTATGTCGTTTATATCCAAAAGAGATAAAATAAAAGTACCTCCAAGTACTTCAGAACCTATCAATATATATCGTTAGTCGAAGGAGACAGTTGCTTTTTGGGTTAGGGTTACCCCGTCAGTAGCTGCCTGAATTATATAAACTCCGGGGGCACCACTTGCCGAAATATCAAAAGTTGCCCTACCTTGGCTGTCCGTAACAGGCTGAACGGAGGCCACCTGCAGTACATTTCCGCCCCCGATGGTGACCTTTTTACCGGACATGCCCATTCCCCTGTCGTTAAGAACAAAAACCGTGATTCTTATTTGTTCTCCATTAGCTTTGGCTCTTAAAGGCGAAGCAAAAACATAAGAGTTGTCCAGCGATAAAACTGCCGTACTTCCCTGCTCTGTAGTTGAAGTGGTTAAAGAGAACGCTCCGCTTCTAAAAATCAAGGGGCTTCGTATCAAATACAGAAAAAGTATCAATATGAGAAGTAAAATTACAACAATGATTAATACATAGAGTCCATAGCGTGGACGTTTGTATTTATTATTTATATTATTTGTATTTTCATCATACATGATATAATGATCGTCTACCTTGATAGAAAAATCAAGTTTACATAAAACTTCACCGCCTTAAACACGGTTTTAACGAGTTAAACCCGGCAAAAAATATAATTCCCAAAAGTTCGGGGCAAAAAGGGGGTAAAAATTCCTGGCACTTTAATAGGGAAAGCGCCAATTATATCGTTTATCTGACAGATTTTGTAAAGTAAAAAAGGTGAAATGGTTTGATATATTAATATAGCGTATTTGAATCTGGTTTACCGCATAAGCAATAATACTTCTATATTTAACGCAATTTAACGCAAAAATTACTTCAGGCACAAATAATGTGTGTAAAATGGCATAAAAACGGCAATTATGAGACACCTATTTGATTGGATTGATATATTCAACATGCGTAAAATTAATGCGTTAATTAAACTATATTCTCCGTGAAATTTAAAATTGAAAATTGAAAATTTATAATTGCAAACAGGCTCTTGACAGCCTTTATAAATGCTTTAATAATAGTCTAATTAGTATAATCCGGTATAATCCAGCCTTGTTACACTATGCCCGACAAACAATCAGATTTCATCAAAATAGAGTTTATAAAATACCTGAATTCACTTGGTATATCGCCGGCATCTCATAAAAATTATAAAAGCGACCTTGTTCACTTTATCGCTTGGGCAATTCTTAAAGTCAGGTCTCTTGGAAGCTATGTTGAATCTCTTACCGAGATAGTCCCCTTCTTGAATATTGACATGGGGCATGAATACAAGAGCTATATGGCCAAAAATACCGTGCCTGCCAAGACTATGAACCGAAGGCTTTCGACTTTAAGACACTTGTCAAAGTTTTTACAGGCAAGCAACGCAATCGAGAGCGATTTCACCGAAGGAATCGAAAATGCAAGCAAAGGTTCAACCAAAAAGACTATTGTCAACCCAATTTCCGGCGATTTTAAGGCATATCTTGTAAAAGAAAATGTTTCTGCCAACACTATCAAAAACTATCTTTCTGATATAAAGCATTTTCTGCTCTGGCTGGAGCAAAACGATTCACCTGCTATTCATAATTCATAAATCTTAAATCATGCACCACCTGCCCACCATAACACCGGATTCAATAAGAAAATATCAGCAAGATTTAACTCAACACTTCTCTCCCGCAACGGTTAAAAGAAAGTCAATTTCGGTTAGCCGGTTTCTTGACTGGGCAAAGGCTGAAGGAATACTGGATTCAAATCTGGGCGATCTTTTTTCGGCTCAGAAGCCGGCAGAAAGAACAATAACCGCAAAATCTGCGGGAAAAACCAGATTCCACAACTGGTACAATAGGTATCAAAGTATCCCCGGAGTTTTATATCTTAATATTGCCGTTGCTTTAATTCTTACATCTCTCGTTGGCCTTGGAATATACAATCAATTCTTTAAGAACGCACAAAGGCCCTATGCTCTTACCGCCTTAAACCGCCCGAACCGCTATTTATCCTTCCAAGGCAGGCTCACTAACCAATTCGGAAACCCGATAACGGCAACAACCAGCGCTGTTTTCAAACTGTATGCCAACTCAGTCGGCGGCACCCCACTTTGGACAGGCACCTGCTCTTTTTGGCCGGATTCGGATGGTGTGTTCTCCACACTCCTCGGAAGCGATTGCGGATCGGAACTTTCCAGCAGTGTTTTTTCGGACAATGCTGCAGTCTGGCTGGGAGTTACGGTTGCGGCTGATGCCGAGGCTATCCCGAGAATCCAGATTGCTACAGTTGCTTATGCCCTAAATGCGGAGACTCTGCAAGGCTACCCGGCCAGCTCATCCGCGACGATTAACACGGTTCCGGTGATAAATAACTCGGGACAAATGGTTATCGCCGCCTCATCGCCCAAAATCCAATCGACATCGGGCACATTTGCGATTGAAGGACAGGCTCTGACAATAAGCACTCCATCTACATCAAATGGTAATGTTACTATATCACCAGACGGCACCGGGCAGCTCAATTTGACTTTCGGCGGCGCCTCTCCGGGATCTGGAACCGGAATGGTAAATGCAACCGATACCAATCTCACCTCGGGAGCTCTCTATTACGGCTCAGTCGCAAGTAACGCCACCGGTTACAATCTCTTACAACTACAGGCAGGCTCAACTCCTGCAAACAGATTTACTGTTGATGCAGTAGGAAATACAACAGCATCAGGAACAATCAATGGTTTGGCAATTT
>JBGPAU010000031.1:0-5626 GCA_041480845.1 Patescibacteria group bacterium | reverse complement strand
TCTCAAAAAGGGTAATCTGGACAGTGTTATAAAGATCCTTACCAGTCAAATTTTTAATGCTAAAGGAAAAGAAAAGAAATTAAAGATTTTATTGGACAAATGGAAATTTCATCTACCCATGGCTTCGGCTATTTTGACTGTTTTATACCCTAACAATTTTACAATTTATGACGTAAGAGTTCGGGGGCAGTTAAAGATAGATGACATTTCGGGAAGAAAAAATCGAGTTGAGAAATATTTTAATGAATATTTGCCTAAAGTTGGAAAAGTTAAATTTGGCAAGACTTTAAGAGATAAAGATAAATATCTTTGGGGAAAATCTTTCTATAAGGATCTAATTACATTTCTCAAGCCTTGATCTCGTCTCCTTCAGTTTCACTTAGGATTTTCAAGAGTAGTCCTTCGGTATGACTCAGGATTGTAATATAATAGCCTCATGCCGGAAAGAAAATGGCAATTTATTCCAAAGTATTTTGCCGATAGGTTTAAAGAGGTAGATGTCCATCAGGTGGATGCACTACCGGTGGAAATAAGACAAAAGATTATCCATGGTACAGATGAAGAAGCGGCATCGGCCCTTAATGATATCAGGACCAGGGAAAGGCTGCAAAAGACAGAGCTTCTTGGCGAGGCAGGCCTCGAACTTCTTGCTGACATGCGCGCCATGACGCGCTCAGAATTTTCAGGAGCAGTATAATTAATTGGGAAGAGGGTGAGAAAGATGAAGTTTAATCCTAATACAGTCGGACTTTATTGCGGAGCCTTAATCAGCTTTTGTCATTTGGTTTGGGTGGCGATGGTAGGTTTTGGTTGGGCCCAAGGCTGGCTGAATTTTATTTTCGGTCTGCATTTCCTAAACAGTCCATTCAAGGTCGGTGCATTTAATATGACCACGGCACTTGTTTTGGTAATCTTTACGTTTGTGGTCGGCTACGTATTTGGTTGGGTTGCAACCTGGGTGTGGAATAAAATGAAATAGGTATAGGTTGTCCAAAGAAATACCGGGAAGAATACCGTTGACACTTTACATACACAGGCTATCATTAAATCAATGGGAATAATCACTGAAGAAAAATTGTCAAAGTTTTTTGCTGAGGCATTTAAAGAGGTGGTTTTGCCTGGTGTAGAAGATGTGAGTATAAGATTAGAGGATGTTGAGAAAAAATTGGAGAATATTGAAGAAAATATGGCTACACAAAAAGATATCTTTAGATTAGAAGAGAAATTAGAAAAAGTGGTTGATAGACAAGATAGGCAGGGAAAAAGTATCGAAAATCTTGAAAAACGCGCTTCCGTAATAGCTTCCTAATTAGCGTGTGTCAATTTCTTGCCCTTCGACAAGCTCAGGGTTATAACTCGTCCAAGACACAATTCTAATACTTCTTTGCTTGCCCAAAGAATGAATTCAAGAAAAGGCACCGTCGAGTAAAATTTGCACTGAATTTCCGTTTGCTCATACTTTGTCTCTCGAACTCCTTGTTCAGGCCTGCGTCGGACCTTCGGACTTTTGGATTGAATTCACAAACTTCAATTCTAGTAAATTTTACAGGCGGTTTTGAAGAACACTCAAGTCCAAAAATTAAGTGGGTTTGGGGAAAACAGGCTAAAAATTTGACATATCTTCTGTAGCGATATACCATCTTGCCCATAATGCCGGAGCTATTAAAACCACACGGAATTAGTGAACCCGGGATCTCAAAAGTATTTCGATTCTCCAGTGATTTTGTGGCTCCGCGAGAGATGCGGGGTATATATGAGTGGATGAAACCTCCGGATCTTCCAAAAAAGCTAACCAAAGCCATGAGTTATTTTTGGGAAATATCCGGCCAAAGAATCGGGGAAAAATATAGGGTTGATAAATTTCCCTCGACCGTTGAAGATATTAGAGAAAAGAAAGCTAAAGAAGGAAGAATTCCTATTTTTGTTCCACACGAAATAAATTTAATTGATTTGGGAAGAATATTTACATTCCTAGGCAGTAAGTACGCCGGAAGCAAGGGTGTTGCTGACTTTGGAAGCAAGTATATTGCTGAGGGTAGTCCGGTTATCGATACTGTTAGCAATTTTGGCTGGCTTTGGGTCGAAGAGTCTAATCTTTCCCCAAACAGAGGCGCAAGCGCAAAAGAGCTGGAAGATATGTTTAGAATGCAGGGAAGGCAGGGGCAATCATTGAGAACTTATATAGTTGGAGGACTAATAAATAAATTTTTTATGGGTAATTTTTTTGATACACAACCTATTTTTGAAGAAAGAGGTACCCGGAAAACTTCATCAATGCTTTTGGGGTCCAGTATTGAAGGTTGCTTTATAAATGCTAAATTTAGTACCTTTAGTATAGATAGGGCACTACTTGTGTCCCCTATTAGATTAGGTTTAGGTTTTTATCCGAATCGGGATGTTGGTGGTCGTTCCGAGGAAGTGATAAGACCTTAATTTTTTCTTTTACACTCTCCAATTTCTTGCTTCTCCAAGCAAACTTTATGTTAACTTCTTGCTCGTCCAATAAGTTAACAATAGAAAGACGCCCACGATAATTTTATAGGTTGAGTTTTTGCTCGTTCATGGCTTTGTTTGCGCAACTCCGTCGCGACAAGCGCTTGTCAAACACTCGCAAACTATTTGGTATTCACTCTCAAAAACTCAAGTCCAAAAATTAAGTGGGTTTGGAAGATAAAAACAAAAATGAATTCTTCGTATCTGGTAGAATGTGGCATGAAGAGACTGTGGCTTCTCCTTATTCCTGTATTGACTTTTTTAGCTTTATTCTTTGTGTGGAGGCTTTTTGGAGCTCCGGGAAATTCAACACAAGTTAATGTCTTTGTTATTCCCCAAAATAAGGATAATTTCAATGTTGCCCAAAGCCTAATGGACCAAAAATATATTAAAAATGCCGGGGCTTTTCAATTTCTTTTAAATGCATTTGCCAAAGGTCGCGAAATTGCCTCCGGAGGTTATAGATTGAGCCAAAATATGAATGCCTGGCAGGTTATGAAAAAAATTACCGGTAAGTTTGATCTTGCCTGGGTGACAATTTCCTTTTGTCAGCGTAAGGAACAGGTAGGTGAAAAGCTGGCAAGCGCACTGGGATGGAGTTCCGATGAGCTAACCAAATGGAATACGGTTTATACGGATACCAAACCCGAATATTTTGAAGGCGTTTATTATCCCGATACATATCTTATTCCTGTCGACGAACCGGGTGCACAGGTAGCGGAGAGATTAATAAGCCGGTTTAATGAAAAATTCGCTCACCTTGCGGGTGAGTTTGCCGCCAAAAATATAAAATGGACGACGGGAATTAAAATTGCCTCTCTCATTGCCCGCGAGGCGGCAGGAACGAAGGATATGGGGTTAATCTCGGGAATTATCTGGAACAGGCTGGACGCCGGAATGGCTCTACAGATTGATGCAACCATGCAGTATACCTTGGGCAAGAACGCAAACGGGAGCTGGTGGGGCAATATTGACATAGCTCAGAAGAAAAGCGATTCGCCATACAACAGTTATCTATATAAGGGTCTTCCTCCTACCCCGATTTGCAGTCCGAATATTGACGCCATTGAAGCTGCGCTTAACCCCGAGTCAACGGATTGTTTGTATTATCTGCATGACGTCTATAAAGAAATACACTGTGCGAAAACTTACAAGGAACATTTGGCAAATATTGACAAATATTTAAATTATTAAGGGAGAGGCACAGCAAATTGCTGGCCATGAGTGAGGCTAAAATTCAAACGGGGAAAGAAAATATAAATTAAAAGGAATGAATGTGTCAATTTCCTGCCCTTCAACTACTTCGACAAGGCTCAGGATCATGATTCGTTTGGGGTTATAACTCCTCCAAGAAACAAATTGTTCAATTATTTGCTTCTCCAAACAGATAGTCTAATATTTCTTTGCTCGCACAAAGAAGTATTAAAAAGAAAGTGCGCCACGTGGCCTTTTAGCCAGTCGTTCCGTTCGCTCATTTATACAAAAGAACTCCTTCGGGTTAAACCCTCGTCAGACAGCTTTTGTTTTCTAATTGAATTCGCTCACTTCACTTTAGTCTAAAAGGCCAGAGTGGATTTTGGGGGACAAAAACACAATCCTAAAAATTAAATGGGGTTGTGGTACAAAATCAAATTATAAAATTTGACAAGTACCCCCTGTTTTTTTGACACCAGGCGTATAATGGGGCATGTCAATTGAAAACGCTCCCGGTATTCCTTCTGAAATAAACGTATACGGCCGTGAAGTGCTGGAGATGGTTGCAGAATGCAGAAGCAACGCCAAGTATAACTATCCCGGAAATGTGTATGAACGGCTTCAGGATCCGATTATCCCCGATTTTGGAGATCTTAACGATTTGGAGACTCCCTGCAAGCTGGTAATAAATGACTATTACACTCCCGATATCAGTATTGATGATTGCAACGAAACACACAAGGATATTTTATATTTTGACAAGAAAATGGTAATAGCGGCTTTATCAGAGTTGGAGCCTGAAAAGACGGTTACAGTAAAAGGTCCGGGACTGGCTGTTCATTTTTATGAAAAAGGCGGATTTGAATACAGAACCGAAAGGGACAAAGAGAAATCAGATATTAAAAGTGTGGTCGAAGTTACCATGACCGTTACCTATTTTAGGAACGGAAAACAAGTGATGTTCAATTTCGATTCGGTGCCGGTAAATCCCGAAAACAAATTCAGGTTATACCGTTCGATCAGTGTCGGAAATAAACTATCCTTATCATCTGATGTGTTGCTTTGAATAACCGTTAAGAATCTTCTTTTCCGCAGTAGGGACACCTTGTTAGTTCTTCAACGTGACCTATATCCCAGGCATCGAGTGTATCCTCAAGATTCAGATTGCAGTTGGAGCATTGAAAAGTATATCTGTCTAGAACGTCGCCACCAGATTCCCCTTTAACGTTATATTTATGGTCGCATTTTCCGGCAAACCCGCACCTTGGGCAAATAGGGCCCTCCCTTTTCTCAGTACTTTGATATATCTCCAAAATACTTTTACCGTCTTTTATTTCAAGTTTAAGATGGAGTAAAACCTGCTCATGATCTCTGTGAGTTTCGCTCCCGTCCACACGCCCATAAGGCCAATCTACGTAATCTGTGTGTCTGGATCCTGTGGTAATTACTTCTCCGGGCCCCGTGCCGGATTCTAAGGTAATAAGAATCAGGTTATTTAAAGCTTCGGCGGGAAGCGCGTAGTAATCGACATCGTGGACACTCCCTCCCCCGCTTTCGTCTATTAGGCCTGAAGCCATGTCATAGAAAGCCTTTACTCCGTCCTGGTCGACATGTAATGAACGCGGGCTAACGAGAGACTTGTTGATCTTGGCTATGGTCTCACTGATTAACGTTTTTTGGGCCCCGGTAAATCTTTCCTCTTTCATGCCCAGATTCTAGTACCGAGTTGTCATGTAGTCAATAAATTGACTTCAGAGAGTAGAATGTAGGCATGACGGCGGAAAAACTGATTACGGATAAGGCAAGTGACCGCGAAATGATCGAGGAACTGGCAGGCGAGATTAACGAGGAGTTCAATACTGGTGACAATCAGCTGACTTGCATAAAAGTAAGTATTAATCCCAACTACAGAAAAGCCAATATTTATGCATCATATAAG
>JBGPAU010000030.1:0-5741 GCA_041480845.1 Patescibacteria group bacterium | reverse complement strand
TATTTTGATAGTTTTTATCAAAATTGTCAGAGGTAGCAAACTCATTTCTATCCACCACTTCCGGATTGTCCAACCTAGGGGATGCGGCAAGACGCGTTCTTGTTCCGCCTATGTCGATACCGATATACATAAACTGTGTCAATTTTAGCAAAAAAGGGATTCAGAACCTATTTTCTTAAGTGGATAAAACTCCAAATTCCAATTGCCACAATTTCAATAAGACTAATCAAAAATACTAACATACCAAGCGAGCGTATTCTTGAATGTATCCCCTTGTTCTGAATAGCATAAAACAACACGAAATTATTAACGGATATAATAATTGCAACAAAAATGATAAGTCTTGTTGTGAGTTCCATACAAATGTATTGTCCTTTCAATTCAAAAAGAAGTCAATTTTGAGGCTATTTTGCTCCGTGTTCCTAGTTTCACTCTGACCACTGCTTTGTCCCGTATAATCAAGGCTTTTCAGAATCTATTTTATTACCAGACAAAAGAAATAATTCTAGAATTTCGTGGGCAAACATGCCTCACTGTATAATAGGGTTGTGGAAAAAGGGAATGATGTACCGTTTGTAGTTAACTCTTCAAACTTTCAATCGGAAAACTTAAATGTCGTTGAACAGATGGAAAGATTCCGAGAGAAAGTTACCCTTCATTATCAAAGCGCTTTCCAAACCATTCCTGAACTAAAAACACGGGGAAACATGCAAGTAAATCAATATATCCGAAAATATCCCGAATCAGTCATTTTTGTCCCCAAAAAGGATCTGCATCTCTTCCCGATAGTTGTTGAGGAAGCTAAAAAATTCTCTGACGGATACCAGATTAAGAATTCTGTAAAAACGCCAACGTATGTAAGAGATCATGAGTTTGAGCATGTTCAAAAGGTCTGGGATCTGAATGTAGACCTCAAGGGTGTGGGCTTTGTAATGTATAAGAAAGCAGGCAGTCCAATATTTGGAGGGTTCGTAACCATCGAACCGGATCAACAACCAAGTACTGCTGATCAGTTCAAAATATTGTTAGCGCCCAAAAATCCCAGTAATGCTGATTGGTTTGGTGCCTTAAAAGTAATATGGGGAAAGGGAAACGTTGGCGAAATTATCCGAAATATCGATAATCAGGAAGTACTCTTGGTACTTTCAGATAAATTATTCCCCAAACCAATTTCAGATTTAGTGGAAAAGCAAATGGGAAAATCTTAGCCTCTAGGAACATGCTCCCCCTATCATACAAACTCTGAGATTGGTGTGCGAAATTCAACAAAACTTATCGAAGGTTTAAACTTATCCAAAAATAAAACGCTCCAATCAGAAAGATAACAAATCCCCAAAGTGTCTGCCCGCCTTTAAACTTCAATGCTATTTTCTTGACCCGGTTAGGAAATGCAATTTTTTCAATTCCTTTTAATAAGGTTGTCCATCCTAAAATGGTAATTGCCACTCTCCAATCGGCAACCCAGATATTGTGCAATGTTACAGTGATTAACCCTAAAAGAAAGGTAATGTATCCCGTAGAAATTGTGATGGTTTTGTCTTCTGTGTATTCAATAATTCGCCCCAATAACTTTGCCCCAACAGACGCGAGGCCCAGAATCACAAAAAGGCTTCCCCAAAATCTTGCAAGATAAATTGAAACTTCCATATTTTAATTATACCATGCTCCCCCGCGTGGATTCGGACCACGAACCTTCTTCTTAACAGGAAGCCGCTCTACCATTGAGCTACAGGGGAATATATTTTTTAATGAACAACCGACCTTGATAACTTTTTAATTGTTTTTCTCTAATCAGTACCGTCTTTCTATCAACACATTGTTCCTTATAAATCAACCTCCAAAACCCGTCAAATCTAGCTGTGTAACTTTTCTTGAAATATTTGTTATTGTGCAACTCTAAACGACTGTCTAAATTTTCCGTCTGACCTATATAAATCTTATTATGTTTCTTGTTATAAATCGCGTATACCCAGTACATACCCCAGTATACCGCTCTACCTCCGCCAGCTGGCGGAGAGCTACGGGGGAATATCAACGTACGAGGCTATTATAACAGCATTCGAGAGGACTCCGCAATTTATTTTGGATTATCAAAGCCGAAAAAAGATCATGTAGTTGCATTGTGATGTTATAATGTGGCCGAACCTGAAGGAGTAACTTTATTACCGGTTCAAAGGGTAACCCGGGCACCTTTACTTTCATGAACTGCTGCCGGCTTGTAGCGGTTCACAAAATAGGAGGCTGACATGGCCAAGTTTTTCAGATATCTCTTTTTTGGCACGCTGGTACTCACCTTTCTCCTCTGGTCGTTTCATACCCATGGCTGGTGGCTCGGCTTGATTGCGGCGGTGATTTTCCTGGTTCTCATTGGTGTGTTCACCGACACAAAAAAGTATTACTGCAGAGATTGCGGCCAATACCTTGGGACAGGTGACGCAGGCAAGAAAGAATGCCCCCGATGCGGATGTAATATCTACACTGAAACTAATCCCGGTGTCGGACGTACAACCAAAATCAGATAAGCATATAAATGCCTGGTTAACCCAAATCGGGGCTGGATAACACTTTGTATCACCACAATCTGTTCTCCAGCCCAGTTTTTTTGGAATTGGTAAATTCACTATTTTTCCCAAACGTTGTATAATCTCCTGATCGCCTTATGTCATTAACCTGGTTGAAAGAACAAGTACAGAGCCTTAAGGACCAACATCTCTACAACAATATTCTGACCATTGAAAGTGCAGTCGGGCCCGAGATCAAAATCAGCGGCAAAAAACTTCTGAACTTCTGTTCAAATAACTATCTTGGCTTGGCCAATAATCCCGAAATGAAAAAGGCCGCAATTGAGGCTATCAAAAAATACGGCATAGGCCCCGCGGCGGTAAGAACCATCGCGGGAACAACGGTTTTACACAAAGAGCTGGAGGCCGCTCTAGCCAAGTTCAAAAAAGCAGAAGCCGTAATTACATTTCAAAGCGGTTTTAGTGCAAATATTGCCGTTATCCCTGCACTGGTTGGCGAAGGAGATTTAATTTTTTCCGATGAGCTAAATCACGCCAGCATTATTGACGGCTGCAGGTTGAGTAAAGCCGAAGTAATCAGATACGCTCATATTAATCCGGCTGATCTGGAGGAAAAACTAAAAGCTGCCAATCCAAAAGTTAAGAAGTTGGTTATTACCGACGGTGTTTTTTCCATGGATGGCGACATCGCCCCTTTGGATAAAATTTACGAGGTTTCTTCCAAATATGGCGCGATGCTGATGGTAGACGATGCTCACGGCGAAGGCGTTTTAGGGAATTCCGGTCGGGGAATAGTCGATCATTTTAAGCTTCACGGAAAAGTTGATATTGAGGTCGGAACCATGAGTAAGGCTTTCGGAGTTGTGGGCGGAATGGTTGCCGGTAGGGTTGAGATAATCGAATGGTTATCCCAACGTGGCAGACCATTTCTTTTTAGTAGCGCCATGACGATTCCCGACGTTGCAGCCTGCATTGCGGCGGTAAAACTTTTGACAAAATCCGGAAGTTTGGTCAAAAAACTCTGGAAAAATGCGGACTATTTACGCGCAGGTCTTAAAAAACTCGGCTTCGATACCGGAACTAGTATTTCCCCGATAATCCCCCTAATGCTCGGTGACTCAAAACTGGCGCAGGATTTCAGTAAAGAATTATTTGCAGAGGGGCTTTTTGCAAAAGCAATAGTTTACCCGACAGTGGCCCAAGGTAAAGCCAGAGTCAGAATAATGAATTCCGCGGGACATTCCAGGCAACACTTGGATAAGGCCCTTAAAATCTTTGCAAAAGTAGGCAGAAAGTTGAAAGTTATATAAATGCTTCAGGCACTAATCACAGGGATTTCGGGTGAGGTGGGAACCGGACTTATCAAAAAACTCCGTTCCCAAAATTACAAAATTGTAGCCGCGGATATCAAAAACCCGGAGGAGGAAATTTCGAAATTCATTGATAAATTTTACATTTGTGATATTTCCGATAAAGAAAATGTTGATAAAATCTTCTATGAGCAGAATTTCGACATTATTTTTCATTTGGCCGCTATTCTTTCTACCGGTGGAGAAAAATTCCCTGAAAAGGCAATTGATGTAAACATCAAAGGAACTGTAAATTTACTTGAAGCGGCAACAAACCAAAGTCTAATGGCAACCCCACTTCGCCAAGGCTCCGCGGGGCAAGTTAAATTCATTTTTCCAAGCTCTATCGCGGCATATGGGCTTCCAACACTAACCGAAAAACAAAAAAGGGGAAGAGTTTCCGAGGAAGAATTCCCGAATCCAATAACAATTTACGGAATTTCCAAACTTAACTGTGAAAAAATAGGAAGGTACTTTTCCGAAAATTACATGCTTCTTGCCAATCTTGATAGAAAAAATCTGATTGATTTCAGATGTGTCAGATTTCCCGGACTCCTTTCGCCCGATACTTTACCCTCCGGAGGAACAAGCGATTATGGATCCGAAATGATCCATGCGGCAGCCCAAGGAAAATCTTACGAATGTTTCGTTCGACCCGATACCACCATTCCTTTTATGGCAATGGCGGACGCGGCTGAGGTTTTAACACAGTTGGCTGAAGTGCCAAAAGATAAATTAAAAAGTTTTGTCTACAATGTTGCCGGATTTAGTGTCTCGGCAGAACAGATTGCCAAAGAGGTTAAAGAATTCTTCCCCAAGTTTAGAATCAGCTACAAAATTAATCCCGAGCGCCAAAAAATAGTGGATAGCTGGCCCGTTGACGTTGATGATTCAAATGCCCAAAAAGACTGGGGTTGGAAGAAAAAATATGATTTCGAAAAAACTTTTTCTGAATACTTGATCCCCAAAATTAAAGAGAGATACCGCGCCAAGCCGTAGTCTTGCACAAAGGCTGGTCAGTCCAAATAATCCTGAAGTTTCTTGCGTCGGGACGGGTGTTTAAGTTTTCTAAGAGCCTTTGCCTCAATCTGGCGGATACGTTCGCGGGTTACACCAAAGACCTTGCCGACTTCCTCAAGAGTCATGGCCTTACTGCCCTCAAGACCAAATCTAAGTTTAAGAACTTTAGCTTCCCTCTCGGATAAAGTACCAAGAACTTCCTCCAAATGATCTTTTAGAAGCTGCTTACTGGCCTGGTCAACCGGGGAAAGCGTGTTCTCGTCAGGGATAAAATCACCCAAAAAGCTTTCCTGATCTTCCCCGACCGGGGCTTCCAGGGAAGTTGTTTCCTGGGCAATTTTGAAAATCTCGCGAACCCTATCTCCTTCAAGTTCCAGCTCTTCCCCGATTTCCTCAGGAGTCGGTTCACGGCCGAGTTCCTGCATCAGGCGCCTGCTGGTTCTGTAAATCTTATTAATTGTTTCAACCATATGCACAGGAATTCTGATGGTGCGGGCCTGGTCGGCAATGGCGCGGGTTATAGCTTGCCTTATCCACCAGGTTGCATAAGTTGAAAACTTGTATCCTTTTCTCCAGTCATACTTTTCAACAGCACGTATTAGGCCTTGATTACCTTCCTGGATTAAATCGAGAAGTGAAAGACCGCGGCCGATATATTTCTTGGCAATTGAAACAACCAGCCTGAGGTTGCTTTCCGTCAGTTTGTCCTTTGCTTTTTTGTCGGCCTTTTCATATCTTTTGGCAAGTTCAACCTCATCCTCGGCCAGAAGTAGCGGAACCCTACCGATTTCTCTAAGATATTGCCTGACGGGGTCTGTGGATTCAATTCCCTCAAGTTTTGTCAGAAGTT
>JBGPAU010000029.1:0-5969 GCA_041480845.1 Patescibacteria group bacterium | reverse complement strand
TTAAGTATCCCGGATATCCTTTTTACAATTTTTATGATTATGAGGCCGGTAACGCAAAAACCCTCACTCCGTGGAGTTGGCGCGTAATGGTTGGAGATGCTATCGAGAAATATACTTTTGCCAACTGGCAGGAAATTGAAAAGGTGGTTAACCGTCTTCAGCCGGTTGAAGGCAGTGATATACGCGGCCGGAAGTTTACAGCCTTTAACGCCAAGTCGCTTGAGGAAATTCAAGTTGGTGATATTTTTGTGAATATGGAGGGAACAGACGGTCACACGGGAGTGATAATCGGAAAAAAGACCGTTGATGGGAAAACAGTTCTTTTGCTGGCAGACGCCAACGCTTCAGTGGACGGACAAATTCATATTCATGAGGTGGATGAGTGTAATTTTGACATTGTATTTGGAAGCTATCCATATCCCAAGACAATGATTAGAAAAAAATAATATGACATGCGATAGACCGTTGATCAGAATAAGCCGAAGAGATTTCCTGAAGCTTGCGATGGCAGGAGCGGCCAGCCTTTTCCTTCCAAAGATTGAGATTCGGGCGGATGGCCTAGAATCCTGGCCCGGACTAAACGTGGAAGATTTACCTCCTTACTATCAGAATATTTTATCTCTTACTCCAAAAACGGACTTTTCAGCTTCGGGAATATTGCGAATGGGAGTAGCGGAGAACGGTGTCAATGCAATGCGCGAAGTGCCCGTCAGCCAGACTAAATTTAATAAAAAGTTTTTGGAGATTGCAAAACATAGCCCTAACTGGAGATTTGTTACAGACCAACCGATTGGACTTGCCTGGCACTGGTTTGGCGATGGGCCGGAGTTTGCCTCCACATGGTATCCGAATGGGACGGCAAGAGATTATATAGAAAGGGGTCTATGCGGTGACCGTAGCGTTCAGTTTATAGTCGGCGACGGGGTCCCGAAGCCGGGTCAGGGGGCGTTGGATGAGAAATTGGCCATCGCTCAGGCGGAGCTTCCCGATGAAAATGGAAACTGGGTAACGTCAGCGCACATAATTGAAGTTGACAGAAGTTTATATGAGAACGGTACTCAGTATTTTGCTAATGCTTCTTATAGTCTTTTTAGGGATTATGGTTTTGCCAACCCCACTCGTACATCAATATTGCAGCGTTTATACCAACCGGGATATAACAAACGCCCCAATGTTCAGCTTGTGGGAATAGAAATTCAGGGCCTTCTTTTTGAAGATCCGGCATATTTTCCGTCCCCCCAAAAGCTTGCCAATGTGCTGGCTGTTTCAATGGCGTTGATTAAAAGGCATAAAATTTCTTCGCCGGGCTTTAATGCAAACGGACATGAGGAGCTGGATTTTGGTAAAGGCGACCCCGGTAAAAACATGATTTTGGGAATGAAAATACTAATAGGGATTTCCGCTCTCGTTTCGGAAGATCAGGAATTAATGAATCTGGTTTTCGGACCATTTACACTTGACGGAAAAATAACCAAAGAGGGGGCGATAGCCGGTTATTTCAATTTTATTAAAGACTATTTTTGCAGGACCACGGGTCCCAAATCGTTTGTTGATTATTGGTTGAATTATTTCCATTTTGATGCCACTCCGGGTATCATCAATTCCGGAATTGTAAGCCCCCAGCGCCCGGTTAATTACTCTGCGCATAATAGCGAGTAAAACTTCCTTACGTTTTTTCCAAAAAAAATCGCCCAGATGTTTTATCTAGGCGATTAGCCAAACTTTCCAAGAGATTTATTTAGGGTGTGCTAATAACAGTGCTGTAGTAGTCTATAACTACCAAGGGGGTGGTTTCCAGCACATAGCCATCGCAGTCCAGGAAACGGAAGTAGTACAAGTCTTGGGCTATCAAAGCCTGCGCTGATTTTCCGGGCTGGATAGGTCCGGCAAACTCAAGCTTTCGGAAGTTCTCAGACTCGGGAATACTTTTGTAACCGACCTCGCAGACCGCCACATTTTGATTGTTCTTGATTGTGATTGTTCTTAGAACATACAGAGTAGGCGTAAGAGTGTATACCGGAAAAGGAGCAGGTGCTTCCTGTATCTGGCTCTCATTCCCGGTTGTACTACCGAGCTTGCTGTACACCCAGCACTCACCCTGCGGTGATTCCACTTTCCACCAGGGACCCGAAAAAATAGGCTCACTCCTGCCGATGACAAGCACAGATTGACCCTTATTAAGCACCGTCAAAACACTCCAGATACGCATGTTTGGTCCAAATCTACAGTTTGATACCTGATTTGGAGTGAATAGTACCGGGATTTCCGTGACTGTCGGGGTCGGCGTTTCCGTAAATGTCGGGGTCGGGGTAGGAATGGTGGCAGTGGGAATAGTGGTGGGAGTGGCAGGTACTGTTGTCGCGGTTTGCACCGGAGCAGGATTGCCACAGGCCATCAACATAAGGGTAAATAGTACCGCAAAAATCTTCTTCATTTCATGCCTCCTTTAAGCAAAAAAATTGAATATGGATCGATTAAAATTTCTCTTGGAAATGTTAATGTACTCACTGATAGCGAGGCCGCAAACTTGGCCTATAGTGGGTATTATATCATCCAAATCCCTATAGTCAAGCTGGATAATTAACAAAGTATCGCGGATGGAATTGATAACGAACAATGGAACTATACGCTCGGAATAAGATATAATACAGCAGATCGGCCGGCGTAACTCAGCGGTAGAGTAGCTGTTTTGTAAACAGCAAGTCAGAGGTTCGAATCCTCTCGTCGGCTCATAAATACTATTTAAGCTGAGGTGGCGGAGCGGTCAAACGCACGAGACTGTAAATCTCGCGTCCGAAAGGGCTACTCAGGTTCGAATCCTGACCTCAGCACTCGTATGACTCGTGCCTCATTCATTTTTGCCAAAAATTGACCCTGCCTCAAAAAGTCCGGTGGCATTCCTGGAGAAACCAGGTGGGTGGGCTGCCTCCCTCGGCACAAAGGCCTTGGTCGGACTCCGCCCTCCCAAGTTAAATTTACTTGATCAGGAAATTAAAACCGACACTTCTTTTAACAGGGTCACAATCATTGTAGCATGAAAGTCAATCCGTGAAAAATACTAGATTGTGGAAAATCCGGGGATAAGAATCCGTAAAAAGAAATTTATTACCGGACTCATGATCGGTGAGATTAGAGATGTGCCGCCGAAGATAGGGAAAATCAGGAAAAAAAGAAAAATCATTCCAAATCTGTTCAAAAAAGCGTCTAGTTCACGGGCTTCTTTATCTGGTAAGATGCCGACCAAAATTTTACCGCCGTCGAGGGGGTGAATCGGAATCAGGTTAAAAACTGCAAGAATAAGGTTAATATCGATTAAATTAAAAAAAAGGCCGAAAAAGGCTCCGGTCGGGTAGAGAATCAATAGAACTCTTAAAAATATAGCCAGTAATATGGCAAAGGCAATGTTGGCGAGAGGTCCCGCCAAAGAAATTAAGGCAGCGTCTTTTTTTGGGTTTTTAAGGTTATACGGATCAATGGGGACCGGGCGCGCCCAGCCGAAAAGAAAAGGGGAATGAAAGAAGAAAAGAAGCAGGGGAACAACTACGGTTCCATAAATATCTATGTGGGGGATTGGGTTTATCGTCAGACGTCCCGCAAGGCGCGCAGTAGGATCTCCAAGTCTATCCGCTATTAAACCATGGGCCACTTCATGGATGATTATGGCTAAAGCGAAGCCTGTGATGCCGATTAAAATAAACAGAATATCCATTGCGGTTGAGCTTGGTTAATAGTATAATTCATTTCATCCGAAAATGGCATACGTTTGCGACAACTGCGGAAAGAAGGTAGTTTACGGCCGGCAAAGCACCCATGGCAGGGGAGTTGCCGGGAAAAGGTGGAAGAAAAGAGCCCAAAAAACCTTAAAGATCTTCAAACCCAATCTTCAAAAGATTGCCGTGATCGTCAATGGCCAAAGAACACAAATGAAGCTTTGTACGAGTTGTGTCTCAAGATTCAGAAAAGAGGGAAAAATCAAAAAGATTCAGTCTTCTGCAACAAAAGTCGCATCCTTGTAACCGTCTTTAAATTGTTTCCAGGAAACTTTTTCTTTGCCCTCGAGTTGAACCTCATCCAAGACCAATTTCCCTTCCTCAACATGCGCTTTATGGATTTTGAGTCTCTTTGTAAATTGTTCATTGTTATCGCGAGGCGTGACTATTGTTAATTTTATTTGGGTCCAAGCTCCCGGCCACGGCTGCATGGCTCTAATGAATCTTTCTGCTTCCTCGGGGGATTTTTTATTTAGGTCGATAAATCCATTCTCTCTTGTAACAATTTTTGTGTAAGTTGCTCTTGAGTCGTCCTGAACCTTGGGTGTAATTTTACCTTGAAGGTAAGGCGTGAGTAGTTCAACCAAAACTTCGGCCGACCTTTCAAAAAGCCGGGCCCTGAGCGTCTCTGTAGTATCGGTAGGCAAAATATCCTCCTTAAACTGGGAAATAATCGGGCCGTGGTCAACCTTCTCGTCCATTTTGAATATTGTGACACCGGTAACCGCCTCACCCGCATTAATTGCCGCGGGGATGGGGGAAGCTCCTCTATATTTGGGCAAAAGAGACGGATGAATTACCAGAATTCCATGCGGAAAAAGATCAATAACGTCCCTCTTTATTATTTCTCCGTAAGAGGCAAGAATTCCCATATCTGCCTCAACCGAGTCAATGGCAAGCTCGGCGGCGGAATAATGCATAGGGATGCCATGTTCGTGGGCCCACTTATCTATCGGGGAATAAGTGATTATCTGTTTTCTGCCGACTGGCTTTGGGGATTGGGTGACAACAGCCGCGATGGGGGATTTTCCCGGCCCCGTCACAAACTTTTTGTGGATGGCAGTCAAAACAGGCAAAACATAATCCGGTGTTCCAAAAAAAACTATTTTCAGATAAGCTCGACCTCCTCCCATTCATCGCCGTCAACTTTATACAAAGGCTTTTTTTCTTTTAAAAGGTGGTCTACAAAAAGAATTCCTTCAAGATGATCAAGTTCATGCATAATTATTTGGGCGTTAAAACCTTCGAAGGTTTCGGTAATTTCCTTTCCCTTTTCGTTTAGATATTTAACCGTAATTTTGGCAGCCCTCTTTAAAGGTCCGTAGTAATAAGGAAGCGAAAGACAACCCTCAAGAATTTCACGCTTCGGTTTTCCTGTTTTGCCAGATTTAAGATCCCTGATTCTAGGTTCTATTTTCATGATTTCGGGGTTTACTACTACTCTTTCAAATCCTTTGTAGTTTGCAACAAAAACCCGTAGGTTCTTGCCGATTTGAGGCGCAGCAAGACCAACTCCTTCTGGATCTTTTTGAACACCCAAAGTGTCCTTTAGATCCTGAATTAACTTCAAAACCTTTTTGTCAAAACGGGCAACTGCCTTGGATTTTTGCCTTAAGTCGGGATCGCTGGAAAGCAATATTTTTCGGATCATGCCTGAATTGTATCAAAATTCCGGCTTACTTGATACTTTCGAGTGCCTGTTTGGCAAGGGAACTGGTGGGGTCAATATTTGTCAGAATATATTCCAGTTGAGTCCTTGCCTCCGCGTATTGCTTTTTGTCTATCAGGAGATAAGCATAGGCAAGACGGGCTTCTCTGTAATCGGGTTTGAGATCTATCGTCTTTTTTAGAGTTTCTAATGCCTGATCGGGCTGTCCTATACGTGCGTAGACCAAGCCTAAATTATAATAAAGTTTGGCATCTGTCGGGGCTTGGGCGGTAGCAGTGATCAAAGTGTCTCTCGCATCAATGAAAAATTTCGGATCAATTGCCGAAAGCATGATAAAAACACCAAACCTTGTTCTTTTTAGGTTTATGTTTGCAGGAGAAAGATCAACGGCCTTGTTGATTTCGGCAATAGCCAAATTGGAAAATTGGGTTACCTGATCTACCTGTTTTTGCTGATTGAAGGCAACAGCTATGCGTGCATAAGAGGACGAAACCTCGCTATGGTAAAGGGGCTGATTCGGCTCCAGATTT
>JBGPAU010000028.1:0-6416 GCA_041480845.1 Patescibacteria group bacterium | reverse complement strand
GTCAAAGGAAGAATTTGCTGAGCAAAAGCTCTAGTACTAAGTACCAAGTACAAAGTACTAAGTACTAAAATTATGATTAGGGCAGTTTTTTTCATCTTAGAATGTAGCCGTTGCCGTATATTTGGCTATATTATAATAATACCCTGACGGTTGATTACCGGGAATAGTTATTTTATAACAAACGTAGATACTGTTGGCGCTTACCGGACCGGAATTGCTCATTATTATATTTGCCGTCTCTCCTCCTTGAGTCTTATCAGCCAGCTGTTTGGCACTCCAAGTTCTGTTTTTCTCATTGTAGAAAAAGGGCGCGTCGGTTCCGCTGATACTGGCCAGTGAATAACCTAAGCCGGGAAAGCTTGCCGCGGTTACCCAATCGTAGGCGATTGATTCGGAACAGACGGAGGCGGTGCAAACCGTATCCCTAATACAGATTTTCCCGGAGGTGAACGTATAGTCGTCAGTGCCGGAAGGTGCAGTTCCGGTACAGGTATTTCCGTTTTTACCCATCTGATCACTCTCCTCAATCGTGACGGAATAACCGCTTATTGCGTTAGTGCTAACCGTTAATGTTTGCGCGGCGTAGTAGAAAGTGTTTGCGGCTACAAAATGCCCCCAGGGAACCGAGGTAGCGGTGGTTGCAATATAAGTTTGAGCGCCACAATATGTTTGAGCGCCACCGGGAGGACTTCCGACCACGAAGCTCAAAGTCTCATCAACCGTTGCCGATATCAAGACAGCCTCAACCGGAGCAACTCTCGGGACAGACGAATCAATAACATTACTGCCGCCATCCTTGGTTTGTATTGTAATACCATACACATCTGCGGTTCCTTGGGTATGACCGGAAGTTATAGGAGCCGGATTAACCATACCCGGTCCGCCGATGAGTACCGTTATTGCAGTTGATCCTGCACAGATAGAACCGGCTCTGGCCCATGTAAATACATGATCGGTAGTCCCGCTTCCTGTTGCTATTGTTGCCATATCCGAAGTTCCCCAGCTAGTCGGGGTACAGCCTGCTGAGACTATAATATTACTGGGCCCAAGAGTACTCAAATCAAAACCGCTTGTTGACAAAGACCCAGTAGTGTCCGGAATGGCATTGGCACCTTTGGCGCTATCCGCCATTGGAACTGTTATTACGAGAGATCCTCCAATCGGAACCTGGGCAACTGTGGTAAACGCCAATGTCCAACCACTCGACTGGGTGGCAACGGCGTAGCCTGAAGTGTCAAGGTTATTGGCAAGGGGAGAGGTCAAAGTAATAGTGACTCCGCCGGCAGGGATACCGGCTACGGTGTATGTAGTATTTCCGATACATCCGTTTTGTCCGGCGTCGGTGAAACATAAAACATCTCCGGGGAAGAGATGATTGGTATTTTCATATCCGCCTCCGGTGGTAATTGTTACCACTGAAGATCCGGATGATCCGGCACTCACAGCCGCTTTATATGACATTCTGGAGTTGGCTAAAGTTACGGAGGCACCTGTCAAACTGGAAGCGTTTGCTTTTCTGGTGAGACGGGCGGAGAGTGTAGCGAAAGTCGCAATAAAAATGAACACTAATACAAATAACATCAACTCTCGCTTATGCATACCTAGAGAAATTCTGGTACAAATAGTAACGCCTGTCAAGAGACAGTTGTAAAATATTGAGGTTAAAGTATCAGGAAGTTAATTTCCTGATCATACGGTAGATAACAAATATAGTAATGAGTCCCAGAACAATGGAGAACGGAAAAGCTATTGTGTAAATTTGCTTCTCGATGCTCGCACCTGAACCGTCTATAGTAAAACTTAAATTAGACCTATATATTCCGATTAAAAACTTACCTGGCAATTTGCAGGAGATTATTTCTTCTCCCTGAACGCATGAAATCTGCCTGGATCCGCCGACAAGTATATTAAGCGGCGTCAGATTTAAAACAGTCGTTGAACCAAAAATTTGGTCAATTGTGATTTTGCCAACCGGTTTAAAGAAACTTGCCCCCGAATTTCCTATCAGGACTTTGTAGGTAAGTCCGGAAAAAGAATCTATTATTTTGGCCGCAGAGAACTCGATTATCGATGCCTTTTTACCTGGATTGCCGTCTTTTGATGTAGATATTAAAATATTTGCACCGATTCTTGCTTGGGCCTGGGAGTTATTGACTCCCAAATTATTATCATTTTGGACTTCGGCGATAAAGGTAAAATAATAATCTTTTTCTTCCGCTCTGGGGGGCGGCGTAATTTTTACGATGAAATTATGGCTTCCGGTTGTTCCGATAGATACGGGTGTGGGATCAAAGGTAAACCAGCCGGTAAAAGCGCCGACAGATGCCGCGTCTTCTATAAGTTCAGCGTGACCTTGCCTGTCAAGAGGCACAAAGGGAAAAATTTTCGCAACAACGGTCACAGGTATCCCGTCATTTTTCAGCGTGAATGTCTGACTGAAAGCCCTGCCGGGCTGAATCGTAAGTTCGGTTATTGGGGGAGCGATGGATAGGGAAACCTCCTGAGCCCTGGCGGAGCCAGAATAAACAAATGAGCGAATAAGCAAATAAGCAAATACGATATAAACGCCCGCTATTTTTGTTTTGAACTTAGAATTTTTTACCATTTGCTTATTTTTGATCCTGTTTTTACAACTTTTTACAACTCCTTTTAGTAGCTGGGAATTGCCGTATACATAACGATGTTGTTATAAATGCCTGATGGTTGGACTCCCGAAATATTGACTTTATAGGTAACAGTGGATTGCCGGCCGCGCCCGACATAAATGGAAGACATTACAATTTGGGGACTTTCACTGTTGCTTCTGTCGGCAAACGGCCGGTAATATGTTGTGTCGGTAAAATCCGCTGGAATGTCATTGCCTGACATGTTAAACCCGAAGCCGTATTTGTTGCTTAAACTCCATATTCCTGCCGTGGTATTTGTACAAGAAGTGTTGCAGTTTGTGTTGGGAATAGTTTTTGTGGTGCCGGAAACCTTCAGGGGATTGTTTTCGGAGGCTTTAACTTGATAGCCTCCGGCGCCGCCGCTGGCAACGGTTAAGGTATTGGTTGCCGTTACCGGAGTTTGGGCGGCCAAGTGTCCAAAATTAATTGAAATTGAGGAAACGGTAAACGAGAAGGGGATTATCGAATAAATATATTGAAAACCGGATTTAACGCGGTAGCCGCTTGATGAATAAAGGCCTGCCGCCGTTTGGCCGATTGTTGAACTCAGACTGTAATTATTGGATGTCGGAATCCCGGCGCCGGAATTAAGGTTCGGCATCTGGATTACATAATTCGGGGATTGAATTACACCTTGGGCATGAACCGTTCCGATTAGAGATAAAATCAGGCCGATAATGAACTTAAGCATTGCATTCAAATTTTCTTTTCCATCGTCCTCCCGCTTAAGAATAAATCATAAATCTGCCTGTAAAGAGAATTAATTCTTTCCTTTTTATCAAGTTCGATTGACGGATCGAGGCTTAGCTTTTGCAAATATTCCTGAATCCGCAAGAGTCGCCTTCTGAAATCTCCTTCGGTCCAATCGGTTACTTCAACTTTATTTTTTTGAACTTTCTGGGATAATCCCGTAATCATTTTCTTATCCTGCAAAACCTTCAAATATTGCTTCCCGAAAAGAATGGACAAGGGGGCGATGCTCACAAGGGAGGCCATTTGCAGTAAATCTATCCAAAAGTCAGCCTTTGGCGCAACAATAAATAGGAGTGCAAAAGTAATGGTAATTGCAGTTGCCGTAATCGGGGACGAAAAAAGTGCAACCCCAAAAAGCAAAAAATAGCTTAAAAAGAAAACCGGTGAAGTAAAGCCTCCGGTCGTAAAAATCAGAAGAGAAACCGTTAGGGAAAAGACCAATATATCAAGCGTGACTTTCAGGTCGGGGGATAGTATGCGTTTTCTGATCAGAAAGGAAACTCCGACATAAACAATCATCGCGAATGCCGCAATCTGCAGGCCGTAGTTGGAAAGCGGGCTGACCGATATCAGGAAAGAGGCAACAACCGTAGCGACAGCAAGGATAGGAGGTATAAATTGCATATCTTCTAAAAGTATAGAGCATGAGATATAATTTGCAAAGGATTTACTATGCAGAAAAAGTACGATCACGCCAGTATTGAAAAAAAGTGGCAGAAAAAGTGGGATGATGCCGGGCTATACGTTGCGGATATAGAAAAAGCCGAAAGTCCGTTTTATAACCTCTGGATGTTCCCATACCCTTCAGCGGAAGGACTTCATGCGGGTCACGCCTTTGCTTCAACCGGAAGCGACATCTATGGAAGGTACATGAGAATGACCGGGCGTGATGTATTTCAGCCAATCGGATACGATTCTTTTGGGATTCATTCTGAAAATTATGCAATTAAAATAAACGAAAATCCCCAAAGTGTGGTCAAAAGGACAACAAAGCATTATGAGGAACAAATGCGTTCCCTTGGTCATGGGTACGATTGGACCAGAACAGTAACTACATCAGACCCCGACTACTATAGGTGGACGCAATGGCTATTCGTTAAGATGTTCGAAGCCGGCCTTGCCTACAAGAAAAAAGCCACTGTAAATTTTTGCCCGTCATGTAAAACAGTTTTGGCGGATGAACAGGTAATAGACGGGAAGTGCGAACGCTGTGGAACAATCGTCGAGAAAAAAGACTTAGATCAATGGTTTTTCAAAATTACGGATTATGCGGACAGGCTTCTAACGGGCTTAGGAAAAATAGACTGGAGCCAAAGGGTGATAAGTGCCCAAAGGAATTGGATAGGCAAGTCCGAGGGGAGAACCATAGAATTTCAAGTTGAAGGGACGGGCAGAAAGATCAAGGTTTTTACGACCAGACCCGAAACTCTCAATAGCGCGACTTTTTTGGCTGTGGCTTCGAGTGAGGGGAAAGACGTCAAGGAAAAGTGGGGTAAATTTACGGGCAAATATGCCATTAATCCCATAAACGGCGATAAACTCCCGATTTGGGAAACAAATTATGTGGATTCTTCTTACGGAACAGGAGCGATAATGGGGGTTCCTGCCTATGATGAAAGAGATAGGGAGTTTGCTGGTAAATATTATATTGATATAGTAGAAAAACCGTTTACAAAAGAGATACTGGGTGAAAAAACTATACATTATCACCTCCGCGACTGGCTGGTGAGCAGGCAAAGGTATTGGGGAGCCCCGATTCCCATGATCGATTGCCCAAAGGACGGTTGGGTCACAGTTCCTGAAAAAGATTTACCGATACTCCTGCCAACTATATCAGACTATAAACCTGAAGGCGCCGGCCGTGGACCATTAGCCAATCATAAAGATTTTTTTGAAGTTAAATGTCCGAAGTGCGGTTGTATGGCCAAGCGCGAAACGGATGTTATGGATACTTTTGTCGACTCATCTTGGTACTTCTTGGCTTATCCGAATGTGGGCACAAAAGAATGGAAAAGTGTCCCTTCGGCAGGCTCAGGACAGGCTTTCTTTGATGAAAAAATTATGAAAGCCTGGCTTCCCGTTAACCTTTATTTTGGTGGGGCAGAGCACTCGGTTTTACATTTGATGTATTCCCGTTTTGTAACAATGGTTTTGCACGATCTGAAATATTTGGATTTTGATGAGCCATTCCCTAAGTTTTTTGCGCATGGGCTGATGATTAAAGATGGAGCCAAAATGAGCAAGAGCAGGGGAAACGTGGTTAATCCTGATGAGTATGTGGAGAAATTTGGCGCAGATGCACTTCGAATATACCTGGCTTTTATGGGGCCTATGGATTCCTCGCCGGACTTTAGAGATTCGGGAATGGAGGGAGCAAGCAGGTTTTTGGGGAAAGTTTGGAGACTATTTAATGAAGAACCAGAACACCCCACTTCGCCAAGGCTTCGCGGGGTTGGCAATACCGCTGTATCGTCAAAACTGCATCAAACTATAAAAAAGGTTACCAAAGATATAGAAGGATATAAATTCAATACGGCCATTTCGAGCCTTATGGAGCTGGTGAATGTGATGAATGAGTATAAGGTATCAAGTACCAAGTATCTGGAGACATTGGCGCTTCTTTTGGCTCCTTTTGCCCCGCATTTGAGCGAGGAAGTTTGGGTGGAAATCTTAGGCAGGCCTTTCAGTATTCATAAGGCTAACTGGCCGAAATATGATGATAGTTTGATAAGGAGTGATACAGTTGAAATAGTGGTCCAGGTAAACGGAAAGATGAGAGGAACACTAAGTCTTGAATCGGGAATTGGCAATCGGGAGTCGGAAGTCACACAGTTGGCAAAAGATGACGAAAAGGTAGCAAAATGGTTGGAGGGCAAAAAAATAATCAAAATAATTTTTGTTCCGGGGAAAATAATAAACTTTGTAATTTCATAAACATCCCTCTATGCCAAATTGGGAAGAGATATTTTTAAAATTTCGTTATCCTTTGTTAATACT
>JBGPAU010000027.1:0-7094 GCA_041480845.1 Patescibacteria group bacterium | reverse complement strand
TGGAATTTGAATTTCTTCATTTTTAATTAAGGAAAGGCTTTCTCCGATTGATATTCTTAGTACTTTTCCGTCAACTTCAGTTCCCGCGGTGCCCTTATCGATAGTAATACTCCCGTTGGTAAGTTTAATTGAAGGCTCAACAAGGTCTTCCGAAATTTGACCGGAAATAACGGAAATAATTTTATCAAGCTTGTCCGTATTTAGATTTACTGCAAGGCCAATATTTTTGGGGTGAAGAAGAAGGCTGGCGCGTTCCGTGAGGTCGTAAAAAAAATTCCCGGTTCTTGTTAAATTAAACGCTCTTTGTGCGGAGCCTGTAAAGTCATATGAAAGTTCAAAATCTTTTGTATCAATATTGAAAGTTTGTCCGCCCCCGACCAGTTGAATTTTTCGCGGGACATAAATATTTGAAGAAAGACGTGTCGCGGCCTCTTTTATAGAAAGTCCTCCAATATTAATACCGGCGACCTTGGTGTTGAGGTAAATTTTGCTTGTGAAATATAGACAATAAAGCGCAAAAACACCAAAAACGAGAGCAACAACCAAAAGACCTGCACAAACCAATCTTTTTGTCAATTTTTTATTCAGATGTAGTATCGATCTTCTCACATCGATATGATACCATTTAGATAAGATCGAAGGCCAAGAAATAAAAATGCCACCAAAAAATATTTACCAAAACGACCAATCGTTTAATCTACCGCCCATGCCACAAGTTCCCGGTTCGGGAGTTCCCGTACAACAAACACCACAACCCGTTGTTCCGTCTCCAAAAAAACGTTTTCCCAAAGTATTACTATTTGTCGGCGCCCTTTTGATTCTTCTAGTTGCTGCGTTTCTTGTTGCCAGATTAATGATGCGTTCAAAAAGCGGGGCCTCGGGACAAATAACATGGTGGGGCCTTTGGGAAGATCCGGCGATAGTTGCGCCACTAATCAGTGCTTATGAGGCTTCCCATCCGGGTGTCAAAATAACTTATACACGGGAGTCCCAACAGGATTATCGGGAACGGTTAACAAATGCTTTAGCCAAGGGAACCGGCCCTGATATTTTTACTTTCCACAACTCCTGGGTACCCATGTTTAGAAGCGACCTTGATAGTCTTCCCGCAAGTGTGGTAAATCCCGCGGATTATGTAAAAACTTTTTATCCGACAGCGTCTTCAGATCTGTCTACAGGCAACTCAATTGTCGGAATACCGCTTGGATATGATGCCCTTGCGCTTTATATAAATGAAGGTATTTTCAATAATGCGGGTAAGATTCCACCTACCACATGGGATGACCTCCGGGTTTTGGCAAGAGAACTTACGGTTAAAAATGATCAGGGTGCTATCACGCAGGCAGGGGTTGCATTGGGAAGAACTGAAAATGTTGATCATTGGCAGGAGATATTGGCACTTATGATGATCCAGAATAACGTTGATCTAAGTAACCCGACGGGAAAAAATGCTGAAGGAGCACTTACTTTCTTCACTAATTTTTCGTCGGGTGATGGGGTATGGGACAGCACTCTTCCTCCTTCCACACAATCATTTGCTGCAGGTAAGCTGGCTATGTATATAGGTCCGTCGTGGCGTTATTTTGAGATTAAGCAAGCTAACCCGGACTTAAAATTTAAGACCGTTCCCATTCCGCAGCTTCCCAAGGACAATCCGGCCCAGCCCGATATCACTTATGCTACATATTGGGCACAAGGTGTTTCCGCGAAAAGCCCGAATAAGACCGCAGCCTGGAATTTCTTAGGATTTTTAAGTACACAGGATTCTTTGCAAAAAATGTATCAAAATGCGGTAGCTGCAAGGGGACTTGGGGAGGCCTATCCAAGAAGCGATATGGCTCAACTTTTAACGGACCACCCCATTTTAGGCTCGATAGTTTTACAGGCCTCCGGCGCCCGTAGCTGGTATCTCGCTTCACGTACATTCGATGGGCCCACAGGTATAAATTCCCAGCTTGCCAATTATTTTGGCGATGCCGTAAACGCTGTTGCCGGCAATAAGCAGTCCGTGACCCAGGCTCTTGCTACCTGCGCACAGGGGGTTGCCCAAGTGCTCGCCCAATATCGTCTGGTGGTTAAATGATGCATAGTCTTTACATAATAACTCCGGGAAAAACCAAAAAACGGGAAGTTTTAGAAAAATCGGAAATACTCAGTGTATGCTACCACGACCTGTTCGATTTTCCACTTACGTTTGCGGATATTATTAAGTGGAGCGCGTCGGAATATCTATCTCCGAACCGCGATAAGGATGCTGTTATTTATCAAAACGGTTACTACTTTCTGCGTGGAAGGGAAGGACTGGTTTACAAAAGAACCCTCAGAAGCAGAATTTCCGCCAAAAAGCTGGGAATCGCCACTAAGGCCTCGCATGCATTATCGATGGTTCCGGCTGTAAAAATGGTGGCGGTAACCGGTTCCTTGGCAATGGGGAATGCGGCCGATGAAAGCGATATAGATTTATTTATAATTACCGGTAAAAATTTACTTTGGACAACAAGAATTTTGTCCCGTCTCGTTTTGAATCTTTTTGGGTTTGATTTAAGGAAGGCTGGAGACACTAACCAAAAAAACAAATTATGCTTAAATATGTGGATGGATGAGGCAGATCTAGTTTGGAAAAAGCGGGACAGAAATCTTTATACTGCTCACGAAATTGCTCAAATTTTGCCCATAATCAATAAAAATGAAACTTACGGGAAGTTTTTATACAAAAACAAGTGGATTTCCCAATTCTGGCCGAATGCTGTTCGTATAAACGAAGAGCGAGGAGCAAAGAGCAAAAAACTTTTTAGCTTTTCCTTTTTAGCTTTTCCTTTATTGTTATTTGAAAAACTTGCCTTTTGGTTGCAATACCAGTATATGAGATCAAAAATTACCAGGGAAGTGATAACCAAAACCCGTGCCATTTTCCATCCGCAGGATCTGGGAAGTTATATTATGTCGAGACTTAGCCCTTGACAACAGCTTCAACTCTCATTTACAATAGCACTCGTCGGGTCGGAATGCTAACGGCAAAAATGACAAAGCTAAACATAAAACCAACAGCAGGCTATCTTCTTATCGAACCTCTTGAAAAAGAGGTTAAGACAGCTTCGGGAATCTATCTTCCGGATACGGCCGGCGAGAAACCTCAAAAAGGAAAAGTATTAGCTGTGGGCCCGGCTCAGTGTACTAAAGAAGAATGTAAAGACTGCAAATGCGGCGCGGAGGCTCCATGCAAGGTTGGAAACACGGTAATTTACAAAAAGTGGGGCGGAAATGAAGTCAAAATAGGCAATATTGAGTATTTATTCGTAAAGTTTGAGGACGTCCTCGCCGTCGAAACCAAATAATTCATGGCCAAACAACTTAAATTTTCTAATGAAGCAAGGCAGTCTCTTCTAAAGGGTATTGATACCGTGGCCAGAGCTGTTGTGACCACACTTGGCCCAAAAGGCAGGAATATTGCCCTTGATAAAAAGTGGGGAGCCCCGAACATTGTTCATGACGGAGTCTCTGTGGCCAAAGAAATTGATCTTCCCGATCCTTTTGAAAATATGGGTGCACAGCTGGTTAAAGAGGCTGCGAGTAAGACCAATGATGACGCGGGTGACGGGACTACAACCTCAACTCTTCTGGCACAGGTATTGACACAAAAAGGAATGGCCAAAGTTGATGCCGGCGCCAACCCGATGATTGTTAAAAAAGGAATCGAAAAAGCGGTTGAAGCTGTAACGGCGGAGCTTAAAAAGATGGCCAAACCGATTAAAAATAAAGAGGAGATTGCCCAAGTTGCCGCAATTTCCGCCGGTGATGACGAAATCGGCGCAAAGATTGCTGAAGCACTTGATAAAGTGGGGCGGAACGGCGTTGTAACCGTTGAAGAAGGAAAAGGTTTGACGATCGATATTGAATACAAAGAGGGAATGGAATTTGACCGCGGTTATGCCTCGGCTTATTTTGTGACCAACCCGGATAAAATGGAGGCTGAGATTGAAGGAGCCTACATTCTTATTACCGACAAAAAGATTTCCGCGATTGCCGACCTTCTTCCTTTCCTCGAAAAATTTGTAAAAGTATCCAAAAATCTGGTAATTATAGCCGACGAAATTGACGGGGAAGCCTTGGCTACGCTAGTAGTTAATAAACTCCGCGGCACGTTTAATGTGTTGGCAATTAAAGCTCCCGGATTTGGCGATAGACGTAAAGAAATGCTTGAAGATATTGCGGTATTAACTGGAGGGGTTGTAATTTCGGAAGATACAGGACGCACGTTTGAATCAATCGAGGTAACCGATTTGGGACAAACTGATAAAGTCTGGGCCGATAAAGATAATGCCAGGATAATCGGTGGCAAAGGAGATAAAAAGACAATTGAGGGTAGAATCGGATCGATCAAAAAGCAAATTGAGGCCAGCGACAGTGATTTTGATAAGGAAAAATTTGAGGAAAGATTGGCAAAACTTTCAGGAGGTGTCGCTGTAATAAATGTAGGTGCTGCCACAGAGATTGAACTTAATGACAAAAAGGAAAGAGTTAAGGATGCGGTTGGAGCCACAAAAGCCGCAACCGAGGAGGGAATAGTCCCCGGAGGCGAAACAGCTTTTCTTAGGGCCCGCGGAGCCGCAAAGAAGGTTAAAGTCGCCAAGGGTGACGAGCAAATTGGGGTCGACATTGTTTGGGAAGCCCTGGAAGAACCGATTAAATGGCTGTCCAAAAATGCGGGGGAGGACGGGGAAGCGGTTTTGAAGAAAGTACTGGCAAGCAAAGATGTTGATTTCGGCTACAACGCCCTGACAGGCCAGTATGGATCAATGACAAAGTTTGGAGTAATTGACCCTGTAAAGGTTACAAGAAGCGCGCTCCAAAACGCAGCCAGTGTAGCCATGATGGTACTTACCACCGAGGGCCTTGTTACCGATATTCCCGAGGAAAAGAAAGAGCCCGCAATGCCGCAGGGAGGCATGGGCGGGATGGACTACTAAACTTCAAGATTTTTCCAATAAAAAACTCCTAGCTGGATTTGTGTGATTCCAATTAGGAGTTTTTGGGTTTGGGTTATTTTTTATGCGGTGTCAATGACACTTGGGTATTCTTTGGGTTGTTTTTCGGATATTGCAGTCGCGACCAAAAATAGAGCCGACGCCAATTGTACGAAAACAACGATTCCGATTATGACTGGCAGCCCTGTGCTTACCCAAACAGGCACCCATTGGACTTTTGCAAGTCCCAAGTTAACCAGTCGTTCCAACCCGGCAGACAGGAAACATATCGCAATTGCCAAGGCCAGAAAACCCAACCTCGTAAGCCACTTTTTCATTTTTACCTCCTTGAGTAAACCGAATTTGGCTTCCAGCCGCGAATTGTACTCCTATTTTTGTTAGAATGCACATATGTGGCAGGTGGCGGAAAAGTTTCTTCTTAAAGATAAATATATTGCACCCCTGGTTAAAAAGTGGGGGAGTTGCAGGATTAAGAAAAGTCCGAAGGCAAATTATTTCATCGATCTTCTCGAAGCAATAACAAACCAGCAACTTTCCGGGAAAGCGGCTTCTACTATTTTTGGCAGAGTAAAGGATTTATGTAAAGGGGGTATTAGTCCCGAGGCTATTCTGAAACTCTCCGAGGCTAAACTCCGAAATGCCGGCCTTTCCTACGCAAAAATAAAATATATAAAAGACCTGGCAAGTAAAGTTAAAAGCGGGGAATTGAAAGTTGGAAGTTTAGATAAACTGCCGGATGAGGAAGTAAAAAAAGAACTGGTGGCAGTAAAGGGAATAGGGCCGTGGACGGCAGACATGTTTCTTATGTTTTCCTTGGGCCGGCCGGATATTTTTCCTGTTGAGGATTTGGGTATCAAAAACGGGTTTGAAAAAGTCACCGGAAAGAAGTTCGACAAGGTAAAGTCTGCCGAGTTTGCCGAAAAATACTGGGCTCCTTACAGAACCGTTGCTTCCTGGTATTTATGGCGAAGTCTTGAAAATCGATAAATTTAGTGCGATCATTCCTCAAATGTCTGCAGAAACACGAGAAAAACGTCTTCCAGAGAGAGAAGGCGTGTTATTCCTAATTTATAAAGACGGAAAAGTCTTATTGGAGGAGAGACTACACCCCGATAAAGCCTATCTTGGCTACACAATTATTCCGGGAGGTAAATTTGATAAAGATAAAGATCGTAATCATGATGACGCGGTCAGAAGGGAAGTCAAAGAAGAATGTGGAGTTGGTATCACCGAAATGTTTTTATTGGATAGATTTTTGCAAACAACAGTAAGTAACCATCTTTATAATGTTTCTGCTTATTTGATTCTTGGGTTTGACGGGGAGGTCACCAACATGGAGGGGAAATCGGGTCATTTATGGGTTGATTTGAACGAAGCCCACAAGCATGTATCCTTTGCAGATTCCAGATATATTCTACTTTTGGCAAAACAGCATCTTATCGGGATAAAACCGTTAGGGGATTAAGGGAGACTCCGTTTTGGTGGATTTCCAGGTGGAGGTGTGGACCGGTTGAGTGCCCCGTTACTCCCATTTCTCCAATTTCGGTATTTGTGTCGACAATCTTGCCGGTTGCAACCTCAATTTTAGAAAGATGGGCGTAATATGAATCAAGGCCGTTTTTGTGGCTAACCACGACCAAATTTCCATAACCTGAGAAGTCCCAGCCGGCATAGGCGACAAAACCGGGCATAATAGGTTTAATGGCGTCTCCTTTTTCTCCGCCCAGGTCAACTCCGGGATGGAAAAAGCCATAGCCCTGGTTAATTTTTACAGAAACTACCGGGTATTGCATACTTTTTTGGGTAACGAGAGTTGTCTGGGGCTCAATTATGGTTTCGTCAGCCTGAACTTGGATGTTGGTGTTTTGAGGGGAAAAACCAGCCAAAATGGCTGTAAAAACAAAGCCAGTGGCAAAAATTTTCCTTATGCTTCTGTGATCGGCGAAATACCTGATAAGTCTGCCGGCAAAAGTGCCCGTTCTATACTTTTTGTTAACAGTGGCCTTTGAAGGCAAAATAGGCTCGGCCAAAAGAGGCTTGCGCCTTTTAACCAGCTTCATATGAAGCTGGAGGCGGTACTTGGGCAGTTCAAGGCTAATTTTTTGCATA
>JBGPAU010000026.1:0-7428 GCA_041480845.1 Patescibacteria group bacterium | reverse complement strand
GCCAACTCTGCGTCTCCAAACGAGACTCCATAGTAGCCGGAAAAAAAGGCAGAATGGATCTGGTTATAAACGAGTATGCCAAGGCCGACAAAGAACAACACTTTACCAACAGTTTTCCAGTTCATGTTTCCTCCTTAGAATACATAGGGTTGGAAAATAGTTTCTAAAACTACAGGCGACAGTATATTATAAGGATTACCAAAAGTCAAATTATAAGATACCTTAAAACATACAAATCGTATCTTGAAAGCTTTGCTTATAGGGTATTGAGGCTGAGGGTCTCTTTTGCAGGGGTGGTAGGAATCGCCGTGCAAAGTACGAAGTTCCCGTGCACTATCGATTCTGACAAACCTGCGAGTGAACACGAGCAGGGGTGGTAGGAATCGAACCTACGTTGCAAGTTTTGGAGACTCGCGGCCTGCCACTGACCGACACCCCTATGTGACATATTATACCCCAAAAACTTGGAAAAACTGGATACGCCTGTTACAATACGCCGATGGAAGAAGAAAGACACATAACCCATGGCCTAACGCCCGAAGATCTAAGAAAGCTAGTAATGGAAGGAGTTGATAAGTTCCCATTCGGTTACGATCAGTTTTACGACAGGATGCGGCTTCGATTAAGAATAGGCGGTAGTCCTTTGGAGTCTGCGATTAGGGACGCCTTTGTAATTGACGGTGACCGTAAAATTATAGGAGTAAAATCTTTACCTTCAGAAGATTCCCCCAAAAAATAAAAAAACGAACCTGGGGGAGGAAGTACACACACGTGTGAAGTATACTTCCTCCAGAGAGAGTGAGATTTTGTTTATTGGTTGATTATTTTGATCTGTATTGGCTTATAGCCGAGGAAACTTCGGCCATTTTCGTTGGATTCCCAGCGAAAAATCTTTTGCCGGAGCTTTCCAGACAATCCAGATTTCGTTCTGAGGCAACGATGTTTTTGCCATCCGTCAATATATACATCCCGTTTTTAAATACAACGTCCATGACAACACTCCTTGTTGGTTTCTCTCTCTTCTCCCAGGTATTAAGGAACTTGAACTCAAAAAAAGAGTATTTCGTCTCGGCATTCGAGACAACTCCGCTCTTGAGTTCGGAGCAATCAGTATACCAGATCTGCCCAAAAATGTCAATACTATAGGAGCAACTATTTCAATTTAGAAGACTCTTTGTGAAGCTGAACTTTCTTACAGAACCTGCAGTACTTTTTGAGGCCGAGTTTGCCTTTACCCTTGGTATCCATGTTAACTTTATTTCTGTCCGTAATATAATTTTGATTTTTACAGACGGAACAGATTAAAGCTACAATTTCGCGGGCTCCTTTTTTGGCCATATGCTCGGTATTCTAACATAAAAAATACGGTGAGCCTAGGGAGAGAATTGGACTCTCTACTTCTTTCTTACCAAGAAAGCGTTCTACCGATGAACTACCTAGGCGCGGCAAGTGAAATTATATCAGAATTAAGCCAAAAAAATCGCCTAGATGTTTTGTCTAGGCGATTGCCTTACTATTCGATTTTCAAGATTAAGGGAGCCAAAACGATAGGATCAACGGTGTGTGAACATGAAATATGCTATTGAAATCTGCTTCCATGGTCCATGACGGATCCTGCAAGAGAACTTTCCGTTCACCCGTACCGACTTTTAATGCGTAGTATCCCGGTTGATTGCCATCAACATTGTCGTAATAGGCGAGCCAACGGCTGTTCGGTGACCAAGTGGCCATATGGGAAACGTAGTCAGTTGCAACTTCGTTGATCAATTTGGGATTCTCCTGGTCGCTGATGTCGTAAATCATTAGCATATTTGGTAATACGTGGTCGAAAAACGACACAGTCAGGTACTTCTCGTTTGGTGAAAACAAAATGTCGATACTGGATACATCGGGATTCGCTGTCCAGGCTAACGAAACGGCGTCCACCTGCTTTTCCCAGCATCTCAGAATCGTCGGATCACTATCCGGGGCGTTAACGGGAATGGCTTTAAGACAAATTTTATAAGTGTCGCCATCCACAACCTCGTTGTTATAGAAAATCTGTTTGCTATCCGGTGAAAGTGTTGGGTAACCCAGGCTTTGATCTTGTGTCTGTAGATCCACGATCCCGCTTGCGGTAGCAAATGATAGTTTTCCGTTCCAATACCAATTATCCATGCCTATAGGGTCAAAAACCAGTGCCTTTTCACCATCCATAGAGGTTATAAAATAATTTTTCGGCAGGTTTATCTGGGAAATTCTTACCAGCGTCTGCTCTTTTAATAGGACCTTATAGACGAGGTAAAAAGCATTTTGGTTGTTCTCAGGTATGGGCATGCAAAAAACGGTCAGATACAACTTGTTATCACTGCCGCTAATAATATTTCCTGCAGCCCATTCCACCCCTTCCGGAAAATCGGTGACAGTGAAATCAAAAACCTTCCTTTTGAAACTTCTGTCGTAGACAGAAATGTGGGCTGTCACGTTTTCACCGGGTTTCAACTGGTCGATCCAGGAGCCGTAGATAGTGCCGTTGATGTTAACCAGCTGATATTCAAAGACGTTACTCTGCGGGTCAAAATAGGTGTTAAAACCCTGCCCCAGTTCGTACGAACCAATATTCTGGGTGACATATCTAGTCGAGATCTGATTGGTGGCATTGACGTCCCCATAATTTCTGAAAACGAGTGTGCCTTTCGGGCCATTCAGAGTGCAGGCTGATGCGATAATCACAATCAGAAGTAGGGTACAAACAGTTTTGATTTTCATTTTTTCCTCCTTGGGAAAATAGAATGATGAAACAGGTTTGCCGGGCTAATCTTGAAAATGTCAAAGAACTTGTTAACAGGACAAGAGTCCTGGAATAGTGTTTTGAGGCCGCAAATTTGGCCTATAGTGGGTATTGTATCATTTAAGGCCCTATAGTCAAGTTTGAATGCCAAAAAAAATCGCCTAGATGTTTTGTCTAGGCGATTGCCTTACTTAATTTCCAAGAGATTTTACTTTAGCCAGCCGGCAATATTTGTATCAATAGGTCCGAAAGGCGTCGAAGTCCCGAATTCGGGACTGGTGTAGATTAAATTCTGATTGGTTCCGTCCGCGTCAACGGTGTAAATTTTCGGTCCTTCACCGCTTGAACAGGTCAAGAATGCCAATTTCCCTGAATCGGGTGACCATGTGCTGCCAAATGCCACATCTGAACTATAAGAAACAGTTTCCGAGCTAACGGGGTTAACTACATAAAGATGTTTGTAAAGATGCTGAAGAGAATCAGCACCGGAGCTAAAGAATCCCCAGACAGTGAGGGCGAGATGTTTGCCGTCGGGAGACCAGTCAATTCCGGAAGTAAAATTATCCATTTTTTCGCCGGGTAGAACCGACAATTCCGGACAAAATACGGTTTGGCTTTGAATATCCGTACCGTTAATAGAAACCCTGATCAAGCAAACTTGGTTATCTCCCATCCACGTCATGTAGGCAAGATGCTTGCCATCGGGAGACCAGCTCAGAAAGCCCGAGGGGAACCCGATTGCATCAAAAGTGGTTAGTTTTTGAGTCTCTACATCATAAAGAACAAAACTTTCATGACCAGCACCGCGGCCGAGATACATGATTGCCTTGCTTAGGTCAGGAAGTACATTTTCGATACTTGCTGGTCCACCCACCTGTTTATAGAGATTGAGAATACTAACGGCTTTCACCAGTTCAAAAGTTTTGTGACCGATATCAACACTGTATAGAGCGAAATCATATTCGCCCCACATTACTTTGATGAACATCTCGCCCCGTATCCAGACCGGAAGAAATTCGACTCGAGCTGTGTCCAGTCTGTGAAGAATATCAACCGGAATTTCTAAAGTAACCGGTGAGTATAAATCTTTTGCATTGTAAATAACCAAGCTATAGCCTTCCATGTCACCGAGTGGGCCATAATTGGCTTTTCCGAAGACAAGAGTTTCTCCATCAGGAGAAGTTGTTCTCCGGCTCCAGGTAGTTTCTGTGTCCAGTGGCAATTCGGATACTTTCCCGGTTGGGGAGACGGGTGAAATTGCAAGGAATTTTAGCCCGGAATTGTTGTCGAAAAACAACAAATTTCCACCGGTTGTACCGCCACAGGTTGCCATAATGCTCAAACCGAGCAGAACAACTGTAAACAAAATTGCAAAAATCTTCTTCATTTGTGCCTCCTTTAGGCAAAGAATAATGAATATGAATTGGTTTAATTTCTCTTGGAAATGTTAAGGTTCTTACTAACAGCGAGGCCGCAAACTTGGCCTATAGTGGGCATTATAACATATTGAGGCCTATAGTCAAGTTTGAATGCCAAAAAAAATCGCCTAGATGTTGTTTTATCTAGGCGATTGCCTTACTTAATTTCCAAGAGATTTACTTGAGCCAGCCGACCAGATGAATAGGATCGTCTATGCCACCCGAAGGATACTGCAAGCCAATAAGTTTATAAACTTCGGTTAAATTGTTGTGCAGATCCAAAGTGTAGATACCCCCTTGCTTTTGATCCCAGTTGGAAAATCCGAGTAGTGTCGAGTCCGGTGACCAAACAAGGTTGGTGATGAAGCCGGGAATAATGGTTGTAAAGACTGTTCGTGGCGTTCCCGTAATGTTGAAAACATATAAACTTTCGTTGTTCTGGTCCGCGTCGGGAATTGCAACTGCAATGTAACGACCGTCAGGGGACCATGCAACATCTTTCCAATTAGGGGCCGCCGCGCCTGTACCATGCCTCCAATTGGAGGGAAGACAGATCAGCTTCTGATCGGATAGGCCGTTATTGTATACCCAGCAAACGGTATTTTCGTCATAAAGGCTGCTATAAGCATACTTTTGGGTATCGGGGCTCCAAATGGGGATATCCGGATAATCTCCAAGCTGTGGAGAAATTGTAACAATAGTTCCGGTGGCCATGTCGTAAAGTTTGACCCATTTATCCTCAGTGTTGACATCCGGTATCAACACGATTTTATTCCTGTATGCCAACCCGCCGTTGTAATATACAAAACTGACACCTCTATCGAAACTGGCTTCGGCGGTTTGGATAAATCTATCTTCTTGGATTTTGTAAACCTCAAAGAGAGCGCTATCGGTTTCTGTGTCGTAGAAGTACAGTTCCAGGTATGCAATGCCGCTTTGGTCGAATGAAACGTTGAAACTATTCGGCGATTTTACCGAGCTGATAATGTCCTGCGGCACAACCAAATCTTTGAAATTGCCTTTAGTATCAATCACGCGAAGAACTGCTTCAACGTCCGCATTGTTTGCACTGCCCTGGTTTTCACTAAATATGACAATGCTTCGTCCGCCGGGATCAGCGAAAAACCACCACATGGGGTAGTTTTCAACGATCGTCGTGGCGGAAGCGGAAGCGCCAACTTCGATTGACAAGAGATTGACCGTTCCTGCGCTTGTCTTAGCGTAAATGACTATTTTTTTCGGACTGCTTGTGCATGCCGTCAATGTGATCAAGACGGAAAGTAATATAACTAAAATCTTCTTCATTTGTGCCTCCTTTAGGCATGAAAATTGAATAAGAATTTGATTAAAATTTCTCTTGGAAATGTTAACGTGCCTAACAGGACCTAATGTCCTGGAATTGTGTTTTGAGGCCGCAATTGGCCTATAGTGGGTATTGTACCATTTAAAGCCCTATAGTCAAGTTGAAAGCCAAAAAAAATCGCCTAGATGTTTTATCTAGGCGATTGCCTTACTGTTCAATTTTCAAGAACTATGGTTTCACCGTGTCAGTGTATTCGGAGTATTTGTAGCAGATTCCACCCCAACCACCACAATCTCCGTAGTGGGAATCGCTCAGAAGCGAACTCTGAATCATGTATGTTTTTCTGACATGCCGGTCATATTCTGACCCGTTCCAGATCATGTTCCAGTCTTCGATATTGAGAACCGCGACGAAATTATTGTCCTTTTCTGCTCCCCAAGTCAGGCGCAGACCCTTGTAAGCCCAATCGCCACAAGCCGCCCAATTATAAGGGGCTGCACACCAGTCCGCTGGTTTGCTGACGATTTTAATGGAAAACGGCTGGATGCAAGCAGTTAGGACCAGCACCAGGGCGGTGAACAGGATAAAAAGAGAAGCATACAGTTTCTTGTTCATATTTTTCTCCTTGGGAAAAATGAATGACAGGATACGTGTCTTCCAAAGATGCTTTTAACTATCTTTTTTGTTCTTGAAAAAAGTTAACGTGCTTAACAGGACATGTGTCCTAGAATTGTGTTTAATGGCCGCAATTGACCTATAGTGGGTATTGTACCATTTAAAGCCCTATAGTCAAGTTGAAAGCCAAAAAAAATCGCCTAGATGTTTTATCTAGGCGATTGCCAAACTTATTTCCAAGAGATTATTTTAGTGACGGAAACCAACCGTAGGCCGAAAAGATATTATCTTCCAATATAAGGGGCTGCATGCCGCTTCCATCAAATTTAACAGCGTAAAGGCCATTCGGTAAACTGGTATTGCCGTTTAGGGCGAATGTTATCCATTGACTGTCCGGCGACCATATTGGTATAGAAGCCAGATTATTACATCCTTTGAGGATGGTATTAGCTCCACTCCATGGCGTTTGCATATCGAATACTTGAAGTTCGTCATTGTTTATTACGTACGCGATAAAACGACCGTCTGGGGATGTACTGACATAACCAATTCCGTCAGGATCAGAGAATTGACAATATGGTGTCACTTCTTCTTGCGCGAGCAGATTAGACACGGCTATACAGGATTGCTCTATTGCATAGAGACCTGTTTCATTTATGCCCGGGAAGAATGTTTCAATTACAATCTCGTGATCATTGAGCCACCCGCGTGCCGTTTCTTGGATGCTTGTCTCCTCGTATTGATATAAAACCTTTCCATATTCGCCGTCTACTATTTCCCAACCCCAGTATGTTTCTAAGGTGTTGTTACCGGAAGAACAAGGTTCGTTTTTCCATTGGTAGCTGACTATGAGGTTACGCCAGTCCGGGGAAAGGTGAACATTGGCACCGAACCTGCATTTCGTGGGATCTTGGTCGTTTAAATTTAGTGAAAAGTTTGTGTACCAAAGAATCCCCGTGAATTGTTGGACGCTGTAGCTGTATATTTGGTCTGAACGTGTCCCGGCTACCAAGTACAGTGGTTGAACGAATCCGCTTTCTCCGACTTCGGGGTCGTTTGGTTTAAAAATGACTGGCTGCGTTCTGTGCTGTCTGTTATAAATCATAACTTTGAAATTGTCTGAAGTGCCAGATTGCTCTTTCACAAAGAAAGCAACTTTAGTACCATCGCCCAGCAGTTTCATCCACCCTACGTGTTCATCGGTAGGATTTATCGCTCCGGCAACACCAGAGATCTGATGCGGTGTGCTCTCGCCGATTTTTAATGACCACAGTGTTAACCCGGATTCTGTGGTATTACCAGAAAGGGCATATACAATTTCG
>JBGPAU010000025.1:0-7589 GCA_041480845.1 Patescibacteria group bacterium | reverse complement strand
TCTTGTTGTCTTGAATGTCGACGAAAGCGCCCTTAAAGATGCGGACTCTCTCGAGACTAAATATGCCGGGGAATTTAAAGTGAACAAAAATCAGATTGTGGCGATTTGTGCAAAGACCGAGAGCGAACTTTCGGAATTGTCTCCCGAAGATCAGAAAGTTTACCTGGAGGACTTGGGAATCAAAAAATCAGGTCTGGAAAGATTAATCCAGAAAGCTTTTGCCACACTGGGTCTTATCACTTTTCTTACGGCAGGGGAGAAAGAGGTTCGGGCCTGGACCATTCGACTCGGTGTGACCTCGCTCATGGCCTCCGGCGAGATACATACAGACTTCATGAAGAATTTTATCAAAGCCGACGTAGTTGGCTTTGAGGAGTTTATTAAAGCAGGCGGCTGGAAAGCCGCCCGTGATTTAGGTAAGGTCCGTTCCGAAGGGAGAGACTACATCATGAAGGATGGAGAGGTGGTGGAATTTAAGATTGGAAGCTGATACAATCCTCACAACCAAATATGAATGACGAAAGATGTGTTTCATACGACGAGTCAACCGGAGCTTGTACTTATCCAAAAGATTTCAGGCCAGTAGCCTGCATAGACGGGAAATGTCAAAATAATGGAATTTGTGATGGATGTAATAAGGCTCATTCAGTCGTTCCTCCAAAGGGTGGTGAACTGCACCTGCTCCTAACACCGGGATCTCAGGATGTAACTATTTGGAAATATCCCGTCTAGTTCAATTAACCCTTGTTCAAAACCTCCAGTTTATGTTAAAATCGGCTTCGATATGAACAAATACGAACTGACTTTAGTGTTGGACGGCAAAGCCGGAGCTGCCAAGAAAAAAAAGGTAACTGAGACTCTGGAAAAAACCCTGAAGATTTTCAAAGGCGTAATTTCTGAATCCAAAGAGTGGGGAATAAAGGAATTGGCCTATAAATTGGGCAAAAGCGAAACCGGACTTTACCTTTATTTTGAGCTTGAACTTGACCCTTCCAGTGTAAAAGCGTTAAATGATAAAATAAGGGTGGACCCGGACTTGATCAGATATTTACTAATTAGAAAAGATAATTAAATGGCACGAAGTTTAAACAAAGTAATGTTAATCGGGAACTTAACCCGCGACCCTGAAATGCGCTATACGCCCCAAGGAACCGCAGTTTGTACTTTCGGTGTTGCCACAAATAGGAGCTGGACTCTGGAAAGCGGAGAGAAGAAAGAGGATGTGGAGTTCCATAATATTGTGGCCTGGAATAAATTGGCCGAAATCTGCGCCCAGCTTCTTAAAAAAGGCAGGAAAGTTTACGTTGAGGGCAGGCTTTCGACCCGAAGCTGGCAAGGTCAGGACGGGACTCAAAAGCAAAGAACTGAAGTTGTTATAAACGATATGGTAATACTCGATAAAAAGACGGATAACCCTGAGGATGGGGGAGGGATCGAAATTCCGGAGGTCCAAGTAGAAGCGCAGGCTGCCCCTGAGGAAATTGCTAAAAAGCCGGCCAAAAAGGAGAAGAAGGCCAAAGGTCCTGAGCCTGTCGAAGGAAAAGAGAAAAAAGTTGAAGAACCCGGTGAAGAGGATATTCCATTCTGATGGCAAAGAAAAAAGACCTCAAAAAAAGAAGAAGAATTATTAAAGAGGAGGCAGTTCCGGTAAATTGCCCTTTTTGTAAAAGTAAAACCTCTCCCGATTATAAAGACGTCGACGCTTTAGCAAAATACATGAGTGATCGTGCCAAAGTTTTGGGCAAGGCCAGAACCGGAATTTGCGCCAAACATCAAAGAAGAATCGGCGTAGCCATCAAACGTGCAAGACATCTTGGTCTTCTCCCGTTTGCCCCCCAAATTTAATGCTTGAGTCTGTTGTTTTCACTGAGTATCATCTTTCATATGCGTATTAAACTAAGTTTTGTTAAGGTACGGAAATTAATTTTAGTTTTAGTTGCCGCCATCGGTGTTTTTGTTGGCGGGTATTTTTTGGGCGTAAAAGGGTATAGGGCAGAAGTGACAAAAGCCCTTCAGGTGAATATTAGTAGGGCAATTCCGCCCGATAAGAATGTTGACTTCTCGCTTTTCTGGCAGGTTTGGGACACCCTTTCTGCCAAATATTTTGATAAATCAAAATTGGTTCCTTCCCAGCTGGTTTACGGCGCCATCCAAGGCATGGTTTCTGCAGTGGGCGATCCGTACACAATATATCTGCCTCCGTCGCAAAACAAAATTGTTAATGAGGATCTTAGTGGTTCCTTTGAAGGGGTTGGAATTGAAATCGGCTATAAAAATACACACCTTGCAGTCGTTTCACCCTTACCGGGCTCTCCCGCGGAAAAGGCCGGGGTAAAACCGGGCGATTATATTATCCATATCAGTGATACCAAAAAAGGAATTGATGTTGACTCGGCAAGTTTGAGTCTTTCCCAAGCAGTTGATTATATAAGGGGTCCTTCCAATTCTGTTGTGACACTAACTTTAATCCGCGACGGGGATTCAACTCCGATTGTTGTTCCTCTGACGCGTGTCAAACTCAATGTTCCTTCCGTAATTCTTTCCTGGGTGGGGAAGGATTCTGATATAGCCGATTTAAAGATCGCAAAATTCGATTCGGCAACCGCCGGCGAATGGAGCAAGATGGTGGCAGAAGTAACTGATAAATGTCAAACACAAAAAGTTGCATGTAAGGGAATTATCGTCGATTTAAGAAACAATCCCGGAGGGTATTTGCAGTCAGCCGTGGATATTGCTGGTGACTTCGTCTCCATGGGAACAACTGTTGTGATTCAGGAAAGCGGGGACGGGACAAGGCAGGAATATAAATCCGAGAAACTTCCCAGACTTTCAAATTATAAAATTGTGGTTCTGATTAACGGCGGAAGCGCTTCCGCGTCGGAGATTTTAGCCGGGGCACTCCGTGATGATAAAGGCATAAAGCTTGTGGGGGATAAGAGTTTTGGTAAAGGAACCATTCAGGAACCGATTGATATAAGCGGGGGGAGCGGACTTCATGTTACAACGGCAAAATGGCTGACGCCGGCAGGAACTTGGGTGCATGAAAAGGGCTTAACTCCGGACGTCGCAATTGCTAATAAAGATGCCACCAGCGATGCCCAGTTGGACGCGGCAATTAAACTTTTCTAATGAAAAAAGTTTTGATCGGAATAGCCGTTTTGGTAATTGTAGTTGCTGCTGTAACTACCGGCGCTATTGCGGACAGGCTTTTTGGATTTAAACCGCTTGACGTTCTTTTCCCCAGAATGACAAGCCTTAATCTTCAGCAAAGAATTGTAAGTGAAAATAGCGATGTAATAGATGTTGTCAAAAAGGTCGGACCCTCCGTTGTTACCGTTTCGGCCCAAACCCCAAAGCGCGCGGTGATTCAATTTTCCCCTTTCGGCGGATTTAGCCAAGGAACCCAAGGGGGAAACGTGCAAGATATAGGCAGCGGTTTCATAGTTTCTTCTGACGGGCTGATTGTAACCAATAAACACGTTGTTGCCGACACAACCCTTTCTTACAAAGTTTCTACATCCGACGGCAAAACTTACGACGTCGCAACGATCAGTAGGGATCCGAATAACGATATAGCTGTTTTGAAAATCAGTCCTTCGACAGGTTCTGAACTTCAGCCTGTCGAATTAGGGGATTCGTCAGGTCTACAGGTTGGGCAGTTTGTGATCGCAATAGGTACAGCCTTGGGGGAGTTTAGAAATACTGTAACAACGGGAGTAATTTCGGGCTTAGGCCGTGGGATCGATGCCGGAAGTTCCCTCCAAGGGTATGTGGAGCGGTTGGATAATGTTATTCAAACCGATGCCGCAATAAACCCGGGAAATAGCGGAGGACCATTACTTAACTCCGCCGGACAAGTAATTGGGATAAATGTGGCTGTTGCTTCGGGAGCCAATAATATTGCCTTTTCCATTCCCATCGGCACGGTTAAAGATGATCTAGCCACCTTTAAGGCGACCGGCAAGTTTCCTGCCAAAGCCTACCTCGGAGTTGAATACCAGATGCTGACAACTCAGGTGGCACTTCTTAATCAGGTTCCGCAGGGAGCCTATATAGTAAATGTTGTGGCAGGTTCCCCTGCAGAAAAGGCGGGGTTGGAGGTGGGGGACGTGATATTTAAAATTGACGGGATTGCCATAAATGATGCTTTGGGAGGAATGGGTAAGGTTGTGGCCGGCAAGAAACCGGGGGACATATTGAGTCTTGATGTCTGGAGGAACGGGCAAACCAGTAATATTAAAGTTACTCTTTCGGCGTCTCCACAATAGACACGTTCTTCTTATGGAGAGGTTTTTAGGGGTATGGTTAAACCTGCGCCGCTAACTCTTCCGTATTTGCTGGCGAGGAGCTCTGTAAAGGTAAATGGCTGGGTTTTATCTTGGGGATTTTTAACATAATAAATTCTTAGGGTGGTATTAAGCTCTTCTTTTCCGGCTTCCGTTATCGAAACGGGAATTTGCCAAGGTTCTATATGCTCCTGCAAAATCCATTTTTGTGGTTTGTAGTTTTGAATATCTTTAATGTGTTGCAGGAATCTAGCTGCTGTTGGATTGTCTTTTCCCTGCAGTATTCCATTGGCTTTCTCAAAATTTTCACCAACCATGCATCTTACAACCTCTCCCGGCCAACCTTGGATATTTTGTTTAGTCAAACGCAACGTTAATTCAGTTTCACCTCGCGTGCTTGTCTTTAGCCACCAGCCTTTGTATTCGTTCAGGTTAATTCCTTCTCCTGTCGTAACTACAACCATCCGCGGTAAATATTTTGATAAACCCGTTTCGTCTGTTGCAAGAATTGGAAGAGCAACTTTTTCTCCAAAATACCCCGCGACCGGACCATTTACCAACGTAACACGCCCTTCTTTTACAGCGTCAACAATTTCAGGTTTGGCAATATCTGGGTTAAGTAGAGCCCTCATACTAAATTGTCTCAGAATTACATCAACACGGTTGTCTTTATAAATTATGTTTCCTTCTTTGTCGGTTTCTAATTCTTGCAGTGTTGAGATTGGGGAGTTTAGCTGTTGAGCCAACAACTGATGATGGTTATGAAAAGCATTTGAAGGATGAGAAATTACGATTGCTATTCCACCGTGTCGATAGCTGTCAAGGATATCTGTGACATGTGGGTATATTTCAGAGTTTGGATTTTTTCCCACGATAGTGGAATTTAAATAATCAAACCTACCCAAAAACTGTGGCCTTGAGTTTATTTCGATAATTTTAATTGAACCATTGGAGTCGATAATAGAATCGACGCCAAAAATATCGAGATTGTGAACTGACTTAGCAAATGGTTTTATGGAACTTTCAAAGTTGTTTTGATCAATGCCCATTTGCTCACGAAGGGAGGGGTCCTGAAGTATTTGGGGGAGATCCTCGGATATAGGCGCCATTAACTTTCCAATCTCTTTGGCTTGCCGTGTTATATTCTCGGAAATTTCCAAGGCTTCAGTATATTTTGGTAAACGTACGTCTTCTTTGATTCTGACAGAAACCTCCTGGCCGATCGGCGAAGATAAAAGATGCAGGGGTTCAATTTGTTGGCTGGGCCTTTCGGTAGACTCCATTAGTTTAAATTTCTTGTCTGTTCAATTATACGATCCAGATCTCCGTCAATCACAGTTTCCAGTTTTCCCCAGCTTTTACCGATTCTGTGGTCCGTAACCCTGTCTTGGGGGAAGTTATAAGTCCGGATTTTTTCGGCCCGCATGCCGCGTCCGATTACACTGCGGTATCCCGCAACTGTGCGCATTTTCTCGGCTTCCTGACGCTCCCAAAGGCGGGATCGCAAGAGGGAAAGCGCTATTTGGCGGTTTTGCTCCTGGAACCTCTCCTCGCGGGCTTCTGCGACCGTACCGGTGGGTTTATGAATAAGCCTGACCGCGGTTGAAACTTTATTGACGTTTTGGCCTCCGTGGCCCCCGCCCGTGGTAAAACTCCATTCAAGATCATTGGGGTTTATCTGAATCTCGGTTTCTTTAATTTCGGGAAGGACTACTACTGTGGCAGTTGAGGTATGAATTCTGCCTCTTTTTTCGGTCACCGGAACTCTTTGGACCCTGTGGACTCCGGATTCGTTTTTTAGGCTGTCAAAAACACCGGGGCCGGTTATTTTAATGGTCATTTCGGCAATTTGGAGCACTTTCCAGCCCTTTTTCTGGGCAAAGCGGATATACATGCGAAGGAGGTCGGCTCCCCACAACTTAGCCTCGTCTCCTCCTGTAGCGCCTCTTATTTCCAAATATGCAGTTTGTGGTTCCATGAGCGAGAGTTAGCCTTGGGAACGAAGCTCACTAAGTGACTCCGGTCTTGCGGCTTCTTCCTGAAGCTTCTTAAGTTTTTTGGCTTTTCTTTTCTCGGTTTTACTGATATGTTTTACGGCGCCTGACATTTTAGCTTTGAAGGCATCGACTCTTCCGGCCGTATCTACAAATTTCATTGTTCCCGTATAAAACGGGTGACAATTTGAGCAAACTTCGACGTGGATTTCAGGCACAGTTGCGCCGGCTGTAAATGTGTTTCCGCAGGCACAAATTACCTTAGCGTCTGGAAACCATGTGGGATGAATTTTAGCTTTCATATGAGGATCAATTATATCTTCTTTTCTTCCATTCGGCAAGGAAGACCCCGGTGGCGATAACCACGGCCCCGATGACAAAAGGGGGTGTAATCTTTTCTCCAAGCCAGAAGACAGATAGGGGTGTACCGAATATGGGGTAAAGGTAATCAATGAGGTTAACTTCGCTTATTTCAATTGTTTTTTCGGCCCTGTGCCAGAGGAAGTAGGCCACGGTTCCCGAGAGGATGGCCATATAAAAAACACCCAGGTGATAGGAGAGGGGAGCGGAAGTTATTATCTTGAATCTGGAATCTAGAATCTGGGGGAGGCCAAAAGGCAAAATTGTTATAAAACCGACGATAAAAGAAAGATTTGTGGCGGTCAGGGCGTCGACATTATCTCTGAGGATTATTTTTGCCAAAACTGCGGTAATTGTGACTACTACCACGGATGCTGTGACGAGTAAGTTTCCTTCCAGGCCGGAGAAGCCGTTGCCGGATTTGAGCACCGGTTCAATAATTGTGATCAACGTTCCGGCCAAAGCAATTAGAATGCCTATGGCTTCTCTTTTTGTGACACGCTCTTTAAGGAAAAATACTCCCGCGAGGGCGATCATTATTGGAGCCATGGTGGAAATAAGATTTGAGTCAATAGACGTAGTTTTGGAAGTACCCAGAAAAAGAAGTCCTAAGGAAACTGTAGAAATAAGGAAGCCGTTAAAAAGAGTTAAGGCCAATGTTTTTGGATTTTTGGGAAGTTTAAATCCGGTAATTGCAAAAATAATTAAGGCCAAAACGGCCGAAATAAAAAAACGGTAAGTCAAAAAAACCGCGGGGGAAAAGCCTCCGAGTGTGTATTTAATTACAGGAGTGGCAAATCCCCAAATAACAGCTACAACCAGAAGTTCTATATAGGCACGGCGTCTGGCAGGATTCATGATTAGGGTAATAGGTCGATTATTCGGTCAATTCCAAAGGAAAAGCCAACGGCAGGAATATCGCGCCCGGCAAACATGCCTATCAAATCAT
>JBGPAU010000024.1:0-8099 GCA_041480845.1 Patescibacteria group bacterium | reverse complement strand
TGCAATTGAATGTTCTGTTACCTCTCCCGACCATTTCTTCACTTCTTAATTATATGCTGCGGCTACAATTATGGATAGCAATTGGGCAGACGTTGTTAATTTTTTTGTATTTTGATACCCTTAACTTGTGGAAGGTGAAGTTAAACAAGATGGTCCGTTTATCCCTGAACTGGCTCCCCCTAATCCCGATTCGGTAAAAAAGTATGTCTTGGCCCAACCTGAAGCGAACCGGGATGCTGCATATAAAGAATTTATAGGTTTCCTTCTCCCGGAAGAAGACCGCCAGTATCATCAGATGGATGTCAACGACCCCAAGAATCTTAATATTCTTTCTTTGGGCCTTCAAAGAAAACAAAATCTGGAATTAATATTAAATAAGAAAAAGGTTTCCGATAATTTGACTACCATATTTAATCAATTACCGCCCGAGGTCTTGTCTAGACCCAATAATGATGAGTTAATATCTTTTTTAAGCCCTCTTGAACAAAAAGTGTTGTCGGCAGCTTCCAAGAATGCATCTGCGGATGTAGACGATTTCCTGGTAAAACAGAGTTTGCTTGCCATTGCATATAACCGCGGGAAGCAAAAGGAACAACCGGCTGCTGCCGCGGCGGATACCGGCCCTCCCGATCCCGACTCTGTAAAAAAGTATATTCTGACTCAGCCCGAGGCAAAACGGGATGAATCATACAAAGAACTGGTAAGTTTCCTTCTTCCTGAGGAAGACCGCTTGTATCATCAAATGGATGTTAATGATCCCAAGAATCTTAACCTGCTGTCTTTGGCCCTTGAGCGCAAACAAAACTTAGAAGCAATACTAAACAAGAAAAATATTCCCGATAACCTGACGGCTATATTTGGCCAATTGCCGGCCGAAGTCCTGTCTCAACCCAATAATGAGGAATTATTATCCTTCTTAAGTCCTCTTGAACAAAAAGTGCTGTCGACGGCTTCCAAAAGCAAACCTGAAAGCGATAAAGGTTTGGACGATTTCCTGGTAAAGCAGAGTTTGCTTGCAATTGCATATAACCGTAAGAGGCAGAAGGAACAATCTACTTAACACCACTTCACGAGTAGCAGTGGGGCCAGATGGCATGATCTCCGATACTTACCGCATATGACGCGGTTTGGACAGCTTCTTCAGCATTAAAACGCAGGTCGGCATTGGTATCTTCACCTATTTTTAATCTTAAGTTTTTCCAGGTGGTTGCATTGAATTGATATAAGCCGGCATAAACGTAATTTTTAGCGGAGGGATTAAATCCGGATTCGCAGATTGCGATGTAGCGCAAAACATCGGGGCTTACGCCGTATTGGCTTGCAAATCTGTCTATAAATTCATTAATTTGCTGTGAAGTAAATTTCGGCTGGGGAACGGGGATGGGTGTGGGTTTTGGTTTTGGCGTTCCCTCCTTCGCCGAAGGCTTCGGAAGGGCGAGGGGAGTTGGGGTAGCGGTTGGGGCGGATGTTACAGCAGACGTGGTGGTAACGGCTAGGATTTTATCCTGAGGCTTTTCCTTTTTCATTATAAATAAGGTAACGCCCTCACCAATAAGGATCAAAAGGAGAAAATATAAAAGAAGCGTCTTCATCTGTGATATCATTCTACAACTTCAATAAAAATCGGGCCGAGGCCGTTTTCTATTCTTATGGCATTGCACTCCGCGCTGCCGATTTCAAAATTTTTGGCTGCAGCCTCTCTATCTTGATGTACGGAACAACTCCCGTTGGGGGCTCTATTCGGACAGGGACCATTTATTGCGATAACTGAATATTCATCATTTTTCAGCCTTGCTTTTCTATAACGTGCATAGAAAACGCCGGGGACTTTTTGTCTTTTCACCCATCCAAGAGCACCGAGTGAATTTATCCTTACCGCATCCGGAAACACCCTCCTTCTTTCACTATTTTTTATTTCCAAATCTATATTTTGGCAGCAGAGGCCTGCACAACCCGAGGCGATACAGCGATTTCTTTCCGGCATAGAGAGAATTTTACCACTTTATTTGCAGGGTTTTGTAGGCATGGCGGCGGAGGGGTTTCCATGCCTAACCCAATTTCCGTCTTGGCAAATCCAAGTGTCTTCGGGCCCCCTAATTAAAAGCAAAATAAACAGGATAATAAAAATTACAGATAATATTTTAAGAAGCATCGGAACCTTCATTTGTCTAATTTTACCACACATATTTAAGCGTTATCTCAGTTTGAAAAAGTAATATAAATATTAGAAAGGAGTTACAAATGAGGCGCACTTTTAAAGGAGGTGTAAGCCAATGAAGATCCCTCAACCTAACCGTTGAGGTCTCTTCTCCCTAGCTTCGTCGGGATCGGAATCCCTCCGAAGCGAAAAGTCTTTGCTCACATCCTCGAGCATGTCTTTTGGATGATTCGCGAAGGGGGATAAAATTTAACGAATAAATTTGCCAATTTCAAACTGATTTGCAGGCTTAAACTCATTCCTAATCACATATAACTTTTAAAGATTAGAGTTTATTCAGCAACAAAAGTTGAGGTTGACAGGTTAGACAACCCCGCAGCTGCGGGGTTGTTTTTTTGTTAGCTACTTCACGAAAATCCAAAATAAGATTGAGAGGGCGATACGGTAGATTCCAAAAGATGTAAAATCGTGCTTTTTGACATAATTAACCAGGAATTTAACGGCGATAATTGCAAAAAAGAATGACAAAACCGAACCGACAAAAAGGGTCAAAACTCCGCCTTTGGTTATCATGTCGCGGGATTTATAAACATCCAAGCCTGTTGCCGCGATCATTGTGGGAACAGCCAAAAGAAATGAGAACTCTGTCGCGGTTTCGCGGTCTAAGCCCGTCAAAAGCCCGCCAATAATTGTTGCAGCAGCTCTTGAGACACCCGGGATAACGGAAATCGATTGAAATGAGCCGATTATTAAAGCCTGTTTATATGTAATTTCACCTGTTTTTTTAACCGCGGTCTTTTTGCGCCTTAAAAACCACTCTATACCGATTAAAGCGATACCTCCCCAAAACAAAGCATTTAAGGTTATGGAACTGCTGCCGAGAAGAACCTCTTTAATTAGTGGATAAAGGGTAAATCCTACAACAGCTGTAGGGATAAAGGCAGTAATTAACTTCTTAATCAGACTCCAACTCGATAAAAACTTTTTGAAGTAGAGGACTACGATTGCCAAAATTGCCCCAAGTTGAATCACTATTTCAAAAGTCTTAACAAAATCCGTCTCGGCGATTCCAAGAAGCTTACTGGCGAGAATCATGTGACCTGTGGAGGAAACGGGCAAAAACTCGGTAAAGCCCTCAACCGCAGACAGGATCAGAACGTGGATAAAGTTCATGCTCAAATGTTACATAATAAATTCGACTATTAATAGTTATAAAGAGGGAGGACCTTGTTGTGAAACCATCCTTATAGTGTACAATTTATATATGGACGCGGTATTAAAAGAAAAAGCAATAATTCTTAGACAAAGGGGCTATACGTATACAGGTATAAATCGAGTTCTCAAAGCAAATATCCCTAAAAGTACATTATGTGTGTGGTTTAAAAATATACAACTAACTAAGGCGCAGAAGCTAAAACTAGAAGAAAATGTTTCTCGCAAATTAAAGAAGTCTCAAATTAAGGCCTGGCGAATAAATAAAACTCGAAGAACCAAATATTTGAAAGGCTTGAAAAACAAAAATATTTACCTCCTAAAAAATCTTGACAAAAATACACAAAAACTACTTTTATGTATTTTATATCTAGGGGAAGGTGGAAAGAGTAAGGGCACGCAATCATTAAGCCTTGGAAGTTCAAATCCAAACATTATCAAGTTATATTTCACTCTTTTGAGAAGTTGTTTTGAAATCGACAGTTCAAAATTCAGGATTCGTATTCAGTGTAGGGCTGACCAGGATATCAAAAAGTTGGAGTCGTACTGGAAAAATGTCACCAAACTACCCAAAAATCAGTTTTATCCCACATATATAGATAAAAGGACTATTGGAAAACCGACTTTACATAAAGATTATAAAGGTGTTTGTGCTACTCATTATTTTGATCGTTCTATTCAATTTGAACTCGAATTTTTGGCAAATTCCGTGATAAAATACTTAACTAAGGGCCGTTAGCTCACTTGGCAGAGCGTGCGCATGGCATGCGCAAGGTAGCCGGTTCGATCCCGGCACGGTCCACCCAAAGGTTTGCTTAACAGCCTCATTTGGCGTAAAATAAACTATAAGATAAGTATGGAAATTCGAAATGTTGCTATCGTTGCTCACGTTGACCACGGAAAAACCACTCTCGTGGATGCTCTTTTGCGTCAATCTCACACAGTTATGAAAAAGGAGATTGCCGAGCAAGGCACGATCATGGACAGCAACGAACTTGAAAGGGAACGAGGAATCACAATTTTTAGTAAAAACGCTTCTGTTGAGTACAAAGGCGTCAAAATAAATATTATCGATACCCCGGGCCATGCCGATTTTGGCGGAGAAGTCGAACGTGTTTTATCCATGGCCGACGGAGCTTTACTTCTGGTTGATGCCAAAGAAGGACCGATGCCCCAAACCCGCTTTGTCTTAAGGGAAGCACTTAAACTGGGCTTAAAAATTATAGTAATCGTTAATAAAATCGATAAAAAAGGAGCAAGGCCGGAATACGTTCAAGGGAAAACTTTCGATCTTTTTGTGGAGCTTGGTGCCAATGAAGAAACTGCACTCTTCCCGACGGTCTACGCTTCAGGACGTGACGGCCGCGCAGGACTTACACCGGATCTAACCAAAATGACCGATATTTCGCCCATTTTTGAGGCAATTCTCAAATATATTCCGGCCCCTAACACGCACCTTGGCAAGCCTCTGCAGATGCTAGTAAGTAACATCGGCTATGACAATTACAAGGGCAGAATCGCAATCGGAAAAATCCACTCGGGGAAGATCCAAAACGGACAGGATATTGCCCACATTGACCGCGATGGCGTCATCACTAAATATAAAATAACCTCACTTTCGACCTTTAAGGGTCTTGGTAAAGTTGAGGAAGCCGAAGCCCTTGCGGGGGATATTGTTGCCGTAACCGGAGTGCCGGATGTAAATATCGGGGAAACTTTTGCCGATCCGGTTACACCCATTGCCCTGCCGCTTCTTGATATAGAAGAACCTACGGTAAAAATGGTATTTATGGTTAATAACTCACCCTTTGGGGGAAAGGAAGGGGAATTCAAAACCAGTAGCCAAATCAGGGCCAGACTTTATAAAGAATTGGAAACCGATGTGGCTTTAAAAGTCGAAGATAACGCCGACGGAACCTGGACCGTTTACGGCCGCGGAGAACTTCATCTTGCTATTTTTATCGAGCGCATGAGACGCGAGGGCTATGAATTCCAAGTCAGTAGACCCCACGTTGTTAATAAAGTGATCGAGGGCAAAGTCCACACACCATACGAGAAAGTTTATATAGAAGTTCCGGAGCAATACTCGGGAGTGGCCATTCAAAAAATGGGCCAAAGACATGCCAAATTGGATAACATGGAAACCACAGAGGCAATTACCTATTTGGAATTTACAATAGCGACTAAGGAACTAATCGGTTTCAGAAGCGAATTTATTACCGACACAAAAGGATTGGGGATTATGAACGCCGCATTTTACGAATTTCAACCTGACGACGGATTTACCCGGGAAAGAGAACGTGGAAGCTTGGTGGCTTACGAAACCGGAGAAACCAGACTCTACGGAATGACTCAGGTACAGGACCAAGGAGAACTTTTCATCGGACCCGCTGTCAAAGTTTATAAAGGACAAGTCGTCGGACAACACAGCAGGACCGGTGACCTACGTATAAATGTTTGCAAAGAGAAAAAATTATCTAATATGCGTTCCAAAGGTGAAGGAACAATGGAACACTTTAATACCCCTAGGGAAATGGGACTTGAAGATGCACTTGAATACATTGACGATACGGAGCTTGTGGAAGTAACACCCAAATCCATCCGCATCAGAAAAATGATTTTGGATGAAGTCGAAGCCAGGAAACAGGCAAAACTTCTAAAACATTCGTAAATTTTGAGTTATAATAACTTTATGGCCGATTTGGAAAACCTGCGACATTCAACCGCTCATCTTTTGGCTGCAGCCGTATGCTCCTTATGGCCCGAGGCAAAACCGACCATTGGCCCGGTTATTGAAAACGGATTTTATTATGACTTTGACAATTTAACTATTTCCGAGTCCGATTTTGGCAAAATTGAGGCTGAAATGCACAAAATTGTCAAAGGCTGGAAAGCGTTTGAGAAAATTGAGGTCGATATCAAGGAAGCAGAAAAAACTTTCAAAGACAATCCTTACAAACTCGAACTTATTAAAGAACTTGCCGATAAAAAAGAAAAAATCACTTTTTATAAATCCGGAGATTTTACCGATCTTTGCCGCGGAGGACACATTGGGGAGCCCAAAGATATCAAATATTACAAACTTCTTTCCGTAGCCGGTGCATATTGGCGGGGGAGTGAGAAAAACAAAATGCTGACCAGAATTTACGGCACGGTTTTCCCCACACAGAAAGAATTGGATCAATATCTGGCACTGCAAGAAGAAGCAAGAAAACGAGATCATCGAAAATTAGGACGCGAACTGGATCTTTTTACTTTTTCCGAACTGGTCGGGTCCGGTCTTCCTCTTTATACACCCAAAGGTGCTCTGATGAGGCGTCTCATTAATGAATTTGTCGAGTCTGTACAGTCTTCTCAAGGCTATTCACAGGTTTGGACCCCTCAAATTGCAAAGGCTGATCTTTTCAAGACTTCCGGTCATTACGACAAATACAAGGACTCAATGTTTAGAGTTATCTCCAATTATTCTGAAGAAGAATTTTTCCTTAAGCCGATGAACTGCCCGCAACACACGCAAATTTACGCTTCGAAGGCCAGGAGCTACAGGGATTTGCCCATTAGGCTGACAGATTTTGCCATGCTTTATAGAGATGAAAAACCGGGTGAACTTTCAGGATTGGCCCGCGTCAGAGCTTTCTCCCAAGACGACTGTCATATTTTCTGCAGGGAAGATCAGGTTGATGAAGAAGTCGATAGGGCGCTTGTCATGATCAAAGAAATCATGAAAACTTTTAGCCTAACTTATAAATACAGACTTTCAACCCGCGATCCAAAACACCCTGAAAAATACATTGGAGATCCAAAAATTTGGGATAAAACCGAAAAATGGGCAGAGGAAATCATGAAACGCAACAATATTGAATATTTTGACGGACCCGGGGAAGCCGTCTTTTATGCACCAAAGATGGATTTAATCGCCAAAGATTCACTTGGGCGCGAATGGCAGCTTTCGACGGTCCAAATAGATTATTTCTTACCGGAAAGATTCAACTTAACTTACATTGACTCGGACGGCAAAGAAAAACGTCCGGTCATGCTCCATAGAGCAATACTCGGATCCTCCGAAAGGTTTTTGATGGTTCTTATTGAACACTTTGCCGGTAATTTCCCGACTTGGCTTACACCTGTTCAGGTTAAGATCCTTCCAATTACTGAGAAACATCTAGACTATGCAAGGACAGTCCTTGCTAGGCTCAAAGAAAGCGGAATTAGAGCAGAACTTGATGACAGGAATGAAAGGCTTCAGGCCAAAATCCGCGATGCCCAGATGGAAAAGGTTGCTTACATGTTTATCGTGGGGGATAGGGAAGCCGAAGCCAATAAAGTTGCTGTCAGGAAGAGAAATGGAGAAGACCTCGGCGCAAAAGACTTGGAGGAATTCACAAAAGCTCTGAAAAAAGAGATTGAAGAGAAGGCGGTTAACTGATATAATTCACATCTAGATTAAGTTGGGAAAAACAAACACCTTTTGGCGCACAGATTACCAGATTAGATCCTCCTCGTTACGTGTTATCGGATCAGACGGAAAACTGATCGGGGTTTTGTCCAAAGATGAGGCTATCAAAAAAGCCAAAGCGCTGAATCTGACTTTAGTTGAAATTGCACCGAATGCTACCCCGCCCGTAGCCAAAATTGTAGATTTTGGTAAATTCCGCTACGCCGAGGAAAAAAAGCTCAGGGCCCAACAGAAGAAAGTCAAAGGCGGGGAAGTCAAGGAAATCAGGTTTAG
>JBGPAU010000023.1:0-8313 GCA_041480845.1 Patescibacteria group bacterium | reverse complement strand
CCGATCTTTGCGCGAAAGTTCGACAAGCTTGGAATTAAGACCCTCGGGGATTTCTTTTACCATGTCCCAAACCATTATCTTGACTACTCGCTTGTTACCACAATCAATAGACTTCACCCCGAAGAAACCGCAACCATTCACGCAAAAATAGTTTCAATAAAAAATGTTTATTCAAAAAGGGGACTTAAGATGCAAATCGGTTCTGTTGAAGACGCAACCGGAAAAATTACAGTCGTCTGGTTTAACCAACCGTTTTTGATTAAGACTCTTTATCCGGGTAGATCCGTATCACTTTCGGGAAAAGTTGGATTTTTCAGCAGAAAGCTTTGCATGACTTCCCCCGATTATGAACTTTTGGGAGAAATCGAAAAACCCACTGTTCACACGGGACGTCTTGTGCCAATTTATCCCGAAACTTCGGGCCTTTCTTCCAAGTGGATACGAACACTGATGCTTGGTGCTTTTCAATCAATAGGCAAGATCGAGGAATTTTTACCGTTTGATACCATCAAGAGGTCGGACCTCCTGACGATGGAGGAAGCAGTCAAATTTGTTCACTTTCCTAAAAATCTAAAAGAAGCCGAGAAGGGAAGGGAGCGCCTGGCGCTTAATGAACTTCTTAATATGGAACTTACAAGTTTGCACCGTAAAATTAACTGGAAGAAAAATAAAGTTGCAAATAAAATAACTATTTCCGTCGTATCAATGAATCAATTCATTGATACACTACCGTTTAAACTCACCAATTCCCAAACAACATCCGTTAAAGAAATATTGGCGGATTTAACAAAGAATTATCCAATGAATAGGCTTCTTGAAGGGGACGTCGGAAGCGGAAAGACCGTCGTGGCAGCGGCAGCATCTTTTGCCGTATTTCTTAACGGATTTCAAACAGTTATTATGGCACCGACCCAAATACTGGCTAATCAGCACTACGAAACATTTAAAGACTTGCTTACTCCTTTCGGGGTTAGAATTTCCTTGATAACTTCCGATCTCAAAAAATCTGATCTTGGCAGAAATGATATTTTTATCGGCACTCACGTATTAATACACAGTAAAATCACTTTTGATAAAGTCGGACTCGTCGTCATTGATGAACAGCACAAGTTTGGAGTCGAACAGCGGAAGCATCTGGTAAAAAAATCGGGTACTCCCCATACGCTGACCATGACGGCAACCCCCATCCCAAGAACCGTTGCCCTGACTTCGTACGGCGACCTTGATTTATCGGTTCTTACGGAAATGCCGGAAGGGAGGCTTAGAGTGACTACCTGGTTTGTGCCGGAAACCAAACGCGAAGGGGCATATGAATGGATGCGATCTCAAATCTCAGATCTCAAATCTCAGATCTTTATCGTTTGTCCTCTGATTGAGGATTCGGAAATAGAAACAATGGCTGACATCAAATCCGTGACGTCGGAATTTGATAACTTGAAACTAATATTTAATGACTTAAAATTGGGGCTTTTGCATGGGCGGCTGAAGCCGGCAGAAAAAAGTCGGGTCCTTAATGACTTCAGAACAAAAAAGCTCGATATTTTGGTCACAACTCCTGTGGTCGAAGTAGGACTTGATATTCCAAATGCCACAATTATGGTAATCGAGGCGGCGGAAAGATTTGGATTGGCACAGCTGCACCAACTGAGAGGCCGCGTCGGGAGGGGGAAGGATAAGTCGTATTGTCTCCTTTTCAGCAATATCAAATATTCAAAAAGGCTTCGGGCAATGGAGAAAATGCATTCGGGATTTGAACTTGCGGAGCTAGATCTTAAACTCAGAGGCCCGGGAGAAATATTTGGGAAGGCCCAAAGCGGTTTTCCGGAATTAAAAGTTGCTTCCTGGAATAATTACACTTTAATCAAAAAGGCAAAAGATATGGCCTCCGATATAGTTAATAACCCTTCCAAATACCCAAGAATCGCTAAATTAAAAAATCTTGAAGCAAATTTAGGTTAAGGCAGTGATACAATTAGTATTATGAAAGTATATTTTGTCAGACACGGTGAGTCTACCGGAAATAAAAACAGTCTTCAGCAAACAATTGACATGCATCTTTCGGGAACAGGAGTTGCCCAAGCCCTAAGAATTGCTGAACGGCTTAAAAAATACAAAATTGACACAATCTTCACCAGCCCGGCAGTAAGAACCAGGCAAACTGCCGAAATAATATCAGACACCTTAAATATCCCAATCGAACAGTGGGATGAACTCATCGAAGTAAAAGGCCCTTCCGAAATTGGTGGAAAACCGGTGGGAGATCCTGAAGTTGCGAGTATAAAAAAACTTATACGCGAAAATTATATCAAAAGAAACTGGAAATATTCGGATGAGGAAAATTTCGAAGAAATAAACCACCGGGCCCAAAAATTTCTTGAGCATCTTATCAAATACCATTCGGGCAAGAGTATTGTTTGCGTTTCCCACGCAACCTATATCAAATTCCTTATAGCAAAAATGCTTTTTGGAAAAGATTTGACACCCGAGATCTCCCATATTTTTTACCGCCACATTCTAATGCAGCACACAGGGCTTACCATTTGCAAATACGATAAAGAAAACGGATGGCTCATCCGGCACCTCAATGATGCAAGCCACTTGTAAGGCTACCCTCATTTGATGTAAAATTCACGTTTGTATGACTCCACTTCCAAAAAGAAAACATACCAGAAGCAGAAGTAATATTAGGCGGGGCGGACAACCAAAGCTCAGGCTCGGGAATCTGACAAAGTGCGGCAATTGCGGAAAACTTAAGGAATCCCACCGCGCTTGTCCCTACTGCGGTACCTACAAATAAAAATGCAAACTCCAACTGACCCCAGGCATCTCCGGCGCCGGGAAGCCGTAAAAACGCTTTTTGCCGAAACGTTTTCGCCTCAGCCAAACCGCTCGGAGCTTGTACAGGCAATTCTCAACCAAAAGGAAAAACTTGACAAATTGATAGGGGATGCGGCACCTCAGTGGCCCATCGACAAATTGAATAAAATAGACTTGGCAGTTCTTAGGCTTGCGGTTTTTGAGCTCGAAAATGAGGAAACTCCTCCTAAGGTTGTAATTGACGAAGCGGTCGAGCTTGCCAAAGAATTCGGAAGCGAATCCTCCTCTTCATTTATTAACGGGGTGCTTGGTACAATATATAAGGACGAAGAAAAAACTTAAAAAATGGATGGCGATTTTAATAAAACCAAGGATATAGTAAAACGCGAGCTGGCAAATTTTCTGGGTGTTGAGTCTGAAGATATTGAGGATGAAAGCAGTCTCACGGAAGATTTGCATATGAAGGCAACCGACCTGACCGATTTCATGGAAATTTTGGCCAGAATGGGTATGGAAACTTCGGGAGTAGATCTCACGGAGACGGAAACGTTTCTTGACTTAGTTGAGGCCTTAACAGAACACCAGTGAAAAAAATTCAGACACTTAGGCAAGAATTTAAGGACAAAGGACTACTTGATATGGCTCTCACCCACCGTTCCTGGGTAAACGAACATAAAGGCGAAAGATCATCAAATGAACGTCTGGAATTTTTGGGCGATGCAATTCTTGAGTTTGTTGCGTCTAAAGAAATCTACAATCAGTTTCCCGATAAAGAAGAAGGATATCTTACGGTTCTTAGGGCAAATCTTGTAAATACCGCGGCCCTTGCCAGAGTCGCCAAACTCCTGGAGCTTGGCCCCGAACTTTTTCTTTCAAAGGGAGAGATCGACGGCGGAGGAAGGACTAATACTTCCCTTCTTGCCGATACGGTTGAAGCCATAATCGGAGCAATTTTTATTGATAGAGGAATAGTAGCCGCCGAAAAATTTATTAAAGCCAATTTACTCTCGGAGGTGGAAAAGAAAGCTAGCGAACCTTTAAAAGACGCCAAAAGTCAGCTTCAGGAACTTGTTCAGTCAAAAGGTTTCCCCGCACCGAAATATCAGGTTACAGAGGAGTCCGGCCCCGATCACGACAAAAAATTCGTGATAGAAGCAATAGTTAAGGGCGAAACCTGGGGAACCGGTACGGGAAAGAGCAAGGGAGAAGCCGAACAGGAAGCTGCTAGACAGGTACTGGCAAAAAAGGTACAATGACCTCCATATGGTGACAATCCGGCTTTCAAGATACGGCAGAAAAAAGGCTCCTTTTTACAGAGTCGTGGCTCTTGACTCAGGAAAAAAGACAACAGGAAAATATCTGGAGATAGTCGGAACCTGGAATCCGGCCAAAAAAGAATTAAAACTTGAGAAAGAGAAAATACAAATTCTGATCAAAAAGGGAGCCGGTATGAGCGCCACCGTTAAAAGGCTGATGGAGAAGTAATATATGAAAGATCTTCTGGAATTTTTGCTGCAAGGGCTTCTCGGAGAAGAGAAGTTTGAAATAATCGAGGCGGAGGATGCCGGCAGAATTTCCTTTACAATTAAAACCGCACCTGAGCTTATGGGACTTATTATCGGAAAAGGCGGCCACACAATAAAAGCCTTAAGAAATATTCTCAAAGTCAGAGCAACCCTGGAGAAAGTCGCGGTTTCCGTTAACGTCGGCTAAGTGTTGCTTCAATGAATTACTGTCCGAAAGGATTAGGATTAACCTCTCCCTGTGAAGGAGTTAACTGCATAAAGCTTGGTTGAGTCAAACTTGCAATATTTGTCAAAATTGTTTTTTCTCCCGCCGTAAAATCCGTAATCGGCGTAGTCACGGAAGGAATGGTTTTGGGAAAATCCGCCCAAAACGATCTTACGCTTATATCCGCCGTGACGTTTCCGGCAGCCTCTGTTACACTGATCTTATTGACAATGGTAATGGGGGCAATTTTGGCTATGTTAGCCAAAAAAGTGAAAACCTGCGCTCTTGCGCCTTCCACGGTAAAGGATATATTGGCTTCGTTTAGACCGGAAGAGCTCAAAGGACCTGCACCGGACTTAACAGCCGAAAGGACGACACCATCCGCTCCCGCCGATGTCTTTAATTGCGATATTACGGCAAGGGAAGGATTTTCAGCAGGTAAGGCCGAGGACACCAGGTTCGTTTTAGATGCCGCGTCAGTGGAAAGGGTTTGAAGCAGGCTTAATTTTTGAGTTAATATTCCTTCCGTATTTTTGGCAGACTTAATTTCCGATTGCACACCAAGCACCTTTGAGACACCAAACCTTCCAACCAAAATAAAAAGGATTATTACGATCACAAGAGGAACGCCGGCGGCAACTGTCTGCCTTACATTTTCAGGTAAATTTTTTAATATACTTTTCATAGGACTACTATTTAATGGCATTAATCTCAATCGAATAACCGTTAATAGGGCTAAGATTAAAAGACGTCATTTTAACCGATTTGAAAACTTTGATTGACTGAAATGACTCTAAAAAGGCCGAAAGGTCAGAATTTGACTTAAGGACTACTGACAGGGTAACGGAGGCGGGATCTATTGAAATTTGGTTGATCGAACTCGCTGCCGAAATGCCGGCCAAAATAGGCTCCACCGCGGTTTGATTCGGCAAGGTATTCGGAAGGGCCTGAACGGAGGCTACTTTTGTAACTCTATCCTTGATCAAAATAATCTGCTGCTCACTTTTTTGCTGGGAAGAAACTTGATCCGATAATTTAGTAATATTTGCATTTATCCCGTTTAAGCTGATCGTACTAAATATAAAAAAGGCTGCAACTCCTATACCAAAAATAAAAAAGGCGGCGATTCCTATAACCCCCAATGCTCTGGTGGTTTTTAGAAAACTGCTAAGACCTTTGCTTACTGCAAGTTCCTGCGGTAAAAGATTAAGTTTAACAGGCATATCATTCTCTCATGGCTAAGCCCACTGCCACACCATAAAGAGGAGCATATTGGGCCAGCTTTTGAGCAGTCCCGGTATCTACTTTTACTTTCGCAAAAGGATTTCCCGCCAAAACTTCCATTCCAATTAGTTTTGTCAGCATGGGAATAATATCGGGTACCGCGCTTGATCCGCCGGTTACGATAAGGGCTGTGGGGGTTTCACCCTTTTCTTCAGACAGGTAATAACTTACCGCCTTTTTGATTTCATCAACAACCAGTCTTAAAACCGGCTCAAGCACACCTTTAACCTTGCCCTCAAGCTGGGTTGAAGTAAGGCCATATGTTTTTTTATACTCTTCCGCCTGCTCGGGGGTAACTCCTAGTCCTTGAGAAACGGCTCTCGTAAAAGCCTCACCCGCAATCGAAACTGATCGGGAAAAAGACAAAAGCCCCATTTTGGAGATGGCAATATTAGTTGACGCCGCGCCAAAATCTACCAATAGGACCGTTCTGTCCGGCGGAGCCAAAGCACGGGTCAGGGCAATGAGCTCTGTTTCAACTGCGGCAACATTAAGCCCGGCAAACTGAACAACCTTAATATATTTCTCGACAATTGCTCTGGGAGCGGCCACAAGAAGCACCAGCACTTCAGGAGGAGAGGCTTTTTCGTTCCTCGACAAAATCGTGTGCTGAATTATCGCCTCGTTTACCGGAATGGGGATATATTGTTCCGATTCCCATTTCACGGCTGAGGCAATTTCGGCATCCGTCAAAAGCGGAAATTTAATAGTACGGGTAAAAACAAGAGGTTCCGGAATTGAAATTACCACATCTTTTGAAGATACTCCCGCCTCACTATGCAGTTTTCTAACAACCTGCCCCAATGAAGCCATTTCCTTTTCATCAGTCATCTTATCAACCGTAATTCCGGAGTAACCAACAATTCCTGAAGCGCTAAGGGAATACCCATTCCCTTCTTTTTCAATCTCTACTATCTTGATTGTTTTACTTCCTATATCTATTCCGACCATGGCAGGATATATACATTTAACAATATATTAATGATCGGGTCAACTGGTCAATTGGCTCTAAAAATACTTACCAACTTGTAAAGATCGCGCCGGTTTGTAATAATGGAAATAGATGAAAAAGTGGTTGATTATATTATTAGTGTTGTTCGTGGGATTGAATATATTTCTTTTTTGGCTTTATAAACAAACCGGTTCTAAAAAACAAAATCAAGCTGCCCAACCTCCGGCTACTCAATCTCCGAGTACCGAGTACCCGTATTTTCCGGCGAATACCGAAACTTTTTTAGACGAGGGAAAAACCTGGCAGATGAAAGCATTTCAGCCAATTTTTAAAGAATTTAAAGAAGCCAGCCCCGAGGGTTATTTGCTAGTTAATTATTCCGACAGTTCCAATGGGGTTTTGAAGGAGGGAAAAATCTTCTTGGGCAGACAAGCTTCATATTCTGATAAAGCCTCGGGCGAAAGAACTGTTATTGACAGTATAAAATTAAAAGACTTGTTAAAGAAGGGGGATCAGTTTGGGATATATTACCTGTCTTTAGTCCCGTCTGACTTTTCCATGGGAATGCCTTACTGCCAAGCTCAAGGACAAGAAGGCCAAAAGACCGAGTGTCTTTGGGCATATTACAAGCAGGAGAGCGATAAAAATGGAGAAAATATCTTCTACCCGTTTTTTGTGTACAGGATTTTAAAGAAGTAGTTTTGGGACTACCGGGTAGAAAGATTGGTCTTTAGTTGGTATATTATTAATATGTATTGGAAAAGGTTTTTAATCTGCTTGGTTGTTTTTTCTTCCGTGTTTTCACTATTTGCCGGTTTTCCTTCAAAAGCTAGTGCGGCTTGTTTACCCAATGCTACTTGTTTGGGAACAACGGTCGTACAGTATAAAATCGGGTGTAAATCTAATTGTACTCAGGCTTGGAGTAACCAAATAGTTGTTACTTGTAATAGTAACTGTGCCTATACTTGTAGTATTGGTGCTTTTGCCTGTTGTGATACTGCTAACTGTATTGGATATCGTTGTGCTGTCTGTAATGGAGGCAGTTGTTGCGGCGCTTGTACCCCCAGCTGGGGTGGATGTTCGAGAGCGTGCGGGCCCGGTACCCGATCAGACGGTTGTGGACACACACAGGCTTGTAATAATGGGCCGTGCTCGTCATGTACCCTTAGCCTTGCTCCGGCACCTACTACTGTTACAATGGCAGGGACCCAACTTCTTACTGCAACTGTTACACCGCAAGGTGATACTGTTTCCAGTGTCGCCTTTGTCTCAGGCACACCTGCCGTTGCTGCCGTAAGTCCGGCCAGTGATACGACCTCGCCTTATGCAACTACTGCAACCGGTGTTTCTACAGGGACTTCTATCATAACCGCAACAGCAACACTGAGTTTGGGAGGAACCTGTTCTAATACGTCAATCATTACGGTTCCTGCATGTACCGTTACCCTAACGCCCAATCCGCATACTTTTGATGTGGGAAATAGCTGGCCGTTTACTGCAACCTTAGTCAACATTACTCCTGCCAGCGT
>JBGPAU010000022.1:0-8542 GCA_041480845.1 Patescibacteria group bacterium | reverse complement strand
GTGAATGGTTGCGGTTTCTTCGGGGTGAAGTCTATTGATTGTGGTAACAAGCGAGTAGTCAAGATAATGGTTTGGGACATGGTAAAAGAAATCCCCGAGGGTCTTAATTCCAAGCTTGTCGAACTTTCGCGCAAAGATCGGTCCGACCCTGGGAAGGTCGGTAATTTTTGAATTCAGATCCATTTGACCTCAATACTACCGCAAGTAGATAAGATATGGAAGCACGGCCCCCAGAAGCAGGGCAACCGTTGCGATTATGACTACTATTGAGAATATTTTCTTGGTTTTTTTGGATATCATTTGGAAACTTTCAAGAACGTACGGCCGCCGACTTTTATTTCATCCCCGACTTTAAGAATGAAATTCGGATCCGATATTGCCTTTCCATTGACGTCAACCGCGTTTTGCTTAATTAGTTCCTTGGCGCTGCTCATGCTTTGTCGCGGGGTAAAAGGAATGATGGTTTTGGCCAAGGATCCTTCGGCTTTGACTTTAATATCAAAGGTCGGAGCTTTTTCCTGGAAAGTTTTTTCAAATGCGTTTTGGGCCGAATTTGCGGCACTTCCTCCCCAAAGGAATCTAACAATTTCAAAGGCTAAATGTTTCTTTTCCCCCATCGGATTTTTTTTGATTTTATCGGTAACCCCGTCAAGCGGAATTTCTGTAAGAAGCTCAAAACTTAGCGGAAGCACTTCATCGGGAAAAGACATAATTCCTGAATAAAAATTTTCCGGAGTCGAGTCCAAGAAAAGTGCGTTGCCTGTAGTCTTACCCACTTTATTCCCCTCTTTATCAATCAAAAGTTTTGTCGTAAGCACATATTTTTCTTTATTTTTGATTGCTTTCATTAGGGTTCTTCCGACCATCATGTTAAACATTTGGTCGTTCCCCCCAATTTCCAGATCGACATCCATAACTACAGAATCATATCCTTGGGCGATGGGGTAAAGAAGTTCATGGAATCGGATATCTGCACCGCTTTTGATTCTCTCCTGGAACATATCTCTTTCAATTAACTGGGCGTAGGATATATGAGAAGTTATCTGAATTAAATCTTTGAAGCTAATGTTATCGGACCACTCGGAATTAAACATTATCTTTGCAGCATTTGCTCCTTCAAAATCAAGAATCTTGGAGACTTGACCGCGCCACGACTTCGCATTTTCCAATACCTGCTCACGTGTTAATTGCTTTCTGACGGAAAGTTTATCTGTGGGGTCGCCTATCATTCCGGTAAAATCCCCGATCAGAAAAATAACTTCATGTCCAAGTTTTTGAAATTGCCTAAGTTTCATTAGGCCTACAAAATTCCCCAGGTGAAGGGACGGCATGGAGGGATCAAACCCTTGGTAGAGTTTTATTTTTCTTTTGGCCATCAAGTCAGCCAGGCCTTTTTTATCCGGCAAAACCTGCTGAACCCCTCTTGTTAAAACTTCTTCAATTTTGTCCATATGTTTAATTTTAAATCTTTCTTTTGATTATGTCCTTTCCCATCCACTTCTGAAGTACTTCTGGGATTTTGACGGAACCGTCTTTTTGCTGGAAATTTTCTAAGATAGCCAAGGGAACCCTTGTCATTACAATTGCAGTTCCATTCAGCATATGCAAATATTCCGTCTCACCCGTTTTCCTTCTGAATTTGATATTCAGGTTTCTGGCTTGATAATCGGTGCAGTTGGAAGTTGATGTAACTTCTCCATAGTCTCCTCTACCCGGCATCCAGACTTCGATATCAAATTTTCTGGCAGCCATGGCGCCAAGATCTCCAGTGCACATCTCGATGACGCGATAAGGAAGACCTAACTCCTGATATATTTCCTCTTCCATCTTAAGAATCAGTTCATGGAATTTTTCCGATTCTTCGGGTAAGGAGTATATAAACATTTCTACTTTTGAAAACTCATGGACTCTATACAGACCTTTTGAGTATTTGCCGTAAGCCCCGGCTTCTTTTCTAAAACAATGGGAATATCCGACGTATTTGAGAGGAAGTTTTTCTTCGGGTATAACCTCATCCGCATGGCTTCCGGCCAGGGTTACTTCGGACGTGGCGATAAGACCAAGATCTTCCCCCTCTATCGTATAAGTTTGGGCCTCCGGTCCCTTGGGCATATATCCTATTCCTAAATAGTACCGGCTTTTGGCCAGATCGGGCGTAATTACGGGCAAAAATCCTTCATTAGAAAGTTTTTCAAAAGCATAGCGCGTCAATGCCAGTTCAAGAAGTGCCCCGTCGCCATAGAGAAAGAAGAATTGCGACCCCGTTACTTTTGCGCCGGTTTCAAAATCGAGTATTCCGAGAGATTTGCCAAGTTCCAAATGATCCTTTGGTTCAAAATCGAATCTTGTAGGAGTTCCCCATTTTCTGACTTCAATATTATCCTTGTCGTTTTTACCGACGGGAGATTTTTCCGAGGGCAGATTAGGAATTTTTTGTAAGGTTTCCGAGTATTCTTTACCTACTTTTTCCAGATCAGGTTCTTTGTCCTTTAATTCTTCCTTGATCCCCTTGCCCTCCAAAGCCTTGGCGACGGAGGGTTTTCCCTCGCTTGCAATTTTGTTGCGTTTGGCCCTAAGCTGCTCTATCTCGATCAGGAGTTTCCTGCGTTTTTCGTCGAGTTCCAAAACACGATCGACCAAAGCCGGGTCGAATTGCTTGTCCGCTACCCCTTTTTTAACGATATCTTTATTTTCGCGGATGAAATTAATATCGAGCATATGATCAGAATATATCTAATGAGACTGGTTGGCAAGATGATTTGTTTGTTTTTCGCTCACTTGCTACAATCAAGTGAATGTGGAGGGAAAGAGTCAGGTACAGACAGTCGCTGACAAGAAGCCGCAAATTGGTTAAATTTGCGAAGATTGCTTTTTTTGGCGTTATCGGATTTTTTGTTTTTCTCTTCTTTATCCTTCCTCTTTTGGCGTTTAACCTTCCCTCTCCCGATAAGATAGTCAGAACTCAAGGGTTTTCAACGAAAATATTGGATAGAAATGGCAAACTCCTTTATGATGTTTATGCCAATCAAAACAGGACCCCGATAGTTATAACTGATGTTCCGGTTTATCTCAAAGAGGCCACGATTGCCATTGAAGACAAAAATTTTTACAAACATCAGGGGTTTGATCCTTTCGGGATGCTTCGCGGTTTTTTGCGCATATTTACTCAAGGACGGGCCGAGGGAGGATCCACAATTACCCAGCAGCTGGTGAAAAACGTTCTTCTAACCAATGACAGGACAATCGTGAGGAAAATAAAGGAATTTGTGTTGGCAATCCAGATCGAGAAAAAATATTCCAAGGATCAGATTTTGCAAATGTATCTTAATGAGGTCCCTTATGGCGGAACGGCATGGGGAGTGGGATCTGCGGCACAGATTTATTTCGGCAAAGATGTAAAGGATCTGGATCTTATAGAAAGTGCGATCATTGCGGGACTTCCCCAAAGCCCGTCAACTTATTCCCCCTTTTCTTCAACCCCCAAAGCTTACGTTCAAAGAACGAAAGATGTGTTAAGGAGAATGCAGGAGGACGGATATATCAATAAAAGCCAGGAAACCTCGGCCGATGCTGCCCTGCCGGGTGTCACATTTCAAGTACGTGGCGCAACTTTTAAAGCACCCCATTTTGTCCAGTATGTCCAAAATATTTTGGAGAAAACGTACGGGCAAGCGTCTGTTGAACAGGGGGGTTTAACAGTTACAACAACCCTTAATCTTGATTTGCAGGATTTGGCCCAAACGGCGGTAACCGAAGAGATTGCCAAAGTCGAAAAGCAGCATATTACAAACGGAGCCGCTGTAGTAATAGCACCCGAAACTGGAGAAATATTAGCGATGGTCGGGTCCAAGAATTTTTTGGCAACTGATTATGACGGACAGGTTAACGTTACCACTTCTCTTAGGCAGCCGGGAAGCTCCTTTAAGCCTTTTACTTACGTTACGGCATTCAAAAAAGGGTTTACACCCTCAACACTTCTGATGGACGTTCCGACAACTTTTCCCGGAGGGATAGGACAGCCGGATTATAACCCTGTTAATTACGACGGGAAATATAGGGGACCCCTTCAGGTGAGGTATGCACTGGGTAATTCGATTAATATGGCTGCAGTTAAAATGCTGGCCATGATAGGTATAAAAGATGTTCTTACTACCGCAACCGATATGGGGCTTACCACTCTTCCTCCTACCACAGAGACTCTCAAAAGAGTTGGCTTATCCCTAACCTTGGGTGGAGGAGAAGTGCGCCTTCTCGATATGGCTGATGCCTACTCTGCATTCGTAAATAAAGGTTTTAGAGTGGACCCGATTGCAATTCTGAAAGTAACCGATCTTAACGGAAAAGTTTTGGAGGAAAATAAGCCCCAAAAAGGAAACAGAGTTCTTACAGAAGAAGCGGCATTTTTGATCGATTCCATTCTTTCGGATAATAATGCCAGAAAAGACGTTTTCGGGCTCAATTCTCTTCTTAATGTGCCTGACGTAATGGTCAAAACCGGTACGACCAACGATAAGAGGGACAACTGGACAATCGGAGGAAATGCAACGGCTATGGTTGGAGTTTGGGTCGGCAATAACGACAATTCCCAAATGCTTAATGTAGCTTCGGGGGTTTCCGGAGCGTCCCCTATTTGGCGAAGAATAATTTCTGCATCCCTCAAAGGTAAACCTACTGTAAAGTTTGATGTTCCGGCGGGAATTAACCAACAAAGTGTTGACACCGTTTCCGGTTATGGAGCACATGATAATTTTCCAAGCCGGACCGAGTATTTTATTAAGGGAACTGAACCGGCATTAGCCGACCCTATTCATGTTCTTTTGAAAGTTTGCAAGACCGATGGAAAATTGGCTACCCCGAGCGATATTGCCGGCAATAGTTTTGATTATAAAGAATTTTTCCGCTTTACGGAAAATGACCCGACGGCCGCTCCCGGCGGGATCAATAAATGGCAGGAAGGGATAAATAATTGGCTTGGGGGACAGACTGACCCTAAGTATCATCCGCCGACAGATTATTGCGGAACATCAAATCCTTTAAATGTAGATATTACATCCCCTCACGACCAAGATTCCAATTTACCGTCGACGTTTACGGTCACTTTTACCGTAAATTCAAGCTCGGCCATAACTCAAGCGGAATTGCTATTGGACAATACCACAATATGTACATTTAATAGCGGAGCTAATAATTACAGCTGCCCTCTTACAGGTCCGTTAACAAACGGTAATCATATTTTGAAGGCGAAAGGAATGGATGCGGCAAATCACACTTCGGAAAGAACCATTACGATTGCTGTCGGAGGACCGATATCTACCCCGGCTCCCTCACCTTCCCCCTCCCCGTCATCCACCCCTTGACAGTGTGTTATAATCCTCTGACTTAGATATGGCACCAGAAATTATCAGCCGTAACATTGTTCCCGAAGATAGAATTGGCAGAGTCCACGATTGGGGGGAGATGAGTTCGTTTCTGCCCGCTGACGCTGTGGCAGAATGCGAAAAGTTCTTAAGAGGATATTTCAGAGCCCAAATCTTATTGGAGTCAGGCAAGAAAGTTAAAGCCAAACGAATATTTGATGCCCTGGATAAAGCTACCGGTTATTCTGAATTCGAAGACTCCAACCATCCTCTATTGGAAACAATTGACATGGCAGTTAGAGGCAAAAGCAGATGGAAACTTTAATTTTTAAGTATTCCTCCAAACTTTAATTTAATTGTCTCCAGTACAGATTTTCTAATCTTTTCGACCTCTTCATTTGTTAAAGTTTTCTCCGGGTCCTGATACCAAATTCTGAATGTGTAGGAATCTTTGTAGATATCTTTCAATTCGGCGTTAATTATTAATTTTGAATTATTAACTATTAATTTCAGTACCTCGCCGATTCTTGTTTTTGGAGGAAAAGTCAATGTTACGTCCTCAATTTGTGCGGGATTTAATGGAACGGATGAAAAAGTTTTGGTTTTTGTCAACTTTTCTAAGGTTTCCACATCCATTTCGAAGCAGTAAACTTCTTCGGAAATTTCCAGGGCTCCAAGCACAATCGGGTTTATTTCTCCGAACTCACCGACGGAAGAACTGCCAAGTTTAATTGCTCCTGAATTTGATTGATGTAAATAAGATTTATCAACTTCAAACTCAATGGAATAGCCTTCGATATTTAATTTCGAAAGAATAAGCTCGATTGCCGTCTTGAAATCCCTAAAATTATTTCCAAGACAGATCCCGGCAACTTTATATTTCTCTACCGGCTCCTTGCCTATTTTAAGATAAACCCTATCAACTTCGAAAAGTTTAAGATTTTCGCCGGAATTTATTTTGATGGCGGATACAAGGCTTGGAACAAGCGACGTCCGCATGTATTCATACTCCGCGCTTACGGGATTTTCAATTCTGAAATGTTTGGCCGGATTCATGCCGAATTTTGTTATTAAATCTTCAGATATTAAAGACATATTTTTAGCTTCCGAGTAACCGCAGGACGTCAAAAGATTTTTGATGTTAAGAATAAGGCTGTCGTCAAAGAAATAAGGAATTTTTTTGTCGCTGACTTTGCCTGTCGGCATTGTCGTAGGGAATTTATTGTAGCCGTAAAGACGGGCAACCTCTTCAATAAGATCCTCCTCAATTTGTATATCGCCTCTATAAGTTGGAACAGTACAGGCAGTTCCCAGCTTTGATTTTTTCGGCGACAAATTTAACCGTGCCAAAATTTGAACGACGTCGCTATCGGGGATTTTAATTCCCAGCACTTTTTCAAGTTTGGCAAAACTTACAAAAAGATTTTTCGGTTCATATTTCTCTTTTTTAATGTCGATCAGTTTTGATGCTATCTCGCCTCCCGCAAGATTTAATATTAAATTGACCGCTCTGGTTAGACTTCTTACGGTTCCTCCTTTATCGGGACCGCGTTCATAAATTGCCGAAGCGTCGCTTCTAAGACCCATTGCTTGTGAAGTTCTCCTTACAAAAACGGGATTATCAATGGTTACGTGGAGAAATATGTTCTTGGTAGTTTCTTTGATACCGGAGTTAAATCCTCCCTTTATTCCCGCCAAGTCAATCAGGCGCTCGGAATCGTTGATTATAATTGCATTTTTCGGCAGAGTGTATTCAAGGTTGTCAACGGATGTAAATTTCTCGCCGCCCTTTGACAACTTTACAGTCATTATTTGCCCGTAAATTTCATCATAGTCAAAGGCGTGCATGGGAATACCCAGCTCATACATAACGTAATTGGTGATGTCGATGATGTTATTGATCGGAGTGTGTCCCATCAAAATTATGCGCTCTTGGAGCCATTTCGGAGATTGTTTAATTTCAACGCCTTTTATAACAATTCCGGTCCAGCGCCCGAAGAGGTTGTAATTAGGAACCAGATCAATCGGGAATTTGGTTGTTTGGGGAGGCAAATCCTTAATGACAGGTTGCCTGATTTTTATTCCCTGAATTGCGGCCACTTCTCTGGCCATTCCGATAATGCTCATCCAATCGGGTCTATTGGCGGTTACCTCCACATCCAATATGGCTTCACTTCCTTCTTTTTGGATTGACTCGCAGGTAAGCCCTGCCTCCGTCATTTTCCACATCAATTCCTTCAGGGGTAAGCTGATCTCTACATATTCTTTAAGCCAACTGATCGGTATTAACATTTTAAAATTGACTCAGGATTCGCATGTCCGGGGTCGTTAAAGTTCTTAAATCTTTGATTTGATAGCGCAGATTAACAATTCTGGAAAGTCCGATGGCGAAGGCAAACCCATTCCATTTTTTGGCATCGATCCCCGCGGTTTTAAGCACATTCGGGTGGATCATGCCGGCGGGCATTATTTCACTCCAGCCCGTTCCTTTACAGAAAGAACACCCCTTTCCTTTGCAGATCGTGCACTGCAAATAGGTATCAACCCCAGGCTCAACAAACGGAAAGTTGGTTGTAGCAAAGCGTATTTTTGTTTCTTTTCCGAAAAGCTCCCTCAACACATAACTGATTGTTCCGAAAAGGTCGGTTAAATGAATGTTTTCATCGACCACAAATCCTTCAACTTGCCAGAATTCAAACCCGTGGGAGGCGTCTACCTGTTCATACCGGAAATTTCTGCCGGGAACCAAAACGCGAAACGGAGGCTTTGAAAGCTCCATCACTCTCCCTTGCATAGAGGACGTTTGGGTTCTTAAAATCCGCCCCCCTTCTACATAGAAAGTCATTTGGGTGTCACGCGAAGGGTGGTCTTTAGGGATATTTAAGGCCTCAAAATTATAATAATCGGATTCTATTTCAGGGCCATCCGCAACTTGGTAACCGAGGTAGTTGAATATTTTATTAACCTCGGAAAGTACCTGCGTTAAAGGGTGAAGATGCCCGAGGTTGGATTTAATTCCCGGCATGGTTAGATCAAACCAGTCGCGCTTTTCCGAGAGACTTTTAACAAGAGCATGCTTTTTGTCGCTTAGAAGATTTTCAATCGCGTTCTTACTTTCGTTAAGTGTAATTCCGAAAGTTTTCCGGCTCTCGGGCGGTACGTCTTTGATTTTTTTAACAAGTAGG
>JBGPAU010000021.1:0-8877 GCA_041480845.1 Patescibacteria group bacterium | reverse complement strand
GCCTTGTTGATTTCGGCAATAGCCAAATTGGAAAATTGGGTTACCTGATCTACCTGTTTTTGCTGATTGAAGGCAACAGCTATGCGTGCATAAGAGGACGAAACCTCGCTATGGTAAAGGGGCTGATTCGGCTCCAGATTTATTGCCTGCACTAAGTACTTTGTTGCAACGTCGGGTTTATTTATAGAGTTGTAGCCCTTACCTGAGGCGTAAAGATAATCGGCATACCAGTAGCGGCAGGTAAGGAATATTAGATAAGAGGCAAAAAGTAAAACCGTGCCGACGGCAGCCTTTGGGGTGTTTGATACCGAAAGATTTTCTCTTTTTGCTTTTACTTCTTCATTTTTCGTAAATGCTAACGCAATCGCGGGGAATAGGAAAAACTCCAGTTGGGTCGGAACGACAGAGAAGCCGAAGAAATTAGTGAATAGAAGACTGGCGTAGCCGGCTAAAAGTGCAAATTTCAAATTTGGGATGTTGTTAAATTCCGGGTTTTGATTTTTGAGTTTGAGTATTAGGAATATCGAAAAACCAATCAAGATTAGATAAGCTAAAATTCCGACCGTGCCACTATTTGCCGCGAAATTAAGATATTCGTTATGGGCCTTGTTATAAATAAAATCCCACTCGGATGTCGAATTGTGTTCCGCGGGGCGGTATAAGTAATATGAATATGCAAAAGTTTCCACTCCGGTGCCGAATATGGGATAGTGGAGCCAAACCTGGACTGCTCCTTTCCAAACAATTTTTCTTATTGCGCTGGACTCGGTACCACCGGTTTCAAGAGCCGTTCCTCCGGATGGCGCTACCGGTACTTGAGTACTTGTAGATTTGCTAAATATTTTACCGATACTCGGCGTGAATTGAGTTCCGGAGATTAGACAAATGATAAAAAGTGAGGAACTGATTATGATAAACGGGATCAAATATTTTTTCAATTCGCTTTTGTTTGTCCAAAAATAGCCGATCCAGAACACTAAATACATAACCCCAAACCCGGCTATGCCGGATCTGGATTTTGTAAAAATCAATGTCCAGAAAAGTAATACGGACAAAGAAAAATATACCCAAAAACTTTTGGATTTCAGATTTTGTTTTGTGTTAAGCATAAAAGCCCACACGATCGGCATTAATCCAATAAGCCATGATGCCAGCCAGTTTGGTTGCCCGAGGGTTGAGAAGATTCTGGATTGCACGTCCTGAACCCAGATTTTTTTGTCAATTCCGAAATGCTCCATTACTCCAAAAGCAGAAACGATGGTTGCTGAAACGAAAGTCACGTAAATTAATTTGATAGCCCTTTTGGTATCGAAATAGGTTACGAAGCCCCAATAGAGCAGGCAGTAGGAGATAATGGAAAACATTCCGCCGTTGAATCTTGAATAATATCCAAACCACGAGGTTCCCGGATCGATGGATAATAATGTGGAAAAAAGTTGTGACCCAAGAAATACCAAAAGAGGAATATCCAATATTGTGCGACGGAATATAAACTTCTTTTCTACAATCATGTTAATTACCCAAGTACTTGCTGTCAAAATTGTCAGAATGTAAACCAAAACCATCTTGTTGAATTCAAAAACTTCAGAAGTAAAAGGCCACAAAATTAATGGAACCAAAAAAAGAAGAAGGGAAAATTGCCAGAAAATTATTTTTTCGAATGTCTTCACAACTATCGATTGTAGCACAAAGATTTTTGCCAAAAACCCTTTGCAAGTTTTCTTTAAATAGTTATACTCCTGATGCAACATATACAAATGCGATTTATTAATCCCATTGACAGATTCCTAGGACTTTTCTCTCACGACGTTGGCATTGATTTGGGTACAGCCAATACCTTAGTTTATGTTCGGGGCAAAGGTATTGTAATTCGCGAACCTTCGGCGGTGGCCCGGCATAAGAAATCAAAAGAAATACTGGCAATAGGAGCTTCTGCAAAGAAAATGACAGGCCGGGCTCCTGCGACAATCGAAGTGATCCGCCCCTTGCGGGATGGCGTTATTGCGGACTTTGATGCTACGGCCGCAATGCTGGCTTACTACATTAAAAAAATTCACGAATCGGGAAGTTCAATGCCAAAAATTCCGCGTCCCAGAGTTGTAATCGGAATTCCCTCGGGTGTAACCGAGGTTGAAAGAAGAGCCGTGGCGGACGCGGCGCTCGACGCAGGTGGCCGGGAGGCGAATTTGATAGAAGAACCGATGGCTGCCGCAATCGGGGCGCGTCTTCCGATCGAGGGGCCTGAAGGAATTTTTATAGTTGACATCGGTGGAGGAACAAGTGAAATGGCAATAATTTCACTTGGTGGGATTGTACTTGGTAGAAGCATCCGTATTGCCGGAGACGAAATGGATGAGGCAATAATTAATTATGTAAGGCTTAAATACTCGCTTCTTTTGGGGCAGCCCACTGCTGAGGCGGTTAAAATCGGAATAGGATCGGCAGGTTCACCAAAGGAAAGAACCGGTGCAGCCGATAAATTTGCGGTTGTCCGCGGCAGGGATCTTGAGGTGGGGCTTCCCAAGTCGATTAAACTCACAAGCGGCGAAATTCAGGAGGCACTAAGCCCTATTATTCAGGAAATAGTTGGAAATATTGTAGATACTCTTGAGGAAATTCCTCCCGAACTGACCGGCGATATAATGGAGCGGGGAATTACACTTGCGGGTGGGGGGTCTTTAATTTCCGGTATTGATAAAGTAATTTCGGAGGCTACCAAAATGCCTGTTTGGATTGCTGAGGATCCATTAACTTGTGTTGTCAGGGGTTGCGGAATTTGTTTGGAGGATAACGGACTTCTAAAAAAGATGAGGGTGACAAAGGGACTATAATTCAAGTTATGGATTCTTTATCGGTAGCCAAATTGGAGTCTTGGCTTTCCTGGTATTTAAGAGGGACTCTGATTCTTCTTTTTTTGATTCTTTTTGCAAAGCTTATTGAAGTTCAGATTATTAAGGGTAAATATTATCAAGACTTATCCCAAGGAAATAGAATCCGCCATGTTGTTATACCTGCACCCCGGGGCAGAATTTTAGCTCGCGGGGGGGAAGAGCTGGCAACAAATGTTGAAATTAAAAAAAGAGTTAAATTTGCACCGGATGGAAGTTTTAAAATAACAGACGATCTAACAGGTGCGGTAGCGGAGGAATTTGTTACAGATTACAAAAGGGTTTACCCGATGGGAGATAAATTTTCCCACGCGCTAGGGTATTTAGCCCAAGTTGGCGACTCCGAAATGGGCAAGATTAATCCCGGCTGCCCGGAAAAAGGTCCAAGAGCACTGGACGCATTAATTGGTAAAACCGGTTTGGAACAGACGTATGAGTGCAGTTTAGAAGGGAGTCCCGGAGAAGAGCTTGTTGAAGTCAGTGCAACGGGTACCGGGATTAGAATTCTGGGAAGACGTGAACCAATCCCCGGACGCGATTTAAAAACGACCACCGATTACGGTCTACAGTTGGAAGTGGCATCGGCTATGAATGGGAAAAAAGGAGCAGCAATTGTTACCGATGCAACCGGTCAAATCTTGGCTTTTTATTCCTACCCGAGTTTTGATCCGAATATTTTGATTAATAAAGGCAACAGCCAGGAAATCGGCAGTTTACTTAAAGATGCGGGTTTACCCTTTTTTAACAGAGTTATAAGCGGCACGTATCACCCGGGATCGGTTTTTAAACCGATTGTTGCCCTTGCGGCTTTACAGACCGGCGCAATCGATAAAAATTTCCGTTATACCGATCAGGGTGTGATAACAGTTAATAATTATTCTTATTCCAACTGGTATTTTACGCAGTATGGGAGAACAGAGGGGTCAGTTGATTTGGTAAAAGCGATTGCCCGTTCTACTGATACCTTTTTTTATACGATAGGACAGATGGTCGGGCCTGAGGGAGTTGCCAAATGGGCCAAAAGTTTTGGTTTAGATAGCCTTACCGGAATTGATATTCCGGGGGAAGTAGAAGGACTTATTCCAACTCCCGAATGGAAAAAGGAGGTAAGGGGGGAGTCTTGGTTTTTGGGAAACACTTACCACATGGCAATCGGTCAGGGGGACATTTCTGTTACTCCGATAGAAATAAATAATTATATTTCGGCAATTGCCATGGGCGGTAAAATTTGCAAACCCAGATTTAATATGGATAGTAGTCAAAATTGCAGAACTGTTAATGTCGCCGGGGGTAATGTAAATTTAATAAAACAAGGAATGGAGGCGGCGTGTTTGCAAGGGGGTACAGCATTCACTTTTTTTGATTTTTCCCAAAAACACGGCGGGACAACCGTTGCCTGTAAAACAGGAACGGCAGAGATTGGAACAGACGGAATCCCGCACGCCTGGTTTACTTTTTTTGCACCGGCAGAAAGTCCTCAGATAGTGACCACTGTTCTCATCGAAAGAGGCGGTGAGGGTTCATCCGTTGCCGGCCCTATTGCCAGAAAAATTGCAGATTATTACTTTGCATCGCAAAGTAATTAATAACTTCATATACATGATTTAGAAATATTAGTATAGTTACTTGTGATGACCGAGAGCCAATTTTTAACTGCCATTTATGCTTTTAATTACTTCGGACCTGCCAGGGTTAAGCTTCTTTTGTCATATTTTAAAAAAGCCAAAATTATCTGGAAGTGCTCCAAAGAGGAATTAACTGAAATCGGTTTGCCGGAAGAAAAAGTTTTTGCCTTTGATGTTTTTAGAAAAAACTTTGATATTGAAAAATATTTCAAGCGGTTATCCGATTTAAAAATCGGGGTTGTGACAGTTTTGGATAAAGATTATCCGCGGAGTTTGAAAGGATTGGACGGGGCTCCCTCGGTTTTATATTACAAAGGGACTCTAAATAGTTTGGAAGCAAATTCGGTGGCAATTGTAGGCAGTCGGCAAATGACATCATACGGACGGGAGGTTACCGAAAGATTTTCGGGGGAGCTTGCTAGTTTTGGTGTCACTATTATTTCCGGACTGGCCCGCGGTGTTGATACATTTGCCCATCGTGCATGTTTGGCTGCAGGAGGCAGAACCGTTGCAGTTTTGGGAAACGGGTTAGATTCCATCTACCCCCCGAAAACGTTGGATTAGCCCAAGCAATAATCAAAGCAAAAGGGCTCTCATCAGTGAGTATCCGTTGGGCCATCCTGCCCTTCCCGAAAATTTTGCCTCAAGGAATAGAATTATCTCGGGTCTATCCTCTGCCATTATTGTTATCGAAGGTGCTGAAAAAAGCGGCACTCTCCTTACAGCGGCTCATGCGGCTGAACAAGGGAAAACGGTGTTTGCGGTTCCCGGTCAAATTACATCTCCTCTTTCGAAAGCACCGCTATTTTTACTAAAAAACGGGGCAAAAATTGCTACTGAGACAAAAGATATCTTATGGGAGCTTGATATGCAGGTAAAAGTGGATAAGGAAAAAATCAAAAGGATCGCTCCCGACAGCCCCCAGGAGAGGGTGTTACTGGAAATTTTGGAGAATGAAGCCCTGCATCTTGACGAGCTTGTTAGAATATCAAAGTGCAAAACTGCCGAAATTTCTGCTAGACTGACAATCATGGAAATGAAAGGATTAGTAAGAAATTTGGGAAAAGGAATGTACAGAAAAATATAGCATGAATCTCATAATTGTAGAATCGCCAACAAAAGCACGAACCCTCGGGAAATTTCTCGGGGACAAATATGATGTGGAAGCCACAATGGGACATGTTAAAGATCTCCCGAAAAGCCAGCTTGGGATAGACATTGAACACGATTTCAAGCCGGAATTGGTGGAAGTGCCGAGAAACCTCGACACAATTAAAAAAATTAAGTCGGAAGGGAAAAAAGCAAAAATAATTTATCTGGCGACAGATCCTGACCGTGAAGGGGAAGCAATTGCCCAGCATGTCTCGGAGATTCTGAGAGCGAGCGCAAAAACAAAACGTGTAGCTTTTCATGAAATTACGAAGGAGGCGGTTGAGGAAGCGATAGGAAGTCCCCGTGAGATAGATAAAAATCTGGTAGATGCGCAAATTGCGAGACGCGTTTTGGACAGACTTGTCGGCTACAAACTTTCTCCGCTTCTCTGGAAGAAAGTTAGGAGAGGTCTTTCTGCAGGACGCGTCCAATCGGTGGTGGTCCGGCTAATTGTTGAAAAAGAACGCGAAATTGAGGCCTTTAAATCGGAAGAATACTGGGAAATTTTCTCAACGGTTAAAGAATTAAAAAACCAAAAAGAATTTACGGTTCAGCTAATAAATCAGGATGTAAAAAATAAAGAAGCTGCAGAAAAAATAACAGCTGAACTTGGGAAAGCTAAATACATCGTTGCCGATGTAAGAAAAAGAGAGGTTATTAAAAGCTCCTATCCTCCGTTTACAACCTCAACAATGACCCAGGCGGCTGCCCGAATTTTCGGATGGTCTTCGAAGCGTACAATGTCTATTGCCCAAAAACTTTATGAAGAAGGTCTTATCACCTATCACAGAACCGATTCTTTTAATCTTTCAATTCCAGCCGTAACAACCCTCCGGAAATATATAGAAAAAGAATTTGGGGAAAAATATTTGCCCTCGGCCCCGAAGTTATATAAAACTCAGTCAAAAGTTGCCCAGGAAGCACATGAGGCCATTCGTCCGACTAATATAAACCATAAATTTGATGTTTCAGATGACAGATGGGCGAGGGATGAAGAAACACTTTATAAATTGATTTGGGCAAGATTTGTCGCCTGTCAGATGACGGCTTCGGTTTACGATGAAACAATAATAGATGTTTCCGCGGGGAGTTATTTGCTTCGTGCATCCGGACAGATAATGAAATTTGACGGTTGGAGACGCGTTATTCCGGCTAAACTTGACGCCGAAGGGGCGGTAGTTCTTCCCGAGGTTTCGATTGGCGACAGATTAGATCTGATAAAAAATTGGAGCGAACAAAAGTTCACTTTAGCCCCCGCAAGGTATAACGAGGCTTCACTGATCAAAACTCTGGAAAAGCTTGGAATAGGACGCCCCTCAACTTATGCACCCACGATTTCAACAATTCAAATCAGAAATTATGTTGAAAAAAACGAAGGTAAATTTTCCCCGACCTCGATAGGCAAAGCTGTAAATGATTTTTTGATTGAAAACTTTCCCGACGTTTTTGAATATGCCTTTACAGCCGAAATGGAGGACAGTTTAGATAAAGTTGCCGACGGGAAATTGCTTTGGGTTAAGGCAATTAAAACATTTTACGGACCATTTGCCAAAAAACTGGGGAGTGTTGAGAAAAATGCAAAAAGGGTAAAGATCGAAGTTGAAAAACTTGGGAGAAAGTGTCCCGATTGTGAAGGCGGCGAACTTGTTATTCGGACCGGAAGGTTTGGTAAATTTATTTCCTGTTCACGCTTCCCCGAGTGCAAACATACGGAGAAGTATTTGGAAAAAGTCGGAATGAAGTGCCCTGAATGCAAAACTGGAGATGTAATTATTAAAAAGACCGGGAAAGGCCGGAAGTTTTTTGGCTGTTCCCGCTACCCTGATTGCAAATGGGCGAGCTGGAGAAACCCCAAAGCACCAAAAGACACACAACCCGTTGAGCAAACTCCATAATTCTTTGCGTATTGACAGGGTACTTACCTTACTGCTAAAAAGTGTGACAAATGTCGAGTGAATTTATCAGGCAACACCTTGAAGGAAAAGCTTTTTCGCTACCTGTAGAAGTTCTTGCATCAAACGAAATTCCTTCTGTTGCGGTGTGGGGAAAGTCTCTTCCGGAGGCTTGGGAAGACGCGGTTTTGGCAACTTACGAATTCGGTGCTCACATCCCCACGGAATATGATCAGGATGTAGACCCCGAAAGCCGCGACGTCAGCATGATGATGACTGTTGCAAAACCGTTTGCGGAACCAAGAATTCACAGGTCGCTTCCCGTTAGTTTTGAAGATTTGGGCATTTATGTTGCTGAAGTTGTTGATGGAGTTCATGATCTTTCTAAGGTCAACAGGAAAGGACACGGATGGACATATTCTTACCACGACCGTCTTTTTAACTGGCCCGGTCTTTACGGCTGGGATGAGATTTTAAATGGTAATAAGTTAGAACTGCCCAATGTTGACCAGGTTGATAAGCTAATGGCCAAGCTTGCGGAAACTCCATATTCAAGGAGGGCACAAGCAATAACCTGGGTACCCCAACTTGACCAGCCTAATCCCGAACCTCCTTGTTTACAACGGATTTGGTGCAGATTGGCAAAAAACGAAGGCGGATATCTTCTGGAAATGAACACCCATTGGAGGAGCAACGACGCCCTCAAAGCTGCATTTATGAACACATTTGCATTGACCGATCTTCAAAAAGTAATTGCCGGGGAAATCGGAAAAAGAATGGGGAAAGAAGTCGGAGTGGGAAGATATGTGGGAATGATGGACAGCTTTCATATATACGGTTCCTATCAAAGAAAAAATGATATACCCTTCTTTCTTTCTCAGGTGGAGAATATGCCATATGAAAAAAGAGTGGCAAGAACGGATGATCCGTTAATAATGAAACAGTTTGAAAAAGCCAAAGAAAAATTGGCCAAAGAGAAATTAGACAAAGAGGCATCCACTTAATATGCCTGAAAGAAAAGGAGAACTTACAGCAATTTATGGGCCCATGTTTTCAGGGAAGACTGGGGAGCTCATAGACCAAATTGAAAGTCTCGAGGCAGTTTTAAAAACCTCCATAATGATTAAGCCGGATATAGATACCAGATATGACCCTGTCCAAATTGTTACCCATTCCGGTAAGAAAATAAATGCATATCCCGTAGACGCTAAATCTCCACAGAAAATATTAGAGGTAGTTTTAAAGGTTGAACGTGGAAATAAAAAGATACATGTTGTAGGTATAGATGAGGCTCAATTTTTCCAGCCGGAAGGCCTTATT
>JBGPAU010000020.1:0-11907 GCA_041480845.1 Patescibacteria group bacterium | reverse complement strand
TGAAAACTTGTATCCTTTTCTCCAGTCATACTTTTCAACAGCACGTATTAGGCCTTGATTACCTTCCTGGATTAAATCGAGAAGTGAAAGACCGCGGCCAATGTATTTCTTGGCAATGGAAACAACCAGCCTTAAGTTGCTCTCAGTAAGTTTGTCCTTTGCTTTTTTGTCGGCCTTTTCATATCTTTTGGCAAGTTCGACTTCATCCTCGGCGAGAAGTAGCGGAACCCTACCGATTTCTCTAAGATATTGCCTGACGGGGTCTGTGGATTCAATTCCCTCAAGTTTTGTCAGAAGTTCAATCTCACGGTCCAGTTTTTCTTTGGCCTTTTCGTCGCTTTCAATTTCCCCGGGAGTTACTGATTCAAAAACATCAATTCCCTCGCCCAAAAGCTTTTCATAAAAGTCATCGAGCTCGGGTACTCTTTCTTCGGCGTCAGGGAACACCTCCATTATTTCCTCCTGGGTGAGAAATCCCTGGTCACGTCCTTTTTTTATTAAATCGAGTACTGGTTTTCGTATCATTTGCCTTGCAAATGATTACTCTATCATACCTTGTTTGCCAACATCCTGATGTTGGCAAAGTACGAAATCGTAACCATTTAATTACTCTTCGTTTAGAATTACTCCTCCTCCGTCCTCTTCTTCATAACCGGAAAGTGATTTGGCGAGTTTATTAAATTCATTTTGGACACTACGAAGCTTGTCCGCTTCTCCTTTTTCTTCCGTCTCCCGCATTCGAGAGGCCAAAAGCTTTAATTTTTCTTTTACAGTATGTATTTTAAGCTCTTTTCTGACTAAATCCAACTCCCTTTTAAATTCGTCAGGGTTTTCCAATAAATTCTGGTTGTCGCTTAAAACCATCTTCGCAAATCCCTGAAAAAGTTCCGCAGGCAGGGCGGCTCCAAATTCCGTCACATTAAATCCCTTGCCGGGATCAAATTTGGCATATTCTTCCACAAGTCTTTTATTTAAAGGCATGGTAATAAGACCGGCGGACTCCTTAGAAATAAGTATTTTTGGATCAGATTGAAAAGCCAATGTTAAAAACCTCTCCTCAAGTAGTTCCCTCCTGGCTTGTCCTTTGGTGTCTTTGAACGAAGAAGGGGTTTCTTGGCCAGTAGTACTTTTGTCGAAAATTTTGGCAAGCTCTTCTAAAACGGCTTCAAGCGGCACTCCAAGTTTTCTGGCTATAATGTTTGCATAATGTGACTGAACAATTTTATCCCCGATTTCTGCCAAAATCGGAATTATCTCCTTTGAAATTTTGGATTTTCCGGCACCGCTTTCGGAGTTGACTCTGGAAAAAATCGAGTCGATAAAATAATCATATACTCCCTCCGCCCCGATCAGATCTTTTTTATAGCTTTCAATATTCCCCCTTGCGGCATCATCCGGATCTTTATATCCGGTAATCTTTGCGACTTTTACTTCAACTCCGATATCGCTTGCAACTTTAATTCCACGACGGGAAGCTGCATCCCCCGCAAAATCACTATCGAGCGCCAGGATAAACTTCGGTGCAAAACGCGAAAGCAGTTTAACCTGCTCCTCGGTAAGTGCCGAGCCCTTAATCGCAACAATATTTTTTATTCCGGCCTGCCAGGAGGAAATTAAGTCGAGTTCCCCCTCAACAACAATTGCTACTTTTTTCTTTTTGATAAATCCCCGTGTTAGATTCAACCCGTAAAGAACGCTGCTTTTATGATATAGCGGGGTTTCCGGAGAATTTATATACTTTCCCGTTTCCCGTTTGTCCCAAGGCAAAACCCTTCCGGCAAAACCGATGGGGTTGCCCCTGTGGTCAAAGAGCGGAAAAATGACTCTGCCGTTAAACCTGTCGTAAAGATTTTGTCCCCGGGGAATTCCTATCCCTGCCCGTTCGACTTCGCTCAGGGTAAACTTTTTCTTGTCAATAAGAAACCTCTTAAGGGCGTAAGAACTTTCGGGTGAAAAACCCAATTTAAACTCCTCAATCGTCTCTTTTTTTAAACCTCTTTGTTTCTCCAAATATTCGAGAGCTTTTGCTCCAACCGGATGTTCAAGGAGTAAATAATTATAAAAACGTACCACTTGCGTATTAATTTCTATGAGTTTTTCCTTTTCTGAAGATGCTCCAAATTCCGTCCTTTTAAGTCTAACTCCGGCTCTGTCGGCAAGGAACCTTAAAGCCTCTCCAAATTCCATTCCTTCGTATTTCTCGAGGAATGCAAAAACATCCCCCGCTTCCCCGCAGCCAAAGCATTTAAAAATCGCTAGTTCCGGTGAGACCATAAAAGAAGGTGTTTTTTCTCCGTGGAAAGGACAAGAAGCTTTAAAATTTCTGCCGGCTTTTTTAAGCTCAATCCTTTCCCCGATGATTGAGACTATATCCGTCCGGCTCTTTACCTCGTCTATCTGATTGTCCATTCCAAGCTGATTATATCTCAAAATCCAAAATTTGAGGCAAATGGTCCGAAATTTCGTTGTATGGGACCTCAAATTTGTTAACCTTTACGTCTTTCGAGACAAAAACATAGTCGGCAAAATGCTGTTTTTCATTGTTTGGAAATTGCTCCCAACTCAGACGATTTCTGGTTTCTTGGATGTTAAAATCTCTGATTAGATTTCTATATCCTGCCTTCTCAATCATTCCCACACTTTTTGTGTCAGGCATTAAATTAAAGTCTCCCCCGATTATTTTGAGACCATTTTTATCTTTTAGAAATTCAATTATTGTTTTTGATTGTTTAATTCTTGCAGGGGTATCCACTTTGTGTCCGGGTATGGATTTCCCGTGAACATTTACTACATTGATATTTCTCCCATCCTTTTTAACAATAACATAGGAGGCAAAGCCTGTTGTTACAGGCGAATTTTTATAAAGATCGAGTCTGCCGGAAGATAAAATCTCCAGATTTTTTCCTGTAAAGATAACTTGGCAATCGAAATTTTTCATCGGCTTATAAATTGCACCTTTTTCAACAAAACGATTGTAATTTTTCAATATTTTGGATACCTCAGTGGAAAGACCAGGAAAAAACTCCATAAAACAAAAAATATCCGTTTTTGAGGATTCATCTTTTATGAAATCAAAAAACGGTTTTCCGGCTTTCCCAAACCAGGAGTTAAGAAAAATTATTCTCATTGAAAGATTTTAGCATAAAAGGCTGATATAATAGGCATGAATGGAGAGGTCGCATAGCGGTCTAGTGCGCATCTTTGGAGAAGATGTGTAACCGCAAGGTTACCGAGGGTTCGAATCCCTCCCTCTCCGCCCAGTGCCCCCGAGGTGATTCGAACACCTACCTAAAGATCCGGAATCTTCAACTCTATCCATTAAGCTACGGGGGCCAGAAGTTCTTTTGCTTTTTTAAGAATCTGTTTTTCACCCGAAAAAGAAAGTTTCTTGTAAGCCTTTTCAAACGGCAGCCAGGCAATCTCAGACGTTTCTTCGTCATATCCTTCCGGCAAATCACCGGTGTATTCCATTAAGTAAAATGTAACAAATTTTAGTATTCTGCCTTTATCCGGCGCATTATAGAAATATTTTTCCGTCCCGATTTTTTTAACAATTTTAGCTTCAACGCCACCTTCTTCTTCTACCTCCCGCATGGCAGCTTTTTGTAATGACTCTTCATCGGCTCTGACCTTCCCGCTTGCCATTGACCCGGGAATTTCGGGAGCAATATTATCAATCCAGCCTTTTGGAAGCCTCCATATCTTTTTAGGGTAGAGTTCGCTTGCAGATGATCTTGTTATCAACCATTCATCGTCCCTGAAGACAACCCCGCCTGAAGAAAACTCGCGGTTTAATACTGTTTGATTTTGTGCGTTTTTTCCCACAGTTTTAAAACCTCCCGAGCAAGCTTAAACATGTCTTTTTCTCTTTTAAGAATTACTTTTTTCACTGCTTCCGCATACTCCAACCACTTAAATTCCACAAAACCGATTAAATCGCTCGTGCCTCCTTTTTGAAGAAGAAGATAGTAATAGAATTTTTGAGGCATAGATTTGCCATTAAGAACGGTTGTCCCGGTGGTTCTGCCAACTTCCTCAAGAACCCTGGTTGTCATTCCTCCCTGTTCCCCGGTAAGCCTGATTACGGACCTGACGGATGATTCACCTTTTCTCACAATCACCTTAGGAATTTCCCAATCGCCATCTTCTTTTGTTTTTACCAGCAAAAATTGGCGTTTCCCACGGTTATCCCTAAAAACTATGGCCCCCCCAATTACCATTTGCTGATTATTTTTATTGTTTATCATTCGATGTCATTCATCATTAGTGCGGAGGATACAGGAGTCGAACCTGTTATCCCTTTCGAGAATTGGTTTTCGAAACCAACGCATTACCGTCCTGCCCATCCTCCTTGGTGTGCCCTCGATCAGAATATGAAATTTTAATTTCATATCGCTTAGCTTGCTTTGTCGCTCAACTAAAGTTTCGCGAATCGCAAGATGCGCGATTGAACTTTTGTGTACCCGGAGAGACTCGGACTCTCAGTCTTCAGGTCCGCAACCTGATGCTTAATCCAATTAAGCTACGGGTACGAGTCTTATTTATTCCCAGGCAACTTGGCTGCAAACCAGTTCGTAACTTTATCCAGAGTGGCTGGAGGAACCTCTTCGTAGGGAATGTATGCAGAAATTTCCTTCTTAAGTTTGTCCTTAATCTCTGAATTTATCACAAATTCAATTCTCCCCGGCAGCATTACTGTATCTATAACTAAAAGCTCGTTGTCAAATCTTTTGGCGAACCAGTAGCGGTTCAGGTATTGCCACTCCGTCAGCTTTTTCGCGATTTTGATCCCCTTTGTGGTTATTTTGTATTCGATGTCTTCCGGCTGTACCGTCGAAAGAACGTAGTATAAAAATACCAGGGAAATAATCAATATAACAGGCATTATTCCTTCAGCCAGAAAAAGGATCAAACTGACAATTCCGGCTATGGCAAAAGTTGTAACATAAAACTGCCTGTCGCGCCTTTTAAAAGGTCTTGCGGGAGCGGTCCAAACTACCAGATCCCGTTCCGGCTCACGCCTGACAACAACAGCCTGCGGTTCATCATTTAAGGTGCTTTTATCTTCAGATTTCTGATCGTGGGCAGGATCCATACTACGCATAGTATACCAGAATTTTGGGAAGCGAAGAAGAGCGGTGGGTACAGGGGTCGAACCTGTTAGGGCTTGCGCCCACGAGTTTTCAAGACTCGCGCATTACCGTCCTGCCCACCCACCGTGTGCGGAGGATGAGGGAGTCGAACCCACCGACCACTTTCGTGGTCAAGGTTTAGCAAACCTTCGCCTTAGCCGCTCGGCATATCCTCCAGCTTCGTAATTATATCAAAATACCACCCAAATTATCTCGCAATAGTTAATCCCCAAACCTTCCCTACCCCAGCCCTTTTTAGAACTTTTGCAGCCTCATTCAGAGTGGAGCCCGTGGTAAAAACGTCGTCGAAAAGGATAGCGGAATCGGGAATCTGGAATCTTGAATCTAATGCAAACACCCCTTTGAGATTTTGCTTTCTTTTTTCAACTGACAATTCAACCTGGGAAGGTGTAGGTTTAGCCTTAACCAGCAGGTCGGGGTTAAACTCCCAACCCATCTGCCTTGCCACCTGATTTCCAATTTCTTCCGATTGATTAAAGCCTCTTACATTTTCTCTATGCCAGTGGATCGGAATAGGTACCAAAACTCCTTTTATTGGATTCCCAACTTGCAGGAGTTCCCGGACAAAAGAAATCGCCAATTCCTGCCCGACCTCTGTTGAATATTTATATTTCAAGGCCATAATTGCCTTTTTAATCGCCCCTTCATAGCCCCAAATCGAGGCAAGGCCATCCAAACCATAAACCTTGCGGCATTTCGTGTGTGTAAATCCGTCGATTGAAGGCCGCTCACAATACGGACAGACAGGTTTAAGAAGTCTAAGTTTGCTCAGGCAATCATCACATAAATAACGTCCCCCACGGCCACATCCGAGGCAGATTTTGGGGAAAACAAGATCAAGAAGTCCCACTGGTGGAGACGGCGGGAATCGAACCCGCGTCCGAAAATACTTCAAACAACACTTCTACAAGCTTATTTGGTTTTTAATTTTCCCTGGACTTGTCTAGCCAACAAGAAATTCCAAGGTAAGATTTATTTGTCTTTTGTTTAAACCTTTAAATCATTAAAGCCTAAACAGCATCTCGAATGGTTTACACCCAGTCGATCCGGTCGAGAATCAGGTCTCAGGATGCCAGTTAAACGAACGCGAAGTTCGCAGCTGGGGCTTGGAATAAATTCCTAGCTTTTATTTTTTGATTCTTGTTTTACGAGTACTAATCAAACTCGGCTTGCAGTATTGTAAAGAGCTTTCCGTCGAAACCGATCGTCCCCATTTAGAACTCAAACAGCATTTTTAAGGGCTGTTTCGATATCTCTTTTGATATCCTTTCGCTTAAGAGCTTCTTTCTTTTCAAATTTGCGCTTGGCCTTGCCAAGCTCAAGATAGAGCTTGATTAAACGGCCTTTATTATACACCCGGACAGGCACGATTTGCAACTTTTTCTGCTTCATCTTTGTGATTAGAGAAAGTATCTCTCCCCTGTGCAAAAGCAGTTTTCTCATACGTGTTGAGTCGTACTTTTGAATTCCGGCTGCTGGAATATTGGCATTAATAAGATAGGCTTCATCGCCAAGTACTCTGACTGCGGATTGGGAAATATCGGCTCTTCCTTCACGCACGGATTTAGCCTCGGCTCCAAGTAAGGAAATCCCGGCTTCAACCCCCTCACCCATCAGTTCATATTCAAATCTGGCTTTCTTGTTGAAGATTTTCACCTTACCTTATTCTACACTAGAGGTGTTTGATCTCGATTGAGAGAAGTTTGTCCCCTGTGAGAAGGATTATTTGTTTTTGTGATTCGGAAACAACCAGGCTTTTTGCCCCGGCAATTTGATCATCAGTGTATTGAGCCTTGTATTTTCCTTTTTTATCGATAACAACCACCCGCTTTCCCGCTTTATCCAATAAATAAATATATTGGTTATCCGAATCGGCATAAATTGCGTCGACGCTGCCAATTTCGGGGATGATCCCGGAAAGAGAAAAATTCTGGGGAGAACCAAGACTGTACCTTAGAATTTTGGAGTTAGGATAAAGTACGTAGATTGCTCCATCCATTCCCCAAGCAGTAGCACCGGAAAAATTTGCCTTGGTTGAGGCCGAAAGCCAGTTTTGTTGAGTGCCGAATGTATCTCCCGTCTGACCAGAATACCTATAAATGGCATTTCCGGATTTGTCCAACACATATATATTTCCGGCAAAAGCAGATATTAAAGCGTCCCCAACCCAGGTTTTATCTATCACTTTGGTTTTAACTAGGGCGACCTGATAGATCCCGTCTCCGGTTAAAATAAATGCTTTATCCTGATATGAAGCAAGGTCAGTAGCATTATCGATAACTGAAGGCCCCGCCACCACTTTGCTTTTTTTGGTATCGATAGCAACGCTGACGACTCTTTTCCCTGATTTATCAAGAATATAGATCTGCCCTCCCGAAGCCGAAACCGCATCTCCCGTGAACCCGGATGAAAGCAGGCTTAAATCAAGATAAAGAGTTGGGGTGCCGTCATATTCTCCGAGTATGGCTCCCTTGCTTTCTTCTATCTTTTTTTGCAAATCGGCAACTTTCGGGTCCGTAACCTTAAGAGCTAAAATTTGTTTCAGTTTCTGTTCACTATCCATGAACAATTCTCTGGACTTGTCCGGACTGACACTGGCAAGGCCAATCGCCTGATCGACCTCAGCTTGGGCCGCCGATAAAATTCCCTGATATTTTTTCTTCATATCGTTGACGCTCTTTTGTCTTATACCAAATCCTATACTCACAATGAGTATTACCAGTAAGATAACCCCAACCGAAAAAGTCATTTTTTTACTTTGAGAGGTAACCTCATCCCCCATGGCAGATTTTATATATATACTTCTTTGGGGAATCCTGTTTTTAAATTTGTTAAGTAGAGATGACGCTTTCTGCTTAAGAAGATTTACAGGATTATCTTTGGGCAGAATCGGGGGTATTGCGTTTTGGCTTACGGTTGGGTTTGGCTTCTGGGTCTCAAATTTCAGAATCACTGCCCCAAGATTCCCATCTTCCACCCCTCCGTGAACCACGGGACTAATTGTTTCCGCTGCCGCCTCGGGACTTCTGGTAGTAAGAGCCGTTTTAACCGTCTCTATAGAAACTTTTTGAAAAAAGGTTTTGGTTGCAAGAAGTATTACATCCCCATCCTTTGGATAGCCGGAAGCGGTGATAACCTCACCACTACTCTCCAGGATCGTGGCGAGTGCCCCATCTCTGCAAATTAAAACCTTTGCCCCACCCGAGGCCACTGAATAAATAACCCCTTCAACAAACGCGGAGGCGGCAATCTCAACGTCTCCCAAACTTTGCACAAACTCGTTGACCACTTTTTTCGCGGCGTCCCGCAGAGCGTCAAAGGGTTTTCCCTCTTTCGCCCCAAAGTATTCTTCATGAAGCCGGCCAATAATCTCCCTCCCGGAGGCGATCGTGTCAATTCCTTCTCCCGCTTTCTTGGTAGAGATAACTACGATAAGCCGTCCTCTAATACGCAATTGTTCCGGATCGTCCGGCACAAATTCATGAACCTGTGCCCACCCGGACCGGCTTGGGGCAGCCGTCACTTTTGCGCTAGTTATTGCCAACATTGGCTAAAGGATTATCAGGGCAGCCAAAAAAACTAAAACCGCGAAAACCAAATGAAAATAGGACAAAGCTTTGGCAGGAGTTTCAAATCCTAAATGTAGAGTGTCTGTCATAACTTTTACCTGCCTCGTAATCACAAAGGCAAAGATAAGATACATCCCCAGAAGTACCAAAGCAAGTGCTTTAATCAAAATTAATTCATTTAAACCGGTAGCTAGTATGTTTCCCATTTTATTTCTCTTTGACCATAAAATCGTCTAAAATTTTTGCAACTTTCTCGGGATTGGGCACCGATCTAAATTTAAATTCCGGTACTTCCGCAGCTGTTTGAATAAAAACATCGCCAAAATTAAACATCGCTCCTAAAAATCCGTTCGAGTTATAACTTACGTTCTGAATTTTGGTAACTTCCGCATCCGAAGCCTTTTTATTTATAAAATTGTAAAAAACGATGTCAACGATTCTTATTTCAGTTATGAAGTAGACATTGAAATACCAGTTCAAAAATCCCTCGATGGCATAGGCACTCGTAAATAAATACCAGGCTAATGTGATGACCAGAGGAAAACCCGCCGGAAGAAGCGAAAAAGCTCCCAAAATACTTAAGAATGTGGGGCCCGTAAGAAGTAAAAGTGTAATAGCAATCCATTTAATATTAACAATCGGGTGTTGCCTGAGCATTAGGATTATTCTTTCATCAGAATCTTTAGTTTCAAAATCGACATCGGTCGGATAAAGATTGAATGCGGAAAAAAGGTTACGGGTGGAGGGTTCTCGACTTTCGCCGTCTGGGGAAACAAATACGTCAGGCATTCTAAACCCAATTATACCTCATCTCTTCTCGATGTTATACAAAGGGCCGACTATTTGAATATTTGCCGGTGCCCTTAAATTGAAATAGTTTTTAAAATCATCCCCGCTTATCGCTTGGCCGTCTACTGTGACTGTTGTTGTCCTACCTGTACCAAAGTCCACCCCAACCGAAATGTCATTAACACTATCAAGGGGTGTTCCACCCCGGCTGGACAGTTCACTTTTCACCCGTGAGGCATCCCAAGTATCGGTTCCTTCGGGATTTGCCTTATCAGGTTGGTACAAATGTGATTTTGTAGATCCGTCTTTCTTTACAAGAAGTACTGCATTAACTATATCAGCAAGTTCATCCGGCTTAAGCCATGCGGTTTTATTGTAGGCGGAGCGGCTTCCCCAGTCGCAATAAAAAACCGGCGAACTTTTATCGTAGGCGTTGTTTGCAAGGTCGCCAAAACTCCCCACCCCACCGGTTGAATCGCTAAGTCTTTTTGTCCAAGCGGTTGCCGACCAACCGATATCTGCGGATGTATAAGCATAACCTCCGTGGGTTGAAGAAAACCAGGCTTTAATGGGACTGCCACCATTTGTTAAAACCATTCCGCGGGTTGCATCTACCGCCTGTTGCCATGTGCCATTATTTAATTCCTTTTTAACCACCTGGCACTGCTGACTTGGGCAAATTGAACCTCCGCCGTTATTTGTATAGGACAATGCATAAGATCTTGCGGCAATGGCTTGCGCCTTTAGAGCCTCCATCGGAAAATCCGTCGGCATTTCATAAAGATGTTTCAGGTAGTCGTCGATGTTCCAAGTGTCGTTAAATGACTGGCCAAATTCATTTGTTCCCACTACACGGATATTAATTGACTGGTTATAACCGGTAGAAAGATCGGCATTGTAGTAAGCGGAAAGAATTGATTGAGCACTTTGCCCCGCCTCAGCCCTTCCTTTTGCTCCAAACTGATTCATGCCAACCCTGTTGGGAACGCCGTAGGTGAAAAATGCAAAAGCTGGAGAGAAACCCGGACTTTTAAAAGGATTTATGTCACTTGAGCAGCCGCCTTTCATATTGTAAGCGGACCGGGACAGTCCCAAGCTTTCCAACTTTGCCTCAATGAAAGCCTGTTGTTTGGCGGAAAGGGAAGCAAGGTATGCATCCACCTTTGCCACCTCCGCCGCCAGAGAACTTGTTTGTGCCGCCACCTGTTTTTGCGAGGCGGCGAGAGAGTCTTTGCTTTTTTGCAAAGCATCCTCATCGTTTTTAAGTTTTATTAAATCGTCTGCATACCGTCCAAGCGTGATTCTATCTGCATCCGCCGCTCTTTGCCTGAGGGTAATTTCTTGAAAAGCCTGTGAGGCGCTGTCGGCAAACAGAAATGGAGTGATGGGATCATAAAGTCTTAAAAACGTATATTGGTCTTTAGCTTTTTGATTAAAAATCTCTTTTGTATAAGCCATGTCTTCCTCGCGCTTTATAATATTTGCAGACAAAATCTGTATTTGTTTTGTCAACGCGGTAACTCTTTTATTAATATCATTCAACTGCGACTGAAGAGCCGACAAATTCTTTTTATTGGTGGTCTGCGCAGGCATATAAAGATTTATTAAATTCTGAAGTTGATCGGCACAGAATTGAGCATCCCCTGCAGAAAAGCCGCTAGGGTTGGTGTTTTGACAATCAATCTCGGCCCTGACTAAAATCCCAATTTTTGAGAACCAAATTCCAAACAATATCAAAATTCCAATTAGAAAAAGTTTATATTTATTGAAGCGTTGAAAATTCAATGAAAATTGTAAATTGTTAATTGTAAATTTCATTATACTTATTATACAGCCTGTACTTTTAGTTTTCGGCCAATTGCTTTAGAATAACATTGGTAATGAAAAAAATATTGCTCGGTCTTTTTCTTGTCCTGCTAATCAGCCCCGCTTTCCCCAGAAAAATAGCTGCTCAGGCGTGTTACAAAACCGCTTTCTGCCAACCACCACAAATTTACTGCTTTCCTCCTTCCGGCGAGCAATTTTGTTGCTACACATTGGACGACTGCGACATATTGAAAGGAAATAAAACACCGGCTCCACCCCCAACCCCATACAGTACCTCCACCCCTGTTTACTGCAGTGGTGAAACAGGTATTAATACCGCCATTGGTTGCATACATGTATTGGGCACCCCAGAGGCGTTTTTGTCTGACATTCTAAAATGGGCAGTGGGAATAGGTGGGGGGATTGCATTTCTTCTAATTCTTTATGCCGGATTTATGATTATGACCGCATCCGGAAATCCGGAACGGCTCAAGGCCGGGCAGGAACTTTTGACTTCCGCAATATCGGGCCTTATTCTTTTGGTGTTCTCAATATTTATACTTAAATTTATCGGAGTTGATATACTGGGA
>JBGPAU010000019.1:0-13490 GCA_041480845.1 Patescibacteria group bacterium | reverse complement strand
TTATCTTGCGGTAACCTGGGTCGGCAATAATGACAACTCCCCCATGAGTAGGATTGCCTCGGGTGTGACCGGCGCTTCTCCTATTTGGAACAAAATTATGACAGCAATCCTTTCCGATAAACCTTCAATCGACTGGAAGGTACCCGACGGGGTCAGTAAAGTAAACATCTGTTCCATTACGGGGACACTACCCTGCGATAATTGTCCGACAAGACAGGAATGGTTTTTGGATGAGGCTAAACCAACCAAATATTGTTCTCCCGACCAAATCCAACACATAGTAAACCCGACTCCGGCTCCGGGTCCAAATATTCTTGACAGCGGGGCAAGCACAAAAGTTACGCGCTAAGTTCTTTAAACTGCTTTAAGTTCCCTATTCTGCATCAAGTTCCTTGTAGAGAAGATATAGGGGACGCATGTCGGCTCCTCCGCAAAGGGTGCTTACGATTGATCCCAATCCGTAAGGGATTACGCTTAAAACCATTTGAACCGCCATCGTAAAAGCACCAAAAACTATCAATCTTCCAAGTATTTTCCAATAAACTCCTTTGACCAGTTCCTTACTTTTAGACAAAGATTGTTTGACCCCAAAACCCTTCTCGATTGCCATAAACCTGCTAAAGGCAAACCAAACCACAAAGAGGATTCCCGGAACAATCAGAAGAACAAAGCCGAATATATAAATTAGGGTAAGAACACCGCTTAGAAGCAAGAAAATCCAGTAACTTTTCCAGGCAGATTTAAAAGTATTTTTTACCGAAAGATCTCCTCCACTAACCACTTTTCCCAAAGCTATTATCCCTGATGCCGCAACAAATACCCCGACAAAAAGGGAAAGAAGAAGTACTAGAAACATGGCCAATCCAACTGAGTTTGAATTCTTGATCGAGGCAGGCAAAAAAGACTGGGCAACGGTAATTGCCGAAAAGACTGCTACAGGTAGATAAATTTTGATCAGAAAAAGAAGATTTTCCTTCTTCGCAAAGATATTGACGGCTTTTTTTATTAAATCAAAAGGCGATGAAAGTTTCTCCATTATTATTTCTTCCCGACTATTATAGTTTCTTCTTTAAATATATTCAAAGAGTTGACATCAAATTTGGGCAAACTCAAGTGGATTCTACCTTTGCTTCGGGCCCCAAAGGCAAGAACTGCCGAAACAATTACAGTAACAAGTAAGATAATAAGAACTATTATTCTTTCTTTTTTACCCCAGGGTTTGGGAGGTTCTTTTCTCTTCCTCTTATTCTTGGGGTTGAGGTCACGGAACTTTTTTGTGAGTTTTCTGTCCCCTCTTTCTTCCTCCTCAATGAATTCATCTTCATCCAAATAACCGCCTTTGGCGTCAAATTCATCTTCTTTATTTCTGCCAAAAAGTGCCATATTTATATTTTCAATAAAAGAAGTATTTATTTCCTCCGCGCATCCCAAATTTTTTCATCAACCATATTTTGAGGTTTGGTGCCGTTCAGGGTATCGAGAATGGCGGCCACCGCCTGCTCCCCCATTTTTTGCCTTGCCTCAAATGTTGCCGAGGCAATATGCGGGGTCATAATAACATTGGGCATGGATATAAGTTTTGGACTTACATTCGGTTCACTTTCAAAAACGTCCAAGGCCGCCCCCGTTAATTTCCCGCCTTCCAATGCTTCTATCAAATCGCTTTCATCAACAACGGGCCCCCTAGCGGTATTAACCAGATAAGATCCTTGCTTCATCTTACTTAAGGTTTCTTTATTGATCATTCCCCGGGTTTCATCGGTTAGGGGAACGTGCAGGGTTACAAAGTCCGATTTTGCCAACAGTTCGGGAAGGGGAACAAATTTTATTCCAAGCTCCGCCTCCGCCACGGGGTCCGGCTCATGTTTATTATAAAGGACTGTAAGGTCATACCCCTTGGCGCGTCTGGCTACCATAGAGCCAATTCTGCCCAGTCCAATAATTCCCAGTGTTTTACCTTTGACGGAAGGGCCTAGAAACAGGTCCGGCTCCCAGCCTCTATATCCGCCGGAAGCGGCAAAATAACCCTGATGTCTGACAAATTCGTCGGACTCAACAATTCTTCTGGCCAGAGCAAGAATCAAAGCCCATGTATGTTCCGCAACAGCCTCGTTGACTTCATCGCTTGGGGTATTGGCTACAACTATCCCCCGGTCTCCCGCAGCCTTAACATCAACGTTGTCAAAGCCAACCGCATAATTTGAAATCATTTTAAGTTGAGGCCCGATGGCGTCCATCAAGTCAGCATCAATCCGATCGGTTAAAAGTGAAAGAAGTGCGTCAACTCCTTTTGATTTCTCCAAAAGCTCTACCGGGGTTAACGGTCTGTCAAATTCCGAAACTACAACTTCATTCCCGTTAATCTTTAATTTTTCCAAACTGTCCCCGGGAATTTTTCTGGTAACAAAAATTTTTGCCATATGACTAAGTTTATAAAGGTTGCACTAAAACTCCGCTACTTTTACATCTTGCCAGCCAGGAATCCATTTCGTTAAGTTTTAGAAGACCCCTTTGTGCGCCTGTATAGCCGATTACCGAGGCCGAGTTGCATGTTCCCCACAAAAGCGCTTCGTCAAGAGGTTTTCCATGAATTAAGGCCGAAAGAGTCCCGCTTCCAAAGGCATCGCCGGCTCCGGTTCTTTCATATGCGTCTACCGGAAGGATTCCGACCTTTATAAATCTCCCGTTAATACTGTCGTAAGCAAAAGATCCGCCGCCACCATCGGTGATTACACAAATTTTAGGGCCGGTTTTATTAAGTGCGATTAAAAGGTCTCTCTCGCGTCCGGCAGATTTTCCAAAACCGGTCAGTTTTTCCGCCTCTTCCCTATTTACATAGATTAAGTAAGTTAAATTCATTACATCTTGTATTGTCGTTAGCCCCCCTCTAAGTTGCCAACTCCCCGGATTGAACACAAGTTTTACCGAAGGGTTTTTCTTTATCCATTCAATAAAATGATTGTAAAAGGGCCTGAAACTTTCACCCATAGAAGTCAGATAAACCCAAGGAGTGAGGGGGAGTTTAACAGGAAATTCGTAACTTCTCGGTGCGTGGTAAACAAAAATGGTGCGTTCCCCCGAATAATTGATAATAGTTGAATAATTGGAAGTGGTTCCCGGCTGTTGAATTATATAAGTCGGGTCCACTCCCTCCTCTTTTAAACGTGTAACTATATTTTCTCCCACACTGTCTTGGCCCAGTGTTAAAACTATCGCGGAGGCAATCCCCAACCTTTTTACTCCCACGGCATTATTGGCGGCATTTCCTCCAATTGTAAATTCCAAATTCTTAACCGGGATTTTATCGCCATAATTAAACGCGATAAGACATTGTTTTCTATCAATAGTGCAAAGTGTCTCGCTTTCGAGAGGAGTCATAAAAGTATCTATCGTTGCATCTCCGATGCTTAGTAAATCAATGTTTTCCATTTAAAGTTCCCCCTTTCTGGCTTTTGAAACCTTTATCAATCTGTCTAAGAAAATTTCTTGTGCGGACTGCCTGTTTTCATCTTTTCCCGACCACAGCCTCATCGCCTCCGCCTGAAGTGCTCTTGAATATGAAAATGAAAGCGGCCAAGGGGCATCAGCCTTTCTTTTTACAATTTCATTTAGATTATTTGTAGCTTCATCAGGAGTTTGGCCTCCGGAAAGAAAAACGATTCCGCCAACTTCCGCTGGTACCGACTCCTTCAAAGACCGTAGTGTAATTTCCGCCACCTCCAAGGGCGCGGCTTTTACACCGCTGTCTTTACCGGGAAGAACCATATTTGTCTTTAGAATCAAATTTTTTAAATCGACGTTGGCAGCCTTCAGTTTTCCAAAAAGAATCTTCCAAACTTTTACGGAAATTTCCGCGCAGCGGGTGGTCGTGTGGTTTCCATCAAGTAAAACTTCGGGCTCAACAATGGGAACAAAACCAAATTCCATCGAAATTTTTGCGAAACTAGTCATCCTGTTTAGGTCCTCTTCCAAAAACGCGTCTGTGGGAAAAGTATCCGATATCTTAATCGCGGCCCTCCACTTGCTAAATTTAAGGCCGAATGTCGAATATTCTTTTAGCCGGTTGACAAGTCCTTCCAAACCCTTGGTAATTTGCTCTTCCGTTTCGTTAAAAGGCTCAAGCCCCCCATCAACTTTGATTCCGGGAACGATTCCCTTTTCCTCAAGAAATTTTTGTAAATTTTGCCTTACGGATTCGTCAAATAAAATTACTCCACCCAAAAACTCTTCAATTCCCGGCGTTGTAAACAGCATTTCTCTATATTTTTTATTTAACTCGGGAGTTGAAGTTAACCCCAAAGCGGCAAATCTTTTCTCGATAGTATGAGTACTCTCATCGGCAGCTAGAATCCCTTTTCCGTCAGCCAGCAGTTTTTTAATTATTTCTTCCACGGCAGTTCACTATTAGTGTACAATATTTCTATGGATCCCATAAACCCAATTGCAGGCAACCCCGAAGCCCTGAATCCGTCCCCGACGTCGCCCACTCAACCAATTAGTGGCTCCCCTCGAGATCAGCACTGGATCTCCATTCTTGCCATGGCCATCTTTGTTATTTTTGCTCTGGGGGTTGTGGCATTCCTCTACTACCAAAACCAGCAACTGAAAAACTTGCTTGCATCTTATCAACCGCAAGTAACTCCGACTCCCACAGCATCCGCCTCACCCACCGCAAGCCCTGAAATACCCACAGTTTCTTCCCCATCGGCAAATATGAAAGTTGTCAGCCCGTTAAAAGTCGCCGGCACGGTTCCGGCCGGTTGGATGTTTGAAGGGGTTTTCCCTATTAAATTGGTAGACGCGAATCGAAAATTAATTGTTCAGGGGCAGGCCAAAGAAAAATTGGCAGGGAGCTGGCAAAGCGGAAGCCCCGTGGACTTTACGGCAACTCTCACTTTTAAAACCTCCTCGGGGTCGGGCTTCTTGATCCTGCAAAACGACAACCCAAGTGGAAATCCTGCCAATTCAAAATCGTTTGAAGTTTCTGTTATATTTTCAGAAGGTACTGCCTGTACACAGGAGGCTAAAGTTTGTCCTGATGGTTCATCGGTCGGAAGAACCGGACCGAATTGTGAGTTTGCACCCTGCCCGTAGTGATACAAAAAGCTACAACAATAAACTATTCAACTCCCTCATATTTTTTAACAAAACGAATTAAAGCTTCCTGTAATTCTCAAAGGTCGTTTTTGCAGCCGGATCAATTCCACCCAAGAGTTCCAAAAGCTTTGTTTTAATATCCAGAGCTTTAATAATCCCATTCGACGCGGCTGTGGGTGCCCAAGACTCTATTTGCACCGTAATACTTTCCGCTTGTTCCTCCGTCGCACCCGAGCTAAGAATCCCGTTTTTGACCTTCGAGCGGTCAAAATCTTCTGCGCTTCCGTCTTTTTTTTGTACTTTTAGATTCCCCATTATTCTCACCCCCTTCAACTTAAATGTTTTTCCTTGTAATAACTTTCTTTACTGCCTCAATAATATTTTCTTTTTTTAAGCCAAACTTTTTCCAAAGCTCATTATAATCCCTGGACGATTCCCCAAACAAATCTTTCACCCCTATAAATTCCATCGGAACCGGAAAATTTCTGCTTAGCACCTCGGCAACCGCGCTTCCCATTCCCCCCATGATTTGATGTTCCTCAACGGTTACTACCGCTCCGGCTATTTTTGCCCAGTGAACCAATGTTTGTTCATCAATCGGTTTAATTGTGTGTAAATTAATTACAATTGCTCCGATTCCGTTTTCTTCCAGTTCTCTGGCAGCTTCCAAAGCTTCCGAAAGAACCGGACCAGTTCCGACAATGACAACTTGCGGGTTTTTGCCCTCGTAAAGAATGTTTGCTTTGCCGATTCCAAATTTACCGTCAGGTTTGGTGAGAATCGGAGAATCTTGCCTTGCGAGCCTTATGTAGCTTGGTTTCCCATTATTTGCGACTGCAACGGTTGCTTTTTTGGCCTCTTCATAATCACAAGGAGAAACTACGATCATGTTGGGAATTATGCGCATGAGTGCGATATCCTCAAGCGATTCGTGAGTTGCTCCGTACATTGAAGCCCCAAAGCCTGCATGAGCACCGACTATTTTGACGGGGACATCATTAAGCGCGGCCGTTACTTTTATCTGCTCCCAGGTTCTTCCCGGAGAAAAAACCGCGTATGAGGTCGTAAATGGAATTTTCCCGGCCTCCGCCATCCCCGCAGCGATTGTCACAAGTCCCTGTTCGGCAACCCCAACCTGAAAAAATCTATCCGGAAATTTATCTGCAAAATCTTTGACCCGAGTTGAATCGGCAAGATCAGCCGTCAAAACAACAACGTCGGGGTTTGTGCTTCCAAGCTCAACCAAGGCCTCCCCAAATCCGTCACGGGTTGATTTCATAATCATTTAAGCTCCTCCATGGCTTTTTTATATTCCAATTCATTCGGCGCTTTTGCGTGCCAATTGGGATTCCCTTCCATAAAACTTACATTTCTGCCGAAAACGGTGTTGGCAACTATCACGGTTGGATATTTGATCTCTTTCTTGGCTCTTTCTACCGCCTCAAAAATTTCGTTAAAATTATGACCGTCAATTTCTATTACATTCCAATTAAAAGATTTGTATCTCCCTATCAGGTTCCCCAGGGGCATTATTTCTTCGACAGTTCCTTCTATTTGGATCCTATTTCTGTCAATAATTTGAATTAAATTATTAAGTTTGTATTTAGCGGCAAACATTACCGCTTCCCAGTGGTTTCCTTCATCATGCTCCGCGTCGCTTGTTTCACAGAAGACGAACGTGTCTTTTTTGATCGCTGCATAGCCCGCGGCTTGAGCCAATCCAAGTCCTAAAGGCCCAGAAGTATTCTCAATTCCTTTTAATTTTGTTCTCTCGGGGTGTCCTTGTAATGTTGAACCGATTTCGGTGTAGGTTGAAAGGAGATTTTTGTCAATCAACCCTTTTTCTGCCATAACTGCGTACAGGGCAGGGCAAACGTGACCATTAGACAGGAAAAAGTGGTCTGCATCTTCCATTATTCCAAAGTACAGAGCAACCATTATTTCAACGGAACTTAATGACCCCCCGGGATGCCCGCTTCCCGCTTTATATATCATTTCGACTATGTCGCGCCGGACTTTTTTGGCAATTTCCTGAAGCTCACTTGGTGAAAGCTTTGTCATATTCATTTCCGTTCCCGTCTTTAGAATGATCCCGTGTGTTAATCTTCATCTCGAATTTTTGGATAGTTCTTAATACTTCTTCCTTGCTTCTGCAAATCTCAAAAACACTGTATTCTTTGGAATCTATATTCATATTGCGCCTAAAAACATCAATAATTTCCGCCCAAAAGTCTCCGTAAAGGATAAATGGCTTGTGGTGTCCATAGTAAAGCTTGGCGAGTACCCACGCAGCGCCGAATTCCGAAATTGTTCCGCTTCCCCCTTTGAAAATTATAAAAATGTCTCCGTACTCCATCAACTTAAACATTCTTTCAATATAATTCGTGGTAACAACTTCCGTATCCGTCACGTTTCCTATATATTTTCCCTCATAACCGGGAGCGTTTACCGGATCAAAAGTGACACTGACTGTTTTCCCGCCTCCTTTAACCGCTCCGCTGGTTGCTGCCTGCATTACACCCGGACCTCCACCGTCCACTATTACGTAGCCGGCTTTAGCCAAAACTTCAGCTACATCAAAAGCGGCTTTATAGGTTTCGTCAGTTTCGGAAATATTTGCATCGCCAAAAAAGGCAATATTTTTTATGAAGTGTTTACCGGCGTATTTACTTTTTTCGTCCATCATTGGGTTTTGAATGAAAGTGTCAAGGGATCTGTAGGTACTTTATTTCCACCCAATGTCCGACCAGCCCTAATTACCTGTTCTATCAATCGGTTGGCATATCCCCATTCATTGTCGTACCAGGCAAAAATTTTAATCAAATTTCCCGCAACAACCTGCGTTAATGAAAGGTCTACTATCGCCGACTCGCTTCTCCCGATAATATCGCTTGAGACCAATGGTTCCTCGGTTACTGCAATTATGCCCTTATATAAGGGGTTTTCTACTGCTTCTTTAAATACGTTATTTACCTCCTCCACTGTTACATTTTTCTTTAGAAGTACAGTAAAATCTGTTATCGACCCGGTTGCCGTCGGAACTCTTAAACTCATTCCGTCAAAGAGACCTTTAAGGGCCGGAATGGTTTCCGTTGTAGAAATTGCAGCCCCGGTACTGGTCGGGATAATGTTCTGGGCGGCAGCTCTGGCACGCCTTAAGTCTTTATGAGACGCATCCTGAAGATTTTGGTCATCCGTGTAGCTATGAACTGTTGTCATTAAGGCTTTTTCGATTCCAAACTTTGAATGAAGAATCGAGGCAACCGGAGCAACACTGTTTGTGGTACACGAAGAATTAGACAAAATCTGTGGCAATTCGTCTTTCTCGTTTACCCCAATAATATACGTCGCCACATTCCCCCCTTTTACGGGAGCCGAGATCACGACCTTCTTCGCCCCCCCGATTGCATGTTTTTTTGCATCCTCCTCACTGGTAAAGCGTCCCGTCGCCTCAATTACGACGTCAACACCATATTTTCCCCAGGGAATTTTAGCCGGATCGCGCTGCGCCAGCACCGGAATCTTAATATTTTTCTCGCTGATCATTAGATTCCCAATCAGCGGGTCATCATCTGTTGCCTCTTCCGGAACTTTTAATTCTTCACTTTTCACTTTTAACTGGAACTCCCTGTACATCGTGTCGTAGTTTGTCAGATGTGCCCAACCGGAGACGGGCATGCTTCCCGAGGTATTTATTGCACTGAATTGAAGCTCGTCAGAGTGTTTCAAAACCCCGATTCTGAAGGCAATTCTCCCAATTCTTCCGAACCCGTTAATTCCTACTTTAACCATGGCAGTTATATTCCATTATAATATATCCATATGAAGGTTTCCGTGGTAATTCCCGCTTACAATGAAGAGAAATTTATCAAAAAATGTCTTGCAAGTGTTGTTAATCAAACTGTGCCGGCGGATGAAATTATTGTCGTAAACAACAATTGCACAGATAGAACCGAGGCTATCGCCGAAAAGTTTGGTGTCAGAATCGTTTACGAAAAAAAACAAGGTATGACTCCGGCCAGAAATAGGGGTTTTAATTCAGCCAGATTCGAAATAATCGCCAGGTGTGACGCGGACACCGTTGTTCCAAAAGATTGGATCAAAAAAATTAAAAATAATTTCGAAAAAAAGAGGATTGACGCCCTTACCGGTCCTGTTTTTTTTAACGACTCAAAATTGTTTAAATCAAATTCGACCATTCCCGCACATTTGGCCTGGAAATCATTCAAATTTATATCGAACGGTAGAAAATACTTAATCGGGCCAAATATGTCTCTCACAAAAGATATCTGGGAAAAGGTGAAGGATATCGTAAATCTCGACGACAAAAAAGTTCACGAAGACATGGACCTTTCGCTTAAAATCGCGAAAGTCCACGGCAGAATCGGATACGACCGTAGCCTGATTGTGGGGATATCTGCCCGAAGGTTAAAAAAACACCCGGAATCGTTTTTTTTGGAATACCCCGTCCGGATTGTCAAAACTCTTCTGGCAAACAAGAAATGATTATTTCTTCTTTTTGTTGGTAAGCATCGCGTAGGCTCCCCAGATACCGGAAAGTCCGATAAGGGCGTAAACAATCGTTACAATCATTGGCCATCTGCCAATTAGGCTCCCAATCAAATCAATCCTCAGTACACCTATAAACCCTATTTCCAACGCTCCGATTATCACAAACCATTTAGAAAACGTCTTTAATTTCATTTTTCTCACCCCCTTTAATTAACATTAGCACATTTTAGAAATCACTGTTTCAGAGCCTCGATTCCGAGCAGGGTTTTTTTAACTAGAAACTCAAGCATTGCCCCACCCCCAACTGAAATCCAGTCAAAGTTATTTGACAGATTTAGCATCGCCAAAGTGGCTTCCGTATCCCCTCCTCCCGCGACCTTAAATGCAGGAGAAGTGGAAACAGCTTTGAAAACCCGTTCGGTCCCCTGCCGGTGGCCTTCATCTTCATATTTTCCAAGGGGTCCCGAAACAACAATCGTTTTTGCTTTTTCAATTTCTTTTGCAAATCTCTCAATCGTATTTAAAGTAATGTCCTCCTTGTCCATGGTAAGATTCCCAACAATTACCTGTTCGGCCTCACTTCTTGACCGGACACTGACAAGCTTTTCGTCTTCCATGTAGTCCGGCAAACGGCCACCAATTAAAACTTTATCTGCAATTTTTTTAATTCCTTCCAAATAGTTGAGCTTATCTTCTTTAACTCCGCTCAAAAGAAAAACGACCGGTCGTTTTGGTTCCAAAAATACTTTTGATAAATTTTCAATCTCCTTCTCAAATCTAAATCCTGCAGCGTGAGGAAGAAGTCTGGGAAGCCCGACGATCGATGCGTGTTTACGGTGACTGGAAGCAAAGGCTTCGTTTACATAGACATCTCCCCAAGAAGCGATTTCTTTGACAAAATTCTCATCATTCGATTCCTCTCCGGGATTAAAGCGTAAATTCTCTTTAACTTCTGCTCCCCACCTGTCAAAAATCGGCTGAAAAGGTTTCAAGCTCAAACTTTCAACGGCTTCCCCTTCCGGCCGGCCTTTATGACCCAAAATTATTATTTGGCATCCTTTCTCCTTTAGATAATTCAAAGACTCCTCTGAAGCTTTAATCCTTAAATCATTTGGGTTCGCGTCGGTGTCAAGATCAAGTCTTAGAAGTACTCTTTTTCCGGCAACATCTAAATCTGTAATTTTGGGTAGAAACATACTATACAGGTTAGCATATTTGTGGCACAATCGTCTCAGCGAAATGCCCACGAAAAGATCAATCGACTGTGTAACAAAAATTGTCGAAGGGATGTTAATCAGAAAAGCCCGGCGGGGTGAGGAAATTCCTCCTGATGATATTGATACCTACCAAATGTTGGTAAGAGCAGCAGAAATAACGCAGGATGGTTCTGAAAACCGCCCAAAAAATCCGGAAGGAACAGGGGGAGTAAGAGAAATGGAGAAAAGAATCTAATTATTCGCCTCAATTTTCTCAATCTCCTGAAGTCTTCTTTCATACCTCGCCTTTCCGGCAAACTTTGTTTCCAGGAAAGCAATCAGCATCGCTTTGGCGTCCCTTTCGTCGGTAAAATCAGCAGCAATAACCAAAATGTTCATGTCATCGTCGTTCCTCCCCGCCTCTACCTGAAAAACGTCTTTTCCAATTCCTGCTCTTATTCCATCGAATTTATTAGCCACAATATCTGCCCCAACTCCGCTTCCGCAAAGAAGTACCCCGCGCGATCCTTCGGTTTTGGCAACAAGCGAGGCCACATCCTCAGCATATTTTGTGTAGTCGTCGTTAGGATCAAGCGTTAATGCACCGAGGTCCTGAAAAGCATATTCCATATCAAAAAGCCACTGAGCAATCTTTTCTTTTAGCTCATATCCTCTATGATCCGCTCCGATAAAAATTTTCACTTAAAGCCCTCCGTCAGTTCCATCAGCTCTTTTTTAGGGTCGACCGCTTTGACAACATCTGTTGCAACAGCGACCCCAACTGCCCCGAGTTCCAGGCTTTTTTTGACATCGCTTAGGCTATGAATTCCGGCTCCGACTATTAGCGGCAAGCCCGCACTTTTGGCAATTTCCGTTGCCTGCGAAATAATGTCCGGCTGGGCCTCTGCTACAGAAGTTGTCGTGCTTCCTACAAGTTCGGCCGGCTCATAAGCAACATAAGTTGGGGCCAACCCGGTTATTTTTTTAAGTTCATCCAAACTTCCTGCAAAAATCAGCGTTTTAAGATTTGCTGACATTGCCTTCTCGTTTGCAGTTTGGAGCGCATCAAAATTATCGAATTTGTGTTCCGAATGATTTAAAAAAACTCCGGAAACCCCGATTTTCGCTGCCTCTTCAGGCAAAGTCCAGCCTGTGTGGGCTCCATAACCGATTGGGTCAACATGCTGAATCCAAACTTCAAGCGCTGTTCCCGAAATTACGCTTTCCGCGTCAATTATCTGAACAACCGGAATAATTTTTACCTGACTCTCGTGTGCAGTTTCTTCAAGAATCCTGGTTAGAGCAATAGCCTTTGGCCCGGAAGCCTCCTCATAGGTTTTATAATTAACAAATATCATTCCTGTACGCCTAAAATTGAATTGATTTTCCCCTTATCAAAACCCACAACCGTCTCTTTTGTTCCGTCATCCTTCACAATCAAAGTAAACGGGACTCCCAGAAAACCTCCCGATGAAGCTGCCATCTCTACCTTTGCTGATTCATCCAAATCCACAAGCTTTTCCGTAAATGAAAGACTTTTTTCCTTCAAATAATCCTTAAGCATTTTGCAATAAGGACATGTCGTTGTTGAATAAATAGTTATCGTCATACGTAAATACTTTGCACGTTCTCACCTCCCACCTACCTATATATTACGCAAAGAAAGGGTCTAAGTCTAGAAAGAGCCTTCAAGAATATGTTTCTCCCCGACCGTTACGATTACTTTATTGTAACCGGGGTACACTGAAGAGTTATAATTCAAAATCCATCCGCCTTTTGCCATTTTTAAAGTCCCAAGTAAAACTGTTTTCCCGTCTTTTTCAAGCCGGCCCTGATAAAATTGTCCGTTTGGTAGGGTCGGGAGGTCTGCCAAAATTTCATTTCTCGTAGCAATTCCCATCCCGAGCCCGCCGGAGACATCTTTAAGCTCAATCTTTTCCTGATCTCCCGGGATCACCAAACCTTTAAATTTGCTCTCAATTTGTTGCTGAATGCTTGGAGAGGCTGTAGGACTCACTTTTTGAGCAATTTTGGCACGATTTTTAATCACCAAAATCCCGGCAACAACAACTACAATGACTATAAAAGCGGCTAAAATGTCCTTTGCACGCATCTTGAGCGAAAAATAGCACTTAGTACACCGTTTGTCAAATAGTAAGAAATTCTATTTAACGCAAATTAACCGCACTATTCCCGCCAGGCTCAACTCAACTATGAAGGCTTATCAATTAAGCCTCAAATATATTCCAAAAAGGGTTAGTACCGCCGCAATCAAAAGCCATTGGGTTGAGGCTAACCAAATATCGCGACTCAACCACCCAACTACCGAAAGTAAGACCGCAAGTACGGCTCCCCATATTAATATCTTTGAGAACATTTCTTTATTCCCTTTATCAAGCTTCACAATAATCACCTTCTCTTATTAATATTACCACTTGACCGTTAACCCCGTTGAAAGTAGATTAATTGCAATTGGTGAATTACGGCGAAATTCCGTAGAAGTGCCGCTACTGTCATATCCAGAGCCCAATTTTGGTCGGTCCCGAGCAGGAATATGTCATACGCCGAAGTTCCCGAAAAAACAGTCCTAAGATTCTCCGAAACGTGGGACGAGCAAATTGAATCAAACCGTTTGGTTGCAAATTTTGTCTCGATAAGTAAAGAGACAAATCGCGAAGCCGACAC
>JBGPAU010000018.1:0-14103 GCA_041480845.1 Patescibacteria group bacterium | reverse complement strand
AATTGACCAAATTTTCGGCAAATTCTATGGCTTTTTCCCGGTCTTTAATTTTGTCTATGTAGGCCAACTTTTCTCCCGTTGTAAGTTTGACAAACTCCTCCGCGTTCCCATTTGTTATTTGTAATTTGTCATTTGTAATTTTTACTACTTGGCACCTTGAAACGATTGTCGGCAAAACTTTCCGGGTTGAGGGAGCGGTTAGGGCGAAGTAAATATTGGGTTGAGGTTCCTCCAGATTTTTTAGGAAAGCGTTAAGGGCTTCCTCCCCTGCTTGATGAATATTTTGGCAGATGATAAGTGTCGGTACGTCAAAACTTAAACGGATTAGATTATTTAAACTTCGGACGTCATCGATTTTAACTAAAGGGAATTCCATTACTTTTGCATTCAGCTTTTTGGCTAAATTGGAAATTGGTACCTGGAAACTGGTAATTCCTTGTCCGATAAGGAGGTATGCATGCATGTTATTAACAATTAACATTTAACAATTTACATTGCAAGTTCTTGATCGAATTCATTAAATATTGCATAATGGACTATCATGCCCGCTACCCAACCTGTCCCAATTCCTCAAGATGAAGAAACCGGAACTCTTGCCGACGTTTTGGTGACTCTCGGGGCTCTCGACGCGTCCAGAGCCAAACAGATAAAACTTGCCGAAATTCAAAGCGGGTCAACCCAGGAGGACATTATCAGGAAGGGTGATATGGTTCCTGAGGAAAAATTGGTCCAGGCAAAGGCCCAGCTTTATAATATTCCCTATATTGATCTGACGACAACCCCGATCGCTCCGGCCGCTCTTTCGGCACTCCCCCCCGAGGTTGCGGAACGCTTTAAGGTTTTTCCCGTTGGCGTTGACAGAAAAGATAAAAGCATAATTTTGGCAATGGCGGATCCCTTGGATCTTTCCGCAATTGAGTTCATTGAACAAAAGACAGGATTTCATATTAAGCCGCGTGCGGCTCTTCCTTCGCAAATCGTTGACTTTATTCAAAACCGCTATACTTCTTCCCTGACACAAGAAGTTTCGGCTGCGCTTAAGGAAGTTGAACCGGAGAAAGACAAACTTACGGCTTTCGGGGCAGGTAGCGGAGGATTTATCCGTGAAGAAAAAATTGCCCAGATTGTGTCCCAAATTTTGGACTTTGCCATTAAAAGTAGAGCCAGCGACGTTCATATTGAGCCTCAGGAAAAGTCAACACGCGTGCGCTACAGAATAGACGGGATATTACAGGAAAAGCTTTCTATTCCGAGAGAACTTCACGATTCATTAATTTCGAGAATAAAAATATTAAGCGGAATGAAGATTGATGAAAAAAGGATTCCTCAGGACGGCAGATTTAATTTCAAGGGCAGTGAGGAAGAAGTGGACCTTAGAATTTCGTCCCTTCCCACATCCTGGGGTGAAAAAATTGTCATGAGGCTTCTTAAAAAATCGGGCGGAGTACCCGACCTTCCGGAACTGGGACTCCGGGGCCGGGGTCTTAAAAATTTGCAGGATGCAATCCTTAGGCCGCATGGAATAATTCTTATTTGCGGCCCGACAGGTTCCGGAAAAACTACCACGCTTTACTCGGTTATATCAAAGCTGGATACTCCTAAAGTTAACATTGTTACGTTGGAAGATCCTATCGAGTATAAAATTGCGGGTGTAAATCAGGTACAAATAAACCCCGCAGTGGGGCTCACTTTTGCATCGGGACTAAGGTCATTCCTCCGGCAAGACCCAAATATTATTCTGGTAGGAGAAATCCGGGATCGCGAAACCGCCGATCTGGCCGTGCAGGCCTCCCTCACCGGACATTTGGTATTTTCCACCCTGCACACGAATGATGCCTCGGGGGCTCTTCCCCGTCTTCTTGATATGGGAGCGGAACCGTATCTTTTGGCATCGTCAATTACCTGTATTGTAGCCCAGCGTGTCGTAAGGCAAATCCATGGTGCATGCAAGGAATCATATGTGGCAGATCCGAAAATTGTTGAAAGCGTCAAAAAAGAATTGGGTTCTCTCTGGCAACCTCAAGGTGAGGTTAAATTTTACAAAGGCAAAGGAGACCCGGAGTGCGGTAATTCGGGATATTACGGCAGAGTCGGTATTTTCGAAGTTATTCCCGCTTCGGAAAAAATAGGCAAACTGATTTTGGAAAGGGCTTCTTCCGCCGATATAGAAAGAACTGCAAAAGAGGAAGGAATGATATCGTTGAAACAAGATGGGTACTTGAAAGTTACCGAAGGAATTACTACAGTAGAAGAGGTACTTAGAGTTGCACAGGAGTGATTTTTATGGACATCAAACAACTGCTACAATCCGTAATAGATGCAAAGGCAAGTGATCTTCATCTTGTAGCTGGTATTCCTCCGACTCTGCGTAAAGACGGTGAACTTATGCCGGTTCCCTCTTTGGGAGTTCTGACTCCGGATATAATCGATGCGCTTCTAAAACAAGTTTTGACCAGTGAGCAAATTGAAAGATTGACGGTCAACAAAGAATTGGATTTTTCTTTGTCATTTTCCGAAAAAGGAAGATTCAGGGTTAATGCCTATACGCAGAAAGGCTCGCTGGCTGCCGCTTTCAGGTTGATTCCTTTAACCATCCCTTCCATTGAAAACTTGGGGCTCCCTCCCATCCTTCATTCATTCACCAGCTTACGTCAGGGTTTTGTTTTGGTTACGGGTCCGACCGGGCACGGAAAATCTACAACCTTGGCTGCAATGATTCAGGAAATCAATCAGAGCCGCGCCGTTCATATAGTGACGATAGAAGACCCCGTAGAATTTATTTTTAACCCTGTCAAATCCATTATCTCTCAACGCGAAATGCGCAGCGATACGCATTCATGGGAAATTGCCTTAAGATCAACCCTTCGTGAGGATCCCGACGTTGTCTTTATAGGCGAGATGCGGGATTATGAAACTATTGCCGCTGCCTTAACCGTTGCCGAAACCGGACATTTGGTTTTTGCAACTCTGCATACGAATAATGCGGCACAGTCTGTCGACAGAATTGTGGATGTTTTCCCTGAGGAGCAGCAGCAGCAAATACGTTTGCAGTTAAGTAATGTGATTGAGGCGGTTTTTTCGCAAAGACTGATACAAAGTACGACAAAAGGCAGGGTTGTTACTTATGAAGTGATGCTTGGATCTACCGCCATAAGGACCGCCATTCGCGAAAGCAAAACCCATCAAATTGAAAGTATTCTTGAAACCTCGCATGAGATCGGTATGAGCACTTTGGAGCGGTCTCTTGCAGACTTGGTCAGAAGAGGAATTGTGACGGTTGAGGTGGCACAGAGTTGGTCTCTCCGTCCGGAAGAACTGATGCGTTTGATACGCAGTACATGAAAAGGTTTAATTATAAGCAAAGCTTGAAACAGAAAAATTTATAGGTAAGAATGAAGAGGTTCAATTATAAAGCCAAAGACAAATCAGGAAATCTTGTTGTAGGAGAAGTGGAAGCGTTAAGCCCCGGCGCAGCCGCGAAACTGGTGAAGGGACGGGGTCTTTACGTTATCTCTATAACGCCAAAAATGGATTCCCCTTTTGCGATAATTAGAAGATTCCGGGAAAAAATTACCGCGGGCGATGTTACCACTTTTACGCGCCAGCTTTCGACGATGATTAATGCGGGGCTCCCCATAACGGAAGCGATTTTAATTTTGAGATCCCAATCAAAAGGACCAATGCAAAAAGTAGTTGCGCAAATCTTAGCCGATATTGAAGCGGGAGACTCTTTTTCCAATTCGCTAGGTAAGCACCCCAAAGTATTTTCCCGCACCTATATCGCGCTTGTGAAATCGGGCGAGGTGGGAGGAGTAATGGACGCTGTACTTCTGAGACTTGCCGATAACATGGAGAAACAGCAGGAATTTAGCGGTAAGGTAAAAGGAGCATTAATTTACCCCGTCATTATTATTGTGGGAATGGTAATAGTCAGCTTTGTGATGATGATTTTTGTTATTCCAAAATTAACTTCTTTATATACGGATTTTGGCGCCACCCTTCCCCTGCCGACGCGGATACTCATGGGAACTTCGAGTTTCTTTATCCGTTTTTGGTACATAATGGTTCTTCTTGTGGGTATTGGCCTTTATGTACTCAGATTGTATGCGGCGGTTCCCGAAGGCAGGAGAAAGATTGATGCTATGATGTTTAGAATTCCGGTTTTTGGTGAACTTCAACGTCAAATTATTTTGACAGAACTGACGCGCACACTTTCTCTGATGGTCGGCTCCGGTGTTCCGATTCTCGAAGCCTTGAATATTACTTCGGAGGTAGTGACCAACACCATAATTTCGGATGCCTTGAAGGACGCGGCAAAGCAGATTGAAAGAGGGTTTCCTATTGCTTATTCATTTTCGCGGCACCCCGAGGCTTTTCCGTTCCTGTTAAGCCAAATGGTGGCAGTGGGGGAAGAAACAGGGAAAATGGATGAAGTTTTGACCAAAATCAGCCATATTTTTGAAGTTGAAAGCGACGAAAAAGTTAAAGGGCTCACCGCAGCCATTGAGCCGATTGTAATGGTGGTACTGGGAGTCGGAGTCGGGTTTTTGGTTATTGCCGTAATCCTTCCGATATATAATTTGACGAGTCAATTCTAATGAAATCAGCCTCAAATATGGTACTTGACAAGGAAATTTGGATGGTCGATACTGAATATGTAATGAGAACTGCCAAGGGTTTCACACTGATTGAGCTTCTGATCGTTATTGCCGTCCTCGGAATTTTGGCAGTCGCGGTTCTTTCGGCCATTAACCCAATTGAGCAGATCAACAGAAGCCGAGATACAGGCAGCCGTTCCGACGCCGAGCAGCTTTTGGGCGCGATAGACAGATTTTATGCCACTGCCGGTTATTATCCTTGGAAAACCAGTCCAACTCTTCCGGCCCCGTCAGACGTCACAGTGTGGGGTTTGGTTAATACCACTTGGACAGACGGTACATTGGCGGTTCTTAATAAATTGAGTGCCGCCGGTACGGGTGAGTTGAAGTCGTCTTTTACCAGTAGGATTACTGGTGGGGGTTATAATCCTTTGTACAAATATAACTTAGGTGCGCAAGGAGACAGTACCTATGTTTGCTTCTTGCCTAAGTCCAGCTCCTTCCAGACGGAGGCCGGAGTGAGATGCCAAGGAGGAGCTCTCCCTCCCGACTTTCCAACCGGTGCGGCTGAAGCCTGTCCCGGTGGCGGTGCTGCTTGTGCCGCGGCTAAAACTTGTCTCTCCTGTCTCCCCTGATGGTTTGGGTGCTTCTTTTTGTTTTCGGACTTGTTTTTGGTTCGTTTATCTCAGCTCTGACCTGGCGCTATCCCAAGGGTATTTCGGTCAAAAAGGGTAGAAGTATTTGCCCGAAATGTAAAAAGCAAATCAGCTGGTTCGACAACGTTCCCCTTCTTTCCTTTATTATTCTTGGCGGGAAATGCAGAAATTGTAAAAAGGCAATTTCCTGGCGCTATCCTGCGATAGAACTTGCTACCGGAATCGGTTTTGTCGCGATTGGGTATTTTACGACCAACTCTCAAGGACTGTCCTTGCAAGCTGTATATTGTATTATCATTTTTCTTATTCTTGAAGCAATTTTTATAATTGATTTGGAGCATCGGATAATCCCCGATTCATTTATTATTGCAGGTCTGTTTGTTTCATTATTCATTATTCATTATTCATTATTCATTTCCCTATTTGCCGGTTTTTTAGCCGCAACTTTCCTTATGCTTATTCATTTGATAACCAAAGGCAGGGGGATGGGCCTTGGGGATGTTAAATTTGCGGTACTCGGGGGACTGATTGTGGGTCCAAGACTCGTACCGATTTGGCTGTTTTTGGCTTTCTTGACAGGTGCGGTTATCGGAATCATACTGATTTTAGGTAGGAAAGCACATCTGAAAAGCCAAATAGCTTTTGGACCCTTTTTAGTATTGGCTATTCCTTTAGCATTAATTTATGGCGAAAAAATACTTTTTTGGATTCACATTAATTGAGGTTATGGTAGCCGTCGCCATTATTGCTCTTTTGATTTTGCTTGTTATAAGTACCTTTGTTAACCAAACCCTCAAGGGTAATGATGCAAAACGTAAGGCGGATCTCGACAGAATCAAAGTGGCAGTTGAGGAGTATGAAAAAGACCACAATTGCTATCCGGCCGCCGTTACCTGTCCAACCGACGCGGGACTTGCCCCCTATCTTAAGAATATACCCTGCGATCCCTTGACACATGAACCATACGCTTACGAACCCGGTCCGGGAACTTGCGCGGGATGGTTCCGGTCTTATGCAAAATTACAGAATGCAGCCGATAAATCAAGAGTACCGTTAATCGGTCCGGGCAGGGCTTATAACTATTATGTAGATAGTCCGAACGCCCCCGTTCTCTCAAGTGGGTATTCAAGCGGCGGAGTCGATACCGGATACTGGGGGTGCATTGGCGGTGTCTGTACACCGATAAATGTAACTTCACCCGGGTATCCTGTTTGCGGTCCTTCCTACCAGACTTCCGATTGCCCGAATAGTGATTCTTGTTCACCGGCATATGAATGTAAATGAATAAATTTTCCAAATCCGAAATAATATCTTTGGCAGTTATTTTTACCATCCTGATAGTAGTTTCAGTTCCGAATTTTATAATAAGTTTGCGGAGGGCCCGTGACCAGGTGAGAAGAGACGACATGGGGAAACTGGAGACCTCTTTAGCAAACTACTCTGTTGATTACAGATCTTTTCCCGTCTCCTCCTCGGACGGCCTAATAATGAACTGTTTAAAGCCGGGTGATAAACCCGTAAAGAACAGTAAAGGAATCTGGACTTTCTCCCCCATTCCTTGTGAATGGGGAAAAGATGCTCTTACCGATTTAATAACCGGCAAAGTTTATATGACTATTTTGCCCAGAGATCCGGATTATCTGAAGGGCGTCAAATATATATATCTTAGTGATGGCAGCCGGTATCAGATATATGCATCCATGGAAGGGATGGATGAAGCAGAGATTGACCCGAAAATTACTGCAAGGAATCTTTCGTGTGGAGGGAAGATTTGCAATATAGGCCGTTCATTTAATGTTCCCACTGACATATCGATTGAAGAATATGATAAATTATTATTAGAGTCCAATGTTAAAAAATAAAAGGAAAATATCTGCTGGCTTCACCTTAATCGAACTTTTGGTGGTAATGGCGATTCTTGCAATTTTGGCTACAGTCGGACTTGCTTTTTTCACTTCAGCGCAGGCAAGAGGTCGTGACACCAAACGTAAAAGTGATCTAAAGCAAATATCTACAGCCCTTGAACTCTACTATTCTGATTACGAGACCTACCCCAGTACGAGCAATGGGAAAATTTTGGGTTGTCCCTCCGCGGGTGGTTCAGTGCACACCTGTGATTGGGGTACTATCGGCAGTACATCGGCGTTTACGGATAACGTGACTGTCTATATGAAAATAGTTCCGGCCGACCCTTCCGGTTATAACTATTATTACCGGGCCGTAACTGTTGATACTACGAATCAAGGTTTTCAGCTTTACGCGCATTTAGAGAACCCTCAGGATCCCAGTTGTCTAGCCGGCTCAAACGGCAGCCCGAATTGTACCAGTCCTGCGAACATACCTTCCGGGGTATCGTGTGGAGGTAGCGTCTGCAATTTTGCAATTACCAGTGCCAATGTAACACCGACGCAGTAGTAGTCTTGAAAGTCGGTTTGTAGTATTATTTATACAGGAGAAATATGTCTGCCCGATCGATAAAAGTTGGTTTCACTCTCATTGAACTTCTTGTGGTTGTTTCCATTATCGGCATTTTGGCTGTGTTGGTTATGGCTAATCTGAATTCTGCCAGAAGCAGGGCGAGGGACGCCGCAAGAAAGTCCGATTTGAGGAATATCTCAACTGCTCTAAGACTTTACTATAACGATAAAGCGGCCTTTCCTGCCACTTTTACCTTCGGAGCACCATTTACAAGCGGATCAACAACATATATGGGAGCAGTTCCCGAGGATTCTCTTTCTCCGGACCAAGCTTACAAGTACACACAAACACCAGGAGGTGACGGATTTACTTTACAGGCCTGCCTAGAAAATAGTAGCGATAAGCAAGGAATACCTAAATCAGGAATTACATGTCCAGGTGCGCTTATGTTCCAAGTAACACAATAAGCTTGGCAAAATATGAATTTTATGAAAAAAGATATTAAAAACGGTTTCACCCTGATCGAACTCCTTGTTGTGATATCAATAATCGGTATTTTGGCTGCCATTGCTACGGCATCCTATTCTTCAGCCCAAAAACAGGCTAGGGATACAACCAGGAAATCGGATATGGCACAATACCGCACTTCTTTGGAGATGTATGCGAATAAAAATGACGGGTTGTACCCTGAATATAATTCTAAGCGTGATCCTTCCTCTAACCTTTGCACACCATTGGGATTAACCTGCCCTGGCCCGGAAGACCCAAAATATGACGGTATAGGCATTTATTACTACAGTTATATATCCGACGGGACAGGGGTTACAGGATTGCCAAAAGCAACACAGTATGTTCTTTGGGCACCACTTGAGAGCGCCCCGTCAACCACTTATTGGATTGTTTGCTCGGGCGGTAAAAGTGGAACCCGGCTTAACCTTGTACCATCATCAGGAGTATGTCCGTTATGAAAAAAGGATTTACATTAATCGAGTTGCTGGTTGTTATTTCCATCATCGGAATACTTTTGGGTCTTTCGGTTTTTGGTTTGCAGGGGGCAAGACAATCTGCGAGGGACGCCAGACGTAAGGCGGATCTGGAATCGATAAGAAGCGGCCTTGAAATTTATAAAGCGGATTGCAATAATAACAACTATCCGGTGAATACTCCCGCAGGAACGTTGTCCAGTCCTTTAGTCGGGACGGTTGCTGTCTGCGGAAATACAAACACATACATTGCGTCAGTTCCTGTGGATCCTATCACCGGCCAGAGCTATATGTATTATTCAGCTGATGGAACAACGTATGAACTTTGTGCTTCCTTAGAGCAAGGTACCGGTACGGTTACTTGCGGGGCGTCTGGGGCTTGCGGAACCGGAACATGTAATTACAAAGTTATAAACCCATGACCATGAAATGGAAATACCAAATTACAAAAAACAAACATCAAATAAAAAAAGTGGTACTGGTTATACCCTGATAAGAACCATTCGAAAGAACCTTGTCAGTGTGTATGGGTACACACTGATCGAAATTCTTGTCGCCCTGACGATTATCGGGCTCCTTTTTAGCTTCGGATATGTGAGTTTTAGGGATTTTTCAAGACGGCAGGCCATTGTCGATGCCGCGAAAGCCATACAGGCAGACCTTAGACTCGCACAACAAAACGCAATATCGGGTCAAAAGCCGGGTGGTTGTACCACAACACTTGACAGTTATAACTTCAACGTCCGCTCGGCATCAAGATATACAATTGAAGCAAACTGTTCCGCCACGCCGCCCGTTGTAAAAGATGTTAATTTACCATCCGGTATTACTATCTCAACCCCCTCTCCCAATCCTCTGACGTTTAAAATTCTGGGTCAAGGGACAAATGTTGGTGCTGCCGATTGGACATTGACTCTTACGCAAGCAGGAACAGCAAATACAGCAACGGCAACCGTAACATCGGGAGGAGAAATCAGATGAAAATTTCAAATTTGGAGAGGGGGCAATCACTTTTTGAGCTTGTAGTGGCGATTGCGATTAGTGCATTAATGGTTGTTGCCATGGTTTCTTTGGCTACAAACTCAATTAAAAATTCAAATTTTGCCAAAAATAAAGCCCTGGCTTCAACTTACGCACAGCAGGCAACGGAATGGCTCCGGGGACAAAGAGACAGCGATATTGGTGCCTTTATTGTCAATGTAACTGACAATACCGTTTCAAAAAGATGTCTGAATAATTTGGTTTGGACCATAGCTGCTTGCGCTTCAGGGTCAACCATTACCAATACCCCGTTTCAACGGGATGTGATTTTTAACATTACATATGACGTCATAAACGGGGCCAATAAAGAAATATTGAATGCAGACATAACCGTTTCCTGGACGGATTCGGGTGGTCTGCATAAAGTAGTTAGTGCTACCAGTTTTTCGGATTGGAGGCAAAGATAAAATGAAAGTGAAGAGTGAACAAGCCCTGAGCTTACTTGAGGTCCTTATTGTAATTACGATTTTTGCGGTGTTGGGAATACTGGTTACCCAATCTGTTGTTTTGACTCTGCAAGGGTCGAGAAAAAGTGAATCAATAGTACATGCCAGAGAAAACCTGGATTACTCCCTGAATGTAATTGAGCGCCAAATTAGGAATGCCGCCTCTATAGTGTCGTGCCCGGATCCCTATACAATTAATTATTTGGACCAACGCGGCTATGCCAGTTCGTTTTCGTGTCAACAAATGGGGTCAAATAATTCTTATATTGCTTCAGGTTCTGCGCATCTCACCGGTAACGCTGTTAGAATAGTTAACTGCACTTTTACGTGTACTGTAGCAACCGCGACTAATCCCGCCCTTGTTCAGGTTGATCTGACTGTGAAGGATGCTTCTGCCTCGGCGCTCCAAAGCGCAAATGTTTCAGCCTCAACCCAGATTTATCTAAGAACTTATTAAACAACGATAATCTTTGTTATGCACGGATCACTGTGAAGAACTTTTGAAAGTTCCTTTTCGGCTTTTGAAGAAAGATTTTCTACCACCATTCTCAAAGAAAAAGTTGTTCCCTCCGGTCTTTCGTGAACCCTGTTTTCCATCGGGCTGATATTTCCTCCCAGGTCTCTGATTTTAGACGAAACCAGAGAAGTAATTCCGGGTGTGTCCAGTCCTTCAATCAAGATTGAGGTAAGACCGAGATGTTTTTTTGTAATTTGCGTGTCGTCAAAATGTTTTTCCAGATCATGCGGATTCATCACTCCAGACCCGACTTTATAATAGAGATCTGGAATAGAATTTTTACATCCCAGAACGAACAATAAATGTTCAAAATTTGCCTTATACCTGTCAAATTTTAATAAATCGGCCAGATCAATCAACCCACGTGTGGAAATGATATCGCCGATTATTTCTTTCCCATTCATTTCGAGGTCCCATCTTGCCTTTTCGGACAACTGCTCGTCGATTATTCTTTTTGTTGCCGGCAGACAGTAATTTCTTGCTTCTTTTTCCGGAGCAATTCTTGGATCACCCAACTCAATTTCTATTTGTGCCCCGTTAGGTAAAACTGTCGATATTGAGTGCCTGACGCCATTGATCAAAACACGATAAGCTCTTGCTCCCATCTCCGGACTTATTGAACATGCAAAATCCAGTCCCGTAGCTTTTGGCGGGAAAAATTTTACCTCCTGGGTTTCGGTAAATACTAATTTAAGCGCATGCTTGGTGAGGTCTATATCCCCTTTTCTGATAAGGTTTACCACCCCCCAATTATTGAATTCTTCTTTATCAAAACTGGTTATAGCAACTTCGGTTGAGCCTTGGGGAAACTCAAGTGTGAGCTGTATGGCGCTGTAATCGTTATCCTTTGGTTTGAAATAAAAATCGTCAAAACGTTTTGAATCTTCTATTTCGGCAAAATTTTGCCTGACTGCACCTAACATCTTATAGACGTTATTTCTTGCTTCGATACTTTCGGTACCGGTAACTACAACCCTGAAGCTTATTAAGTCATTTATTTTTTTAGGAAGATATTTGCCCATTTTGTTTTGCAATTTAGATAGACTAATCATTCTGGTTTCCACTTTTGCGTCAATTGAAGCATTAGTTGCTATAATTTCCAAAGTGGATTTTAACCAACCTACAAATTCTTCATTGGTTCTCGGATCTTCGGAAAGGATACGTGAGTATTTCTCGTAGTCCTCGGGGCATGAGTACTTCATGGATAGGTTTTCAAGCTCTCTCATAACCTCCCACATTCCTAGGGATTCCGCCAGTTTTGCGTATCCTTTGGTTTCATTCGCTTTCGCGATTTGCTTATCAACCGGCATAAAACCGAGGGTTCTCATGTTGTGCAGGCGGTCGGCCAGTTTCAGTACCCCGACATTCGGATCTATCAAGTTTTTATTGAATATTTTTCTTACAGTTTCCCTATCATTTTCAATTTTGCTTACACCATTTTGCTTTTCTGATCGAAGTTGTGAGACACCTTCAACCAAGAATGCTACTTTTGGTCCGAATTCGTTTTCTATTTCATTTAATTTTAATTTCGTATCTTCGACTGTGTCGTGTAAATACCCGGCGGCAACTATTTCGGGGTCGGAAATTTCAAATTCTTCACAAAGAATTCCAGCTACAGCTTCACAATGTGTAAAAACAGGAACACCCTCTGCACGTTCTTTTCCTTCGTGAGCCCTTTTTGAAACGTCGCGAGCTTTAGTTACAAGTGGTGAACGTTCGACCAATTCTCCCAATTTACCCATGCTCTGACCTTGCCTTTCCATATTAAATTGCAATTATACCACTCACTTGCTAATATGGATTTATGGCACGAAAAGGCAATTCCGGTCAGGCGCTGGTTTTGGTACTTCTTTCGCTTTCGGTTGTTTTAACCATTATTCTTTATATTCTGTCGCGCTCCGTTACCGATGTCGCTGTCTCTTCAAAACAAGAAGAGGCAGTACGTGCTTTTTCGGCGGCTGAGGCAGGTATTGAAAGATCTCTTGTAACAGGTGCAAGTTACGGCACGGCTGTTAATAGAGGTGATGCAACATACACAACCGCGGTAACGGGTTTTGCTTCGGGAGGCACTGATTTACCTTTTCCTTACGCTGTTTCTTACGGAGATACGGTAACGGTTTGGTTTGTTTCCCATGACGCAAACGGAAATTTATCCTGTAACGCTCCCTTGCCTTGTTTTTCCGGACTTAATCCGTCAATTAATATCTGCTGGGGAAATCCGGGAACATTGGCCAATAGCGCTACCACCCCCGCAGTTGAGTTAAGCGTCTATTATGAAACCCCGGCGGGGAGCGCGGCAAACATCCGTATCGGAAGGACTGCTATCGATCCGAACGCGGGTAGACGCGTGTCAAATTCTTTTACCACAGACGATGGTGGGACATGCACAATCGGATCGCAAACATATGCTTTTCATAAAACAGTTTTTTTCTCGTCGATTGTGCCGGCGGCAGCACTTTCTTATCAAAACGCCAATGGTTTACAGCTTGCACAAATAAGGATGCTTTATAACGATGTTCCTCATACGGTAGGCGTAAGTGTTACCGGTGGTTTTCTTCCGTCGCAGGGGCAAAGAATTGATTCAAGCGGAGTTGCCGGCGACAGCAATCGCAGAATTGTAGTCTATCAGGGTTGGCCGGAATTTCCTTTTGCTTCAAATGCCGTCATTAGTCCCGTAGGAATTACAAAGTAAAACGACTAAATACTACGTATAAGACCGTGTCTTTACGTAGTCAGCAATGGTCAAATAAATTAGGGACCGAAGCCGTGCGATATTAGAATAAGAGCCGTATTGGCCCACGCTTCATCGCTTGGGAAAATTGCAAAACTAAACTTACCAAAATATCTGGACATTTCTTTCGGGGTGCTGCCTGAAAACCCCAGACGCTGTATTTCTTCCGGCATTATCATAAAACCTAAAGTACTAACCATACTAAGATACCCCTGCGATTTTACACCTGCGACATTCGGATCCGTCGTCCCGTAGTCTGGTTTCGGATCTGCAATAAATATAAGCTCCGAATTTCTTGCATCAAATTTTATTTGTCCGGCACCGCTGCCCCCTTCCCCGAAATTGGATTCGGCAAATATGACCACATGTTTTAGTTCCGGTCCCACCATAACCTGCTCATTTGGATACAATTTGCCTTTTTCGGAAACCACCCAAAGTTTATGCGACCCGTCTCCTCCTTGATTCAGCATTTTTAAATAATCAAGGAAGGTAACTCCCGCCCGTTCTGTGAGATATTTATTATCCTCGTCGTTTTGCCAGGCGCGGTAGTGTGTGTAGAGAATATCGGTCATAATTTGTATTTCCGGCCTGATTCCAAACCTGTCTTCAAATTCCGGGTTAATCATCATCTCCTGATATGGCAAAAATCCTGTTTCTTTCCCTCTATTGATAATTGAAGGATGAAGCCCAAAGATGATATCCAGCTTCACATT
>JBGPAU010000017.1:0-15057 GCA_041480845.1 Patescibacteria group bacterium | reverse complement strand
TTCGGCGGCGACTATTTCCTGGTCACGATTTACCGAACCGCTTATTATTGCCCAGACATTTGCCTGATCGGGAATTCCGGTAACGCCCGGTAAATTATCATAGTTTTTTCTAAAGAGATTGACTTTCACCACGTCAGATTCGGAAAGCGAAAGTGCGCTAATAAGTTGTCCACTCGTCAGCTTCAGATATTTACTGGTGGCGGGTCCTGTCAAATCTGCCGGAAGAATACCTGCGCTTGAAAGAATCGACCGGAATTCGGATGCGGCAACTTCGGCAATCGGGGGCTTAGCACTCAGGGGACTTTTGTCCTGCGCAAGGTTGTAGCTGATTGAAAACGTTCCGGTGATAATATTCATCTGCAGAGCAGTCGGGAATTTTGGATTATTAAACAAGTAAATAGTGTCCGAAACTTGTTGAGCGTTGGTACCGAAGCCGAGAGCCTCCGCAGTCGACTTGGCCGCATCGAGCGAAAGCAAATTCGGGCTTGCTTTTGGCATAAAATATACTTTTGACTGCGTCGGGATATTGGTTGGAAGCCCTCCTTCCGGTGTTTCGAGGGTATAAGTCAGTTTAACGGCGGACCCATTTTCGGGAAAAGGAATTTTTGTAAGTTTTCCGTATTTTACAGTTGGGGGGGGAGGCGGCGCGGGAAAAGCTTTTTTGTAAATGGCAACGCCCGCGTCAAGTAAAATTTTGCCTACAATTAGAAAAATTATGAGGAAAATTCCATACCTGATAATTTTCCTCGCCGTGATAGCAATTCGGGTTAGTGAAGTCATATCAAATCAGTATATCGTTCTCAAGCTTCCTGTTCAATCCATTATGTTGTAAAATTCGATTGTTATGACTAAAGTTCGGACACGTTTCGCCCCATCTCCTACCGGCTTTTTGCATATTGGAGGGCTTAGAACCGCTCTTTACGCGTATGCACTCGCGAAACACGATGGCGGCGATTTTATCTTACGGATCGAAGACACCGATCAAAAACGCCAAGTAGAAGGTGCCACACAAGCTTTACAGGAAACATTGAAAAAGTTTGGACTTATCTGGGATGAATTTTACGTTCAGTCGGAGAGACAGGAAAAAGGTATATATAAAAAGGCAGCAGAGAAATTAGTAAAAGAAGGGCATGCATTTTATTGCCAATGTAAACCAAAAAATGCAAAGGATGAGGGTTTTTCTAACGAACTTCGTGATCCGTGTCGCGACAAGGGGCTAACCTCAGGCGCCATTAAGCTCCGGGTTCCGGACGGCAAAATTGTTTCCTATACCGATTTTGTACACAAGAAAGAAATTTCCTGGAACACAGATACTGTTTATGACGCTACACTTCTTAAGTCCGACGGTTTTCCTACTTACCACCTGGCTGTCGCGGTTGATGATCTTGACATGAAGGTCACCCATATCCTGCGCGGACACGATTGGCTGCCGTCAACTCCGATTCATCTTTTGGTTTTTGATTATATTGGAGAAAAACGACCGGAGATAGGACATGTAACGGATATTCTTTCTGCTGAGACCGGAAAAAAGTTATCGAAACGCAGGGATTCGGTTTTTGTAGAGAAGTTTCTCGAGCAGGGGTACCTGCCTGAAGCACTTCTTAATTTTGTCATGCTTTTGGGTTGGGCGCCCAAAGACAACCGTGAACTTTTTACTTTGCCCGAGTTTGTAGAACATTTTGATATAAACGGTTTTCAGGAAGCAAACCCGAGATTTTTGACTGATAAACTTGATTGGTTCAACGGTCATTATATTCGTCAGAAGTCAGATGAAGAACTTTTAGATTTGCTTAAATCCTTTATTCCGGAGAACGCGGATGAAGAAAAATTAAAAAGAGTTATCCCTCTGATTAAAGACAGGATTAAAAAACTTAGCGATTTTGAAAGTTTTGCGGGCTTCTTCTTTGAAAAAGAGACTGTCGATTTAAAACTTTTTGGAAAAAATTACAAAAAACATCTGGAAAAAGCTCTCGATGCTATCGAAAAATCGATTCCGCTCGATCAAGTTCCTAAAGATAATAATTTTAAAGTCGGGGACTTTTTCATGGACCTTCGGATTGCTGTTACCGGTTCTAAATTCACCCCTCCGATTAATGAATCGATAGAAATTTTAGGAAAAGAGGAGACACTATCTCGGCTTCGCCGAGTAATTTAAAATGGCTCACGATCCTGCCGGAACAAGTAATTTAATAAACAAAGACTCCGAGTTTTTGCGCAACAAATTAAAACTCAAAAGTCTGGAAGCGAAGCGTTCTCTTTTTGAGAAATACCCTCACGTCGGAAAGTTTTTTGCCGACAATGGAATTGATCTAGGTAAAATCCGCGAGCACTCCGCAAAAATTATCACAACGGGGGCTCTCACAGGCACGCTTCTTTTTGCTCCCCCCGCACTTGTAAAAAACGTTCCGGGAGTAGCGGGCATTGTGAAGAATTTATCTGATTTTGAAGGAGCGCAGCCAAGCATCCCGCAGGAAATTCTCCTTTCATCGCTGAAGCAAATTTTGCCCCAAAAGATAGGCGCGCTCAATCGTACTCAGGAAAAAACTTTGGAACAGGTTTTTAGAGAAGTGGTCGGTGTGAATACAAAAGCAAACCTTGGGGGAGAACATCTAAACACCACTTACGGTTATATAGGGGCAGAACAGCACCTCGCACGCTACCCGGGAGACAGTATGGCGGCACATCCGAAGATTACCCAACTTGATGAGGGAATGGCACCCGGCTTGGGCGCATGGGGATATGTACCCGCCGACAAAGAAACATGGTATGCGGTGGTACAAACTTTATATCTTCCCGATTGGGCGAAGCGTCAGCCGTATTTGCGGGACTGGTACAAATACAGAAAGGTTTTGATAGTGAATACAATGAACGGAAACGCGGTCGTTGCAGATGTTGCCGATGCAGGCCCCGCCGCCTGGACGGGAAAACAGTTCGGAGGCTCCCCCGAGGTTATGAATTATCTGGGAGGAGCAAGATATAAAAAGGGTCCGGTTGTTATATTTTTTGTTGACGATCCGAAAAACCAGATTCCTTTGGGGCCTGTGGACTATAATAAGGTCGAGGCACTGGGAGTTGCAATGACACAAGCATAATCTAAATATGAGTAAACTTTTTTTCGATCATTTAATTTATCTGGAAGAGGTGGAGATTGAAATTAAAAAGACCGCTTCCTCTAAGGAAGAGCGGGAGGAACTTTGGGGATTGGTAGATGAGATAGTAACGCATAAAGTTCTTGGAACAGTATTGGACAAATTACCCAGGGCGCATCATGAGGAATTCTTGGCGCTTTTCCACAAATGTCCGCATGACGAACAGGTCATTTTTGGATATTTAAAAGAAAAAGCGGGTGAAAATATCGAGGAAGATTTGAAACGTGACCTCAAAAACTTAGGAAGCGGTCTTCTTAAAGAAATTAAATCTCTGGCTGTATAATTATAAAGTGGAAAGAAATTTTGGCGGGGTTATCTGGACAAACCATGCCCTCGATAGGTTAAGGGACCGTAGCATTAAACAAGGTGACGCTTGGGCAACATGGAGAAATCCCCAAACCTCGAAAAAAGGGACAGTCGCCGGATCCTGGGTTTATTATCGTAATTACGGGAGCACCCAAATCGAAGTTGTCGCGAAACAAAACGAGAGAAAGGAGTGGATAATTCTCTCCGTTTGGTCCCGCGCGGTTTTTCCAAAGCCTTCAAAACCGGAATCATTTTGGAAATTCATTGTCAGGAAGATATTCCACTGAGCCTTGCGACAAGTTATACTTAAGTAGTAAAATTCTCTTTTGTCGTGAAGAAAATAATAAGTTCGGTAAATAATTTCCGTCAGAAATTGGGAAAATGGTTTTGGGTCATATTGGCAGTCCTTTTGATAGTGGTTTGGAGGGTTATAGCCTCTTCAAATAAATCTTTAAAGGTAGAAACGGCCAAAGTAAGTAAGGGAAATCTTATTCTCTCCGTTTCAACCTCGGGGGATGTAAATGCAGATCAGTTTTCTCAATTAACATTTCCTTCGGGCGGGAAATTGGCAAAAGTTTCTGTAAAAGCGGGAGACAAAGTAAAAAAGGGTCAACTTATTGCATCCTTAGATATAGTTCCTTTGGTTGTAGCATACCAACAAGCCTTGAATAATTACAAAAGTTATCAAGCGGCGGCGGAAAGTGCTGTCGATAGTGTAAAAAATCATGCAACAGATGAAACTTTTGCACAAAAGGCAACCAGAACCGCAGCGGAGGTTGCCAGGGATAACGCTTACGATTCGGTTAAAGCAGCCCAAAACAATCTCAATAATTCAATTTTGTATGCGCCGTTTGAAGGAATAATTGACACTGCTTTTCCTACTTCACCCGGAATAAATGTTATGCCCGGCGCTGCCAATTATACATTGGTAAATCCCGATACCGTTTATTTTGATGCTGAGGTTACCGAAACGGATCTGCCCAATATAGCCCTTGGCCAGGCGGTTAAAATAAAGCTGGATGCGTATCCGGATCAGGGTTTTGAAAGCAAGGTTGAATCAATCGGAATGGTCGCCTTTACCTCTTCAACCGGCGGGAATGCGTATCACGTTAGGGTTTCTTTTCCCGGAAATGAGGGACAAAAAATCAAAGTTGGAATGGGTGGAGACGCTGAGATTATTTATGACACAATTCCCGATGCTTTAAAAGTTCCTGCATTTGCCGTGGTATCCGAACCAACTAATTATGTCTGGGTTGTTAAGGGAGGAAGGGCCAAAAAGGTTAATGTGGAAGTTGGACGATCGAGTATCGATGAAACGGAAATTAAATCGGGTTTAGTCGAGGGTCAAACAATTATTTCTCAACCACCGGCAAACCTGAAAGATGGACAAAAAGTCAGTATATGACCTCGCTAATTACGCTTTCAAAAGTTGTTAAGACATATAAACTCGACGGGGGCGTTGAAGTTCAGGCGTTACGGGGCATCGACTTGAAAATTAAGGGGGGCGAGTTTGTTGCTATCATAGGTCCTTCCGGTTCGGGGAAATCAACTTTGATGCATATCATAGGGATTTTGGATAAACCCACTTCGGGAACCGTGGTTTTGGAAGACCACAATATCGCAGAACTTTCGGAAGAAAAATTAGCGGCACTTCGGAATAAGCATATCGGTTTTGTCTTTCAGGCATTTAATTTACTTCCCAGAACAACCGCATTGGAAAATGTTGAACTTCCGCTTATCTACTCGGGAGTGCCGGTGCGTGAAAGGAAAAAACGGGCAGAGGAAGTCTTAAATATTGTCGGTTTAATCGATAGGGGAGGTCACACTCCGAGTCAGCTTTCAGGAGGGCAGCAGCAGAGAGTGGCGATAGCCAGAGCGCTAATTACCAAACCGAGTTTAATCTTGGCAGACGAGCCCACAGGAAATTTGGACAGTAAGGCGGGGGAAGAGATTATTAACCTCCTTAAAGATTTGAATAAAAAAGGGAATACGATTGTAATGGTTACCCATGAGCTTGAGATTGCACAGGAAGCAAAAAGAATAATTCAAATGAGAGACGGGCAAATAGTTTCGGACAAATAAAAATGATACCAATAACGGAAATACTAAAGCTGTCAATTCAAAGTTTGATGAGAAATAAATCCAGGTCGCTTCTTACCATGTTGGGAATTATAATTGGGGTTTCGGCTGTGATTTTACTGGTTTCTATTGGGCAGGGACTTCAAACTTATATTACAAAACAGTTTGAGTCACTTGGCGCCAATGTCGTCATGGTTATGCCGGGTAAATTTGGCAGCGGTGGAAGTTTTGCCACTACGGCAAACAGCATGATGGTAAGCAAATTAAGCCTTAATGATGTTGATAAAATTTCAAGGCTTGGGCCTCCTGTGGGATTGGTTGCAGCCTCTCTTGAGTCGACAGCCAATGTTTCATATGCCGGCAAATCAAAATATGTAAATATAGGCGGTTACAGCTCCGCTTATCTAAAAATGATGAATTTGACCGCCGCCACAGGAGTAATGTATACGGATGCGGATGACCGGGCCAGTAAAAATGTAGTCGATTTGGGCCAAAGTTTGGCAACCAAGCTTTTTGGAAGTATGAATCCTGTGGGCAAAAGTGTGACTATTGGGTCACAGAAATTCAGAGTTATCGGAGTTTTAAATAAATTTGGTGCAAGCGGCTTCGGGGTAGATGTCAATGAATTTGCAGCGATGCCCCTTACAACTGCGCAAAAACTGCTAGGTACAAAAAGCATCCAAAGCATCGGGGTTCAAGCCAAAGATAAAAATAGTGTGCCAACTGTAATTAATATGGTTAAAAAAGAATTGGGCAAAAGGCTAAAGGCAGATGATTTTTCCGTAATTGATTCCGCTAATTTAATTCAAACAATAAATCAGGTATTGGGTGCCCTAACGCTGGCTCTTGGAGGAATCGCAGCAATTTCACTTCTCGTGGGAGGGGTGGGAATAATGAATATCATGCTTGTTTCGGTCACCGAAAGGACTCGCGAGATTGGTCTTAGAAAAGCAGTTGGGGCAAAACCGTCAGACATCTTGTATCAATTTTTGATTGAGGCGGTAGTACTTTCCTTGGGTGGAGGTTTAATCGGGGTGATATTGGGATCCCTCGGGGCTCTGGCAATGAGTAGCTTTATTGAAACAACAGTAACCTGGTGGAGCGTTCTCCTTTCTTTTGGGGTTTCAGCCGCAGTCGGAATAATATTCGGCGTTGCACCTGCTGCACGAGCCAGTAAACTCAACCCGATTGAGGCCTTGAAGTATGAATAATAATTACTTTAATTCAAATCCTTTGGAGCTTCCGTAGTCGATAAATCCGTTCATGTCCAGATAAGTCTTTTTGATTTGGCAATCGGAAAATCCGCAACCTGCAATCTTTGCTTGACTGAAATCAGTTTCTTTCAGATCGCATCTTTCAAAAACCGCGTTTTCAAGAATAGACCCCCGAAAATTAACTTTTTCTAGATTGCACATTACAAACACGGTTCCTTTCAAATCGGTATCTTCAAAACTGCATGACCTCAAGTCGAAATTTTTTCTTTCACTTTTACTGCCGCCCTTTAGCTTTTGGAAAATACAATTTTCTGCTACCGACCCACCAAAGTCGCAATTTTGCAAAGAAGTGTTTGAGAAATCCAAAAAACTGATTTTACTTTCGGGGAAATTGCATTCGAAGAATCCGACCGAATCAAATAGGCTTTCGGAAAAATCGCAACTCTCGAATAGACAGTTGTTGAAGTTAATAAACCTAAAGGTAAGACCAATAAACTTACAGGATTCAAAAGTCACATCCCCGAAATCCTCTCCTTGAATTTCCTCCTCTTTAAACACCTTTCTTTTAAACATTACGTTCTGGGCAAAGGACTAAATTTTTAAAAATCCGAGAAGTTTATAAACGACAAATGCCGGCCAAACAATGGCCTTTAATATTCCAAGTAGTCCTTCTCCGAACGAATGTGCGTTTTGAATGAAATAAACCAATGCGCCGATAAATCCAAGACCGTACACGGCTTCCGAACCTCCTTTCATTTTTTTCCATCCTCCTTTCTTCATATTTTGCAACTAATAATATAACACAATGGCGATATAATTATAAAGTGAACATTTTTCAAGACATAATTTCCCAACAGAATAATAAATTGATCTGTATACTTAATTTGTGGGAAGAAAAATATTTCTGATATTTGCTTTAGTTGCGATAGCTATCCTTACCGGTTTTAATTTATATTTAGGCAGGAGTAAACAAACTTTCCCGCAAGGAACACAACCAAATGCAGAGAAGTATCCGGAGACGCAAATAATAATCACTCCGGTGGAAGCCTCCGAACCGACACTTAAAGGTTCACCGGATGGTAAACTGACGCTTTCAGCGAGGATGATAAAAAGTAAGGGTGGAGTTACCTATACTTTTTCTGTTTCCGGAAAAGAAATATTTATTAAGACTGTAGACCCTTCAACTATCATTTCAATTCCATATAACACTTGGTCTCCGAATGGGAAATACATTTTTTTGAAAGAAGAGGGACCTGCCGGCGCGAGATTTTTTGTTCTGTCGGCACAGACATTATCTTCCGATCAAAACGATAAGACTGCTGATATTACAGATTTGTTTGCCAAGAAATACCCCGATCTTAAAATTAAGGATATTACGGGCTGGGGAGGAGTTAACCTTGTTATTGTAAATTCACTCAAAAATGGCGGGGAGAGGGGTCCTTCATTCTGGTTTGAAATGCCGGACCATTCCTTTATTCAACTTTCTATGCGTTTCTGATTTCCCGAAGTTTTGCGGTCTTTCTGCCGGCGATTCTTAATTTCTGATTCATTGCGGACTGCTGTCTTTTTTCCAGTTCCTTGGCAAGTGTTTTTTCGACCCTTTTTTGACATTCGGGATCCGGGCAAATCGTTTCTTTATAAACTACAACGCTATTGCCGACTTTTTCTTCATATGTTCCTACCACCACCCTCTGCTTGCCGCACTCAATACAGATACTGGAATTATTTATAACCATATTATGACAATGCTTTGGTTATGGCTTCGCGGATATTTTTGCCGGAAAACCAGCCGTTAAGAAACACCACGGCATGCTTATTTTTATTCCACTCCTGAAGGTAATATTTATTAACATGTCCGCCCTTTTTGAGGAGAATCTCAACGAGTTTGTTTAACGAAAATTTGTTATCTATGCCCTATTATACCACTTTTTTAGTCTTGGTTTAATAAACTCGACAAAAATCGGGGCGACGGAAAGTATGATGATGGCAATTACAACCATTGAAAAATTTTTCTTAACACCAGGAAGATTGCCGAAGAAATAACCTAAAAGTGTAAATGCGCCTACCCATGTAAATCCTCCGGTAGCATTAAATAAAATAAACTTTTTGTATTCCATTTTTCCTATACCGGCAACAAATGGGGCGAAGGTTCTTATGATGGGAATAAAACGCGCAAGAAAAATCGTTTTGCCGCCGTGCTTGTCATAAAATTTTTGGGTTTTATCTATGTGTTCTTGATTGATCGGAATTTTTGGATTATCAATTAACTTTTGACCGAAGAAGTGCCCTATCCAATAGTTGGCGGTATCGCCCAGAAAAGCGGCAAGCCAAAACAGGATAATTAAGATTACAACATTAAAAGAACCGAGCGCCGCAAAAGCCCCTGCTGCAAAAATAAGTGAATCTCCCGGCAAAAATGGGGTAAACACAAATCCCGTCTCGGCAAAAATTATTAAAAATAAAAATATATAAGTGAGAGTTCCGTAGCCGGCAATAAGCGCCCCCAGATGGGTATCGATATGAAGAATAAAATTGATAACTAATGAGACAAATTCCATAGAGTAAAATATAGCAAATTTAAGCCTCTAATCATAGAGGCTGTAATCCTGAGCGATCCTGAGCGTAATCGAAGGAGAGTCGAAGGATTTTTATCCCGAATAATAGCCTTCTAGCGAAATACGGGCCAGAAGATAGGAAATGACAGATTCGGCGCCCTCGTTGGGGTTTACACCGCCGGGTTCAATTCCGTCATAAATTCCGCCCGTCTCCGGGTCCATCAGAGATTTATTTATGATGTTTTCACCGGAATACCAAGAGAACGCTTTCTTGGCAAAAGTGAGGTATTTTTTCTCTTTTGTCACTTCAAAAGCTTTAACACAAGCTTCAACCATGCTGCCCGCCTCGATCGGCTGTTGACCGAATAGGGCACTCTTTCCGCCTTTTTTATACCAACCCTGAAATCCCGGGAAAGAAAATACTTTTTTGGAGTTGTCGTAAGAACTTTCTATCAGGAAATCCAAAGACTCTTTGGCGATCTTCAGATATTTTTCATCTCCCAGATTAAGATAGGCGTAAAACATCGCCAAAGGTAGCCTGCCGTTATCATAGGTAATTACATCCTCGTACCACCTCCATGATTTATCGGAATTATCAAGATACAATCCGGCAAGCTTATCGGCAAGTAGTTTCATATCGGCTTTATAAATATTTTTTTCAATTTTCATTCTGTAATAAAGACCGATTATTATCTGGGCTATGACCCGCGGATATATTGCTTTTTTGGCAAGTAGCTCTTCTTTATCAAATAGGGAAGTAGCCGTTGTCCTTTGATCCTGTTCCGGAGCGGAAGTTGCCGCTTCTCCCAAAGCAGCCATTGCCCGTCCGTAACCTTCCTCAACCCCGCCGTCATCCTTCCATGTAATATCTTCATTTAAGTCCTGGTGGAAGCCTTCCGGAGTATGTGCGGATACCAAAAATTTCAGATAAATCGGAATAAGTTCGTCTTTTCCCAGACGCAGAGCCAGCTGCAGGGCTCGGGCATTATCGTCGGTGCTTAAGCCTTCCGATTTATCGGGAATGGCAAGAACGCAGTGTTCAAAAATTCCGTCTTCGGTGGTTAAGCGAATAATGTGGGAAAGGGCATCTTTCGGCATTTTTTATTTCTTGGATCTTGTCCGCCCGGCACGATCCCCGTTATGTAAAATAGTTGTAAATAAATTCAGATATTGTAGGCCAACATTGGACCAGGTCATCAATCTTCCGTATGTGTAAGCCCGTTTTTCCATCTCCGTTTTTCTTTCCTTATTTTTCCATAATTTTATTACCGCATCTGCAATGGCTTTTGAGTCTCTGAAAGGAACAATAATACCTCTCCTATTGGCAAGGACTTCTTTGGCGTAAATATACGGACTTGAAATGCAGCACTTTCCGCCTCCCACCGCATAAGCCAAGGCGCCGGAAGCCGCCTGCTCCGGATCCAAATACGGAGTAATATAAAAATCCATTGCTTTTATCCAATCAACCAACTCGTTTAGAGATAAATACTTGTTTACGAATCTTACGTTTTTCCCGATATGGAGTTTACTAACCAAGGCAACCAGGGATTTGCGGTATTTTTCATCATTGTTATGCTTATCCACAGGATGCGTTTGCCCGATTACATAATAAAGCACATTTGGAAACACCTTGGCAACTAATGCCGTGGCTTTTAGGGAGTATTCGACTCCTTTGATATGCGACAATAAATTAATATTTCCCAAAACCAGCCGGTCGGATAGTTTCTTTCTTTTCTTTTCCCCCTCGGTTTGGGTAAAAGGGAGGTCCGGAGTCCCGTGATGTATAACTACAATTTTTTCGGCGGGTGCTTCATAGTCCTCAATAAGTTTTGTTTTAATCTTTTCCATCATAACGATGACAGCAGCAGATTTTTTTATCAACCTTTTAATAATTACACCCCCGTCGCTTTCCGGATCGTCAAGGATAGTGTGCAGGGTGGTGACTAAGGGGCGCTTTAGGGCTTCGATAAAAGGAACTATATTTTCCCCCATGTGATTGCCAAAAAGACCAAACTCATGCTGCAGGGAAACGATATCGGTTCCGGAGTGGTTAATGTAGTCGGCTGCTTGTAGGTATGTGTGAAGAGAGTTCTCGTCGATCTTGTATTTTGCCTCCCATGGATAGCTTAAATTTTCTTTAGATCTTTCGATTACCATTATTTCAGCAAGGGCACGCGGGTTTATGAGATTAATTGCGTTAGTCAGGTCCTTGGTGTAAGTGGCAATTCCGCATTTACGGGGTATATAAGAGGAGACATAAATTGCCCTGATGGGACGCCTTTTGCCTCCCAGGATCCGTTCCAGGTTTTTCATACGTAAGTATCGATTTTACTCCAAATTGTCCCCAAAGTGAAGTTTTCTAGCCTTGGGGATTTTTCAACAAACTGTCCAAAAGATCCCCAAGAAGTACCGATTTTGCTCCAATACAAGTATCTGCAGCACCGTAATAAATATAGAGTCTCCCATCTTTTACAGTAGTACCTGTAGGGAACACAACATTATCAACAACACCGCTTTTTTCCCAGGGGGCCACGGGAGAAAATAGGGGGTCGGATAACCGCCCCAAAACTTTCAGGGGATTATCTAAATCTAAAAGTGCGGCCGCTGCGTGGTAAATTTTTCCTAAGGGCGTATCTTCTACTGCATGATAAATAATAAGCCACCCTTTTTCTGTTTTGATAGGCGGGGCTCCTCCCCCGACATTCCGGTTTTCAAACCAATAGAGGGGGTCAAGTACAATAAAACTTCCTAGATTTTTTAAATAATCGCGCCAGTGATTATCCGTAAGGTTGGAGAAATTATCAAAATAAATAATTTGGATTCCGGGTAAAACTCTATGAAGAAGGGCAAATTTGCCATTTATTTTTTGAGGGAAAAGGGAAGAGTCCTTTTCGAACAGTTTGACAGTCTTGCCTTCTTTTTCCTTGTAGAGTATTTCAAACATTGAGTATCTCTCTTTAAGTCCCGACCAACGGAAAATATCCTCGGCCTCATCGTAGGAAAATTTGGGTGAAAGAATACCCCGTTTGCTAAAATTGACGAGATCGGTACTTGTGGCGTAGGCAATGAGGGCATTCCTGCCGTCATAGGCAGTGTAGAAAAGATAATAAATTCCGTCCAGGCAGGTAATTCTCGGGTCCTCGACTCCCATTTTCTCGTAATCGGTTTCGGGAAAAAGGACGGGCCTATCAAATCTTTTTATGATCTTGTTATTTTCAAGTTCGCAATAACCTATTGAAGAAATATCATTTTGATCAACCGCCCGATAGAACATGTGGGTTATTTCGCCGACCTGGACGCAGGCGGGGTTAAGCACTGCTTTACTTTCAAATGCCAAATCGGTTTTCTCCAAAATTATTCCCTCGTCTGTAATTTTTAACATTATTTATATGCCGTTTACAAAAATGCTGGCAACGGCTGAACGAGTATCGGCTATCGTATAATAAAGTCTGTTGTTTTTGGCTCCTTCAGTTGATGTTATTGAATTAGCGAAGGAGATCAACTGATTACCCGGACCGATTTCGTCAGGAGGCCGAATAATCGGACTCGCGGCACGGTCACTGATTGCCCCCGTTTTGGCATCAATAATAACATGCCCTATTGACCAACTCGGTGTTTGATCCTCAGAATTTTTGGGACCTCTGCCGTTATAAAACATTAAGATATCTCCTGCCGAGGTAAAAAGCAGCGGGCCGGGGCTAAGATGTTGGGAGTCCCAGCTATTTTGGCGGGTTTCCAAAAGGGGGCGATTATTCCGATACGGACCGGTAAGTTGCGGGCTTTCGGCAGTCGCTATTTCCGATTTTCCGCGTCCGGTGTGTTCATAAATCATATGCCAAAGTCCGTCCTTGCCAAAATAAAACTCCGGTTCTTTAACCATATCAACTTTTTCACCTAATGAATCCTGAACATCTTTGGGTGTCAGCACGATCTTTTTGTCAGTCCCCAAATGCCCTAAAGAGTTACCCTCGACCACTTGTATGGCTACTTCTACACCCGCGCCGCTTACCTTTGGACTAACGGCAGAGTGAAAGACATAGTACTTGCCGTCCAGTTTCACAATTGTCGGATCCTCCACCGCAATCCGATCAATACTATTAACTTCCTGGGTTGGTTTTAGCGGAATCACACCGCTTCTTGCGAAGTCCACCCCGTTGGGGCTGGACGCAAATGCTATAACAGACTCCGGAATCAGTTCTCCGGGTTTGGCTTTACTAACTTGTCTATATAGAGCGTCATAGTATCCTTTCATGGAAACCACGGCCATACTCATGGCAGCAGAAATTTCCGGATTTTTTTCAATCGCGGGAGAAAATACCACCCGCTCTGTTTCACCAACTCCTATTTCCATTTATTTATATGATACGACACTCTTATTGCTTTTAACTAGGGTTTCTTTCTTCGCCTTTGGCCATTTCTTAAGTTCCGCCTCGCGTTTTAAAGCTTCGGATTTGGTGGGGAATCCTTCCTGATAAACTATTTTTTCGGGTTTGTGGCCTTTGGTATACCGTGCCCCTTTTCCTTCCAAATGATCTTTAAATCTCTTGTCAACATCATTTGTGGAACCTGTGTAGAATGTTCCATCACGGCAGAGAAGAATATAAATAAAATACATAAATAATGACTGTTAAATCTGTCGATATTATTATATAATTTACCATTATGCGAAGGATTATTACTTCATTTCTGGTTTTTGTATTCGCCTTCTTTGTCTTTTCCGTGTCGTCGATTTCCGCAAAAGTTGTTACGGACGAAAAGGGAACCGTGAATATAGGTAAAACCGAAGTTATTAATGACGATCTTTTTATCGGAGCTCAAACTGTTGAAATTGCGGGAACCGTAAACGGGGATGTGTTTGTCGGAGCCCAAACTGTAAAAATTAGCGGTATAGTTAACGGAAATTTGCATGTAGGAGCAAATACAATTGATCTTGGTGGAACGGTGAGAGGAAATGTCTATGCAGGCGGACAAAGCATACTAATAAGCGGTTCAGTGATTGGCGGTTCACTCCTGGCCGGGGGTGCGACGGTTAATATTGATAAAGATAGCATCATAGGTGGCTCAATTCTTGCCGGCGCGGGGACACTTTCAATTAACTCCCAAATTAAAAGAAGCGTTTATGCGGGCACAGGCAATTTAACAATCGGAGGGGATACCAGAATTGGAAAAGATTTGTACTATGCCGCTAAACCACAAGGACAGACAGATATCTCCCCCGATGCAAAAATTGCTGGGCAAATTTTTAAGTCGGAGGTTAATACCGCGAAAGTCAATATTAATGTAAATAAGCGAATTCCGGCAGCTATAAACGGCGCAAGGATATTCGCAGCTTTCATTTCTTTCGTAGGAGCATTAATTGTAGGCTTTCTATATTTTAAATTGTTTGCGGAACATTCCAACCAAACTGCGGGAATAGTTACCAAATCATTTTGGAAAAGCTTGGGAGTGGGATTTTTGGTGACAATAGCTTTTATCCCCGGCTTGATTATATTACTCATCACAGTTGTCGGGATACCGGTTGCAGGTTTGGCACTTTTAATGCTTCTTCTTTATGGGTATCTGGCAAAAATTGTGATCGGGTCGGCATTGGGAGCTTGGATTTCTAAAAGATTCAATTGGAAAGTTTCTGCCTACTGGACTTTTGCCATCGGACTTTTCGTAATTTATCTTGTCAGAATGATTCCTTTTGTCGGACCTGTTTGTGGAGGCGTTGTCCTTTGGACTGGTCTTGGTGCTCTGGTTCTCAACATTTTC
>JBGPAU010000016.1:0-16580 GCA_041480845.1 Patescibacteria group bacterium | reverse complement strand
TCTATCGGCGGGTACCCCCATCCTCTCTTTCGCCGCCGCCTCATCAAAAAGCTTGGCATTTGTAAGTCCCGCAACCGGCATGTAAAGTTTTATGTTTCTCTTATCATTAATTAGCTGAAGGATGTCCCGATCCCCCGTTACAATCACCACATCCCCCTTTGATTTGTCCGCAATCGTCCCGATTACATCATCCGCCTCAAATCCCGGCATTGAATAAATGGGAACCCTGGCAGCCTTGAAAAAATCGCGGGCTTTTGCAAACTGGGAAGAAAGTTCATCTGCCGTGGGAGGTCTTTGTGACTGATATTCCCCAAATTCCTTGTGCCTGAAGGTCGGCTCCTTCTCATCAAAGGCAACGGCAATTGCGTCAGGCTTAAGATCTTGAATTACCCTAAGAAACATTGATACCAAGCCATAGACGGCATTGATAGGTTCTCCCATCCTCGTAGTTAGCGGTGGCATGGCATGGAAAGCCCTGTGAAGAATGGCATTCCCATCGATTAGAACCAGCTTACCCATGTGCCTATTGTATCTCACTATTGGTACTTTGTACCAACAATCTTTTCGAAGTCGTCCCTATCAAGGGTTTCTTTCTCAAGTAAAGCGCCACTGACTTTGTCCAAAAGCTTTCTTTTCTCTTTAATCAGCTTTATTGCAGCTTTATAGCCCGCATCCAGGAATTTCTTGGTTTGGGAATCAACTCTCTCCATAAACGCCGGCGAATTTTGAGCCTGTTCGTACCATTCCATCTGACCAAAATCCCCCATTCCCATATCGGGTCCAAGGTTCATCGGCCCCAGTTCTCCCATTCCAAATTCAACCACCATAGCCTTGGCAATTTTTGTAGCCTGGGCAATATCATTGGCCGCTCCACTGGTCATTTCGTTAAATACGACCTCTTCTGCAGCGCGGCCTCCGAGCATGGCTGTAATTTGCTCCAAAAGACGCGATTTGGTCTCATGTGTCCGGTCTCCCACAGGAGGAATCAGGGTATGTCCTAAACTCATTCCGCGGGCAACTATTGAAATTCTATGAACCGGATCCATGTACTTCAAGAAGTGTGTGACGATTGCATGCCCGGCTTCATGATAGGCGGTAAGCTTTTTATCTTCATCGCTTTGAAGTCTCTTTTTTGCAGGTCCGAGCTTGACTTTGGTAGCACTTTCCTCAAGATCAGCCATCGAAATCTCATTTTTATCATTTCTGGCGGCTCCAATTGCGGCTTCATTTAGCATATTTTCAAGGTCAGCTCCCGAAAAACCTACGGTTCTGTCGGCAATCTTGCCCCAATCCACTCCTTTGGCAAATTTCTTGCCCCTCGCGTGAATGTGGAGTATCGCAAGTCTTCCTTCTTTATCCGGCATATCAAGTACAATTCTTCTATCAAATCTTCCTGGCCTTAGAAGCGCCGGGTCGAGAAGGTCTCCCCTGTTGGTCGCCGCAATAACAATCACATTATCATTTGGGGTAAAGCCGTCCATTTCAACCAAGATCTGATTTAAAGTTTGCTCTCTTTCATCATGTCCGCCCATTAGCCCCCTACCTCTTTGGCGTCCGATAGCGTCAATTTCATCAATAAATATGATTGAAGGGGCAGAGGCTTTGGCCTGGGCAAAAAGATCCCGGGCACGAGAAGCACCCACTCCAACAAGCATCTCCATAAATTCGCTTCCCGCCATGGAGAAAAACGGAACTCCCGCTTCTCCCGCAACAGCCTTTGCAAGTAAGGTTTTACCCACCCCCGAAGGCCCGACCAAAAGTGCTCCCTTGGGAGTTCTGGCCCCGATTTTTCTATACTTTGCCGGGTTTTTAAGAAAATCCACAAGCTCCTCAAGCTCTTTTTTGGCTTCATCTACGCCGGCAACGTCTTTGAAGGTGACATTTTGTTTACCTTTGGCAAAAAGCTTGGCACGACTTCTGCCAAATGAGAAAATATCCTGCGCCCCCTTATTTTGAGCTTTTAAAATAAAGTAAAAAAGCCCTACCATAAGGAGCAACGGTAGAACTATCGCTAAAACGTCCCCAATAACTTTTGAAAAAGACTGATCGAGAACTTCATATTTAACGCCTGCCGGATCAATCCCGGAATTTTTGAGAAGTTCGGAAAAGTTTTCGGTGCTTTCTTTTGTGGAAAGTTTTGTACTCCCGTCTTTATAGGTTACAACAAGTTTCGTGCCATCAACCATTACTTTATCCACTTTTCCACCCTTAATATCAACCAAAAGCTGTGAAATATTTTCTTTGCTGGAGTTTCCAAAAGTTTGAAATGCTGCAATTATTCCCGGGATTATGAAAAATATAACAAAAAATGTAAGAGCAATCGTCCAAAGATTAAGTTTCAGCTTAAACTGGAACTGTTTCTTCCCTTTAGGGTTCTTCTTGCCGGAATCTTGATTGAAAAATTTTGTCGGATCCATACGCGAGAAGTATACCAACTATCTTACTTTTGTGCCATTCGGAACCTTTTCCTGAAGATTGAAAAGTATCGGCCTTACATCATTATCCCCCTCTCCCGGGTCAGCCATGATCATCATTACCTCGGACAATTCTTTATCGGGACCTATCTTTTTGGGCTCAAGATTAACTATAAAAGGAAATTGTTTTCCTTCCAAGTCCCCCGATTTAAAAAACTTCATAATGCCGGAAAAAGCCTTCTTTTTACCAATTTCGGGGCCCAAATCAATCTCCATTCGGATAACCCAGTGGCTCCATTCCGGAACTTCAGCTTTGATAACTGTACCGACACGGATATCGACTGTCCTAAAATCGTCGTAATTTATACTATCCATGTCAAATAAACTCCAGTGGCTTATTCGCCACTGATTTTTTCGCTATGCGATAAAACCCATCTTCTCTTTAACCTCTTTTATTGTTTCTCCCGCTATTTTCCCGGCCCTTTCAGCTCCTATTTTGATGATCTTGTCAACCAAGGATGGATCGTTTTCGTAAATTTTCCTCTGTTCCTGAATCGGCTTCAATTCTTTATAAATGGCCTCGGCGAGTTCCTCCTTGAGATTGCCGTATCTTATTCCTGTAGAAACATATTGTCTCTTATACTCGTCAGCTTTTTCGTCTCCCTGGAACAACCTGACTAAAGAAATTACTCCAAACAAGGGTCCGTCCCTTGTAGGCTCGAAGTTCTGATCCAAATCCCCCATTCCTTTATCCGTAGGTATTTTAGCTATTTTAGTTTTTATTGTTTTCAAATCATCTGTTAGGTTTATATAACTCCCCTCCACGCTCTTGCTCATCTTCCCCTCCCCTGTTAAAGAAGGCACGTATTCCCCTTTTGTCGCAAATCTTTTGGGCTCCGGAAAATCGGTGCCGTATTTCTGGTTCATTTTCCTGGCAATTTCGCGTGCAACCTCCAAATGTGGTTCCTGATCAATCCCGACAGGAACGAGACTTGCTTTATAAACCAGAATATCCGCCGCCATGAGAACGGGATAATTAAGAAGCGCCATAGTCACATTACCGGGATGTTGAGTCACCTTTTCCTTGAAAGTCGGCAGGTGCTGCATCCTGGCGACCGATATTTCTGCCGAAAGGAGGTGGGCCAGGTACGCATGTTCAGGAACCAGTGACTGAGCAGTAATAATAGATTTTTCCGGATCAAGACCACAAGCAAGATAGTCCATGACCACGTCTTTTGTATCCTCGGCCAGTTTTTCCTTATCAAATGGAGTGGTTATGGCATGCAAATCCATAACCATAAAAATGGTCTCATATTCAGGACTGCCGGCTAATTCCAAATATCCCTTAACCGCACCCAGATAATTACCCAGGTGGAGCCTGCCCGTTGCCCTTGTACCGGAAAATACTCGTTTTCTTCCCATATCTATATTCTAACAAAAAATCCGCCAAAAAGGCGGATTTCATTCCTTGTTGCGGGGCTGGGAGTTGAACCCAGCCTGCGAGATTATGAGCCTCACGTGCAGCCGTACACTACCCCGCATATAACTAACAAGAGGAATTATAGCACGGGAGAGCAGGATTTGATAAAATACGCTTACGTCAGGGTAGCTCAGTTGGTAAGAGCGCGGCATTCATAACGCCGAGGTCGCGGGTCCGACTCCCGCCTCTGACACCAGAATCAGATAAACAACTTCAGCCATTTTCTCCAATTTGGGTCCGGGAGAGAGTTTTCTTCAACCGGCGTCTGGGGAGCTAATTTCTTAAGAATTTGAACATCCGGCAAAACCACTATCGCTTCCCCCGCTTTGGCAAGGCCAAGCTTGTCCCTAATCTGTTTTTCAATAAAGAAAGATCCTTGGGTTTGGGCAATTTGTGCCTCAAGCCGGGCATTTTCTTCCTTCATCTTCTCGACTTTGTTTTTCTCTTTCTGAACCGCATTGTTAATACTTCTTACCCTTCCTATATTCTTAATTGTTGAGATAAAAAGAAGTAGTACCAGAACCCACGTAGCCACCCCAAGCAGGGTTTTAGCCTTATTTTTGACGCTTTCTATCATTTTTTTCATATCATCCTGTAATACGTTGACATCTTCAAAATTTGGGATATAATTGCTCTGTAATTATTAGTATGACACAAGAACCGATCAAAAACCTGTCTCCCAAGTTCATTGAATCTCTTAAGGTTAAGGGGCGCTCTCCTGCGACTGTGCTGGCTTACAGAAGCGACCTTGAGCAGCTTGTGGACTATCTGATTAAAAGGCAAAGAGTGCTTCCGGAGCAAGTCCGCCCGGATGATCTTGATAGCTTCCGCGATACCCTATTGGCAGACAAATACACCCCGAAATCGGTAAGCAGGAAGCTAAATGCCGTAAAAACCTTCTTCAGATGGATGATTTCGGAGAATATCATTACTTCCGACGTTTCCGCCTCGGTTGCACATCCTAAAATCGAAAACACCCTACCCAAGTTTCTTTCCCAAATGGAATACAGGGCTTTGAGGGATGTTGTCAGGAGTGACACCCGAATTGCTGCAATTATCGAGCTTATCCTCCAAACAGGTCTTAGAATTTCCGAGGTTGCCGGCCTTAAAACCGCCAACGTGGGTAAGGATTCAATGAAAATCGAGGCTTATGCCACACAACCGGAAAGAAACGTTCCTGTTAATAAGCCTGCCGCAGATGTGCTGAGCTCCTATACGGCAATCCGTCCAAAAGCCGATTCTCCTTTTGTATTTATCAGCAAAAACGGCAAAGCCCTCGCGGTTAGAAATATCAGGGCTTCAATTGCCAGATACGTTCAAAGGGCGGAACTTCCTAACTATTCCGTAAACGATCTTAGAACCACATTTATTGTTGAGAACTTGAAGGCCGGAGTTGATATTGTTCTTCTTTCCCAGGTAGCGGGCCATAAGCGTCTTTCGACAACCGAAAGATACTTGGAGCTTGCCCAAATAACCGAACCCGGCAAAAAGCAAACCCTCATAGAGCTTTAAGTGGGTGCGCATGGATTCGAACCATGGACATCTACTTTATAAGAGTAGCGCTCTACCGCTGAGCTACGCACCCATCCTGAGGCAATTATACCAAATTCCCCCTCGTTCCCATAAATCCACTTTGGCTTTTTGGCCTGAAATGAAGTGAGCGAATTCAATTAAAGAACAAAAGCTGTTTGACAAGCGCTTGACGCGCCGGAGTTCTTTTGTACAAATGAGCGAACGGAATGACTGGCTAAAAGGCCACGTGGCGTCTTTTCTTCTTAATACTTCTTTGGACGAGCAAAGAAGTATTAAATTATCGGTTTGAAGAAACAGAAAAATTTATTTAGCTTTTTTGAAAGCCTGAGGAAGCGCTTCCCAATCCCTATTTTTCCTGATTTTGAGGTTCTTTTTCCAAACCGCTTCCAGTGCGGACATGTCCACATCAAGTTTTTTGGCAAGGCCTAATATTCCAACCATATCCTTGGGGAAACAGGCCTGGCCAAAACCCCTATCACCATCCCAGCCGGGAACCCCCAGAAAAGTTCCGATTCTCGGATCAGATTCAACAATGGAACTAACGTCTAAATAATTTGCACCCGTTTTTTGTGCCAAATCATAGAATTCATTAGCAAGCAAAATCTTGCTGGCAAGTATTAGATTACTCATATACTTGCAAAGTTCCGCGCTTGTTGTATCTGTAATAAAATATTTTTGATTTTTGGGGAGAATTGTTGCATAAAGCTTGGCCACCCTATCCCCCACGTCTCGATTGTCGCAACCAATCACAGTTCTAAACGGTCTGAGAAAATCCGCATTGGCGTTTTTCTGTGTCAAAAACTCCGGATTCATGACAAAATTGACCGCGGGGTACTTTTGGGACAATCTTTTGGTCGTTCCCGGAAGAGAAGTTGATTTAATGATTAGGATTTTATCCGTTCCCGAAACTTTGGGGGCCACCTGATCGATAACTCCCTCAACTATACTCATGTCCATTCCCGAATAGTCCTCAAAAATAGGCGTCGGAACGCAGACAAAGATGAAGTCGCTTTTATCGATTACCTCCGAAAGTGTGTTTGGACTTTCTTTGAATTTATCAAACCAGAAGATTTTATTTGCCGGATTTGTACCGAATCCCTCGCCTGTTGCCCGACCTACATATCCGTAGCCTATTACTCCGATATTCATAATTTGAAGAATATCACAGCTTCGCCCTTCGGGCAATCTCCGCCTCGACAAGTTTTTCGTCGCGTCCATACTTAAGCCGGCTCATTTCCTTGATAATTTCGGCAACTCTCGGGCTCTCCATGGCCTTAATCTTACTTAAATCCTTGGTCGTATCCAGAGAAAACGGCGGCACCGGCTCATTATTAACTATTGTTTTTATGAAAGCGTGGTATCTTTCGACGTTCAAGAGATCGTCTTCCCCAAAAACAGGAGTAAACTCATGAGCCAAGTAACTCGCATCACTCACTCCTACTCTATAAGCAACGATCGTTCCGACGTTGCCAAATACCGCGTTTTTGACTTCTTCTTCAACCTGACCGATAAACTGGTTGGCAACGCAAAGTCCGAGTCTATATTTCCTGGCCTCGCTTAAGATTACGGCAAAGTCGGGTGTGGCAAAATTCTGAAACTCGTCAACATAGAAATAGAAATCACGACGCTTGTCCATATCGACATCCACCCTACTCATTGCAGCCATTAGTACACGGGGGACAAGGATTAGGCCCAAGAAATTGCTGTTTTCCTCTCCCAAACTTCCTTTGGCCAAATTAATAAGTAGAATTTTGCCCTCATCCATCACCCGGCGCAAATCAAACGAGCTTTGGGACTGTCCGATGATATTTCTGATGAGTTTATTGGTAACAAACCTTCCGAATTTTGAGGTTATATAATCCAAAACCTCGGATTTGTGGAAATCCGAAGTCTGGGCAATCTGGTCCGTCCAATAACGTCTGATAATCGGGTCTTGGACCTTTGGAAGAAGCTCCTGGACAAATCTGGCATCAGTCAAAATTCTCATAATTTCCACAAACGTACTGCCCGGTTCATACATTGCGGTAAGCATGGCATTACGAACCGCATGTTCAAATCTCGGACCCACAATTCCGGTTTTATAAGGATCAAAAAGCTTGTACATCATATTAATAACAGCCGTTGCCGCAAAATGCTTTTGGTCTTCAGTTTTGGCCTCAAGAAGATTAAGCCCCAAGGGGCGCTCGGTATCGCTGGGGTTGAAATAAATCACATCCTCTGCCCGTTCCGGAGGAATAAGTTTCAAAATATCCTCAATTGCATCTCCGTGTGGATCCATAAAGCAAAGTCCCTTACCCTCTCTAATATCCTGCAGAATCAAACTTTTAAGAAGTTCTGACTTTCCTGTACCGGTTTTTCCGATAACGTATATATGTCTCATTCTGTCCTCGTTGCCGATGTAAACTTGTCTTTTAATTCCTCTATAGGCGCTTGACCCGAGATAAAGCCCTTCAGACGGGATCTGGCTCGGAGCGGGAGCTGTTTTTGAATTTAACCAAAAGATATGAGGAGTTGTTATTTGCTTATTTGGGAAGTGGAAAATTGTTGCCAGCTCTTCGGAGTTAAGTATTGAGGCATGATTGCCAAAAAGGTTAAACATCGGTTGGTATCTGTACAAAAAGTCTTCCATAAAAGACGCTTTGCGATAAATTTTGCGCTTTTTAAGATTATTCAGGTCCCCCGCAAATTGGGCCAGGGAGCTGCCTATATTTTCCACATGACTTTTGACGGATTCTTCATTCTCCGATACCGCAATTACACGGATTGAAGTTTCAAACCCGGGTTTACTTACTTTCCCTTCAACCGCTTCCAGGGTTTTTGCCGAAGTAGAAAACTTTGCTTTTTCCGGATCACTCTCCTGTTTTTTGGTATCGCCTATAAACTTACTCCCCTCTTTTTGCCAACTGCCCTCCGCCGGAGAGATAAGTACTTGAATTACAGCCGCTTCCCCTGGGCCCATCTTGGCAAGAGCCGAGGTAATTCCCAGCATAGGGTCAGTTGCCAAATCCTTAAAAGTTTTTAAGGGGTAAAAATTACTTTTGCCCAGTTGAAAAGATTTGTAGGCGACCCGACCTTCACTTCCGAATACGTTGTACTCATCGACTTCAATAATTTCCGCATCCGAGTAGGCACCGTTTATCTGTTTTTCTATCAAATCCTTAAGTTTTTTTGGAGCCCAGACATAAAAACGGATATCCTCAAGTTTTGCTACGATTTCAAAGGAGATCGCCGGCTGGACCGAAAATTTTTGTTTCCAACCGCTCTTTTTCATTGAATATATCGACGCAAAAAGCTGTTCCATGACATCTATTTTTATTTCGTTGTTTCTAGGAACCGCTACCTGAAGAAGAACAGAGTCAATCGAGTTTGCCTCTCTGTCTCTGTTTTTAAAGTAAACAAAAACCGCATACCCCAAAGCAACCAATAGAAAAATAAATAGAGCTATCGCGATTGCCGCGAACATTATGCCGGTAAAATTGATTGTTAAAATATCCATACTACGTGGCACATGCTACTTACTACCTCCACCCCCAATAATCTGCCAACCAAAATGCAAAGCTTTCTTGATAACACGGATCCAAAACATTCCCAGCCATGTTAAAGACGAGGCAATTGACCCCTTTGACCATGTGGTAAGTGTCGTGCTATCTGCCGGAGGTTGAATTGTAATAACTTGAGTCGGCGGAGTTTGAATTAAGGGCTGACCTTTGTCACCCTTCACCTGCGCGGTAAAGTTCTTTTGAACAACTTTGACTCCTGACTGGCTCAGTGTTTCGGGAACGATAAATTCAGCCTCTTTTACCTCCTGTATTTGAGGTTCTCCAGGTCTTGGAACTTCGGGTGTGGCCGCCATATATCAATTATTGTATATCAATCACTCCCCCGCTCCAAGATACTTCTCCTATTTTGAAGTTTTCCAAAAACTTTCTTTAACCCCCTCCCTGAAGTTAACATACCTTGCCAAGGTAAAGAGATAATCGCTTAGCCTATTTATATAAATCAACACATTAGGATTAATTTCTTTTTCTCTACTTAGTTTAACTATTAGCCTTTCTGTCCTTCTGACAACAGTTCTTGCAGTAAATAAAAATCCCGCGGGCTGACTCCCACCCGGAAAAACAAAATTGGAAAGTGGCGGCATCATCTTAGTCCAGGCATCAATTTCTTTCTCATATTTATTAACCACTGATTTTGAAGTAGAAAACTTTGCCCCGGCGATAATTGATCCTAATTTGAAAAGATTTCTTTGGACTTGGATTACTTTATTTTTAAGAAATTGTTCATTCAAAGAGGATGCTGCCAAACCTAAAAAACTATTTGCCTCATCAATGGTCCCCAGAACCTCAATTTCTAGAGAATATTTTGGAATTCTTATTTTTCGATCGTACAACCCCGTGTCCCCTTTATCCCCTGTTTTCGTAACAATAGACATTTGCTGCTATATTAATACTCGGAGTGTCCGCATGCATGGCACTTGGCACAGCCTTCTTCGTAAACCAGAGCGCTGGCCCCGCACGAAGGACAAATATCCCCCGCTTTATTCAAAATTACCGCCTGAGCAGGAGTGGAAGCAATTGACGCGGTTCCGTCTTGTGATGTTACATTGTAGGCTACTGCGTTGACTCCGGCCTGCGAATTAGATTCTGGGTTTATCTCGGTCTCTCCGTTTAAGGTCGATTCTGCATGATTTTCCCCGTTAAAACCGAAGTGTAATGATAACGCCTTTGCGACAGCATCGGGCAGTGATCTTATTTTATTCGGACCGAAACCAACCGAGCGCCCTCCACCGATATTCCTTAGTTGATCGACAATCTCACGGGCACGCTCCATCGCCGGAAGATGATTTCCAAACCTGAGTGTTGTCGAAATCATCCTGCCCAAAGCTTCCGCCATGGCCGCAATTTCGCTCCCGGCTTTACCTATGGTTATAAAGACTTCAAACGGGTTACCGAAAGTATCCTGATTTACCGTAATGAAAGAAACTCCCAGAGGCGTTGGAATTCTATATGTTGCCCCATCAACCCTAAGAGGTCTCTCAAGAGTAACTTGTTTTTGCGCGTCTTTTTGATTATCCGCAACCCTGGACAAAACTCCAACCCTACTGCCTTCCCTGAAATAAGCGATTCCTTTACATCCGAGCTCATAGGCAAGTCTATACAGCTTTTTAACATCGTCTACCGAATGAGAATTCGGAGCATTTACGGTTTTGGAGATCGAGGAATCCGTCAGATTTTGAATAGTCGCCTGTACCCTGATATGGTCCTCCGGTGTCAGTTGATTCGCACCTACAAAATAATCAGGGATCCGTTCCCCGGGGTGTGCATCAATCCATTTTTGATAAAGAGGATGATTTACAACGTGTTCCCCTGTTCTATCGCTCCTTCTATAAGAAAACTCATAAACCGGTTCGATTCCTGATGAAACTCCGGCAAGAAGCGAGATTGTTCCGGTTGGAGCCTGGGTTAATATTATAGCGTTTCTTATGCCGTTTTTGGCAATAAGACTTCTGATTTTTGTGGGAAGTTTTTTAATAAAAACGCCCTGCAAATATTTTTCTTTATTAAACTCGCCGAAGGGTCCCTTTTCTTTAGCCAGAAGTGCAGATGTTGTGTAGGCATTATCGCGGATAGTTTGATAGATTTTTTCAATTACCGGAATCGACTCGCTACTCGCATATTTAATACCCATTGCGATGAGTGCATCTGCAAGGCCTAAAGTTCCTAAGCCTGTCCGTCTGATGCCAAACTGCATCTTTTTATTTTCTTCATAGAAATAAAAGTTGGCATTAACAACATTATCCAAAAATCTGGTAGCTATTGCCGCATGTTCTCCAAGAGAGCGATAGTCCATTACCCCGTTTTTGACAAAAGCCGGTAAATTAAGGTGCCCCAAATTGCAAACTCCCCATGCTCCCAGTCCTTGTTCTCCGCAGGGGTTTGTGGCAATTATTTTTTCAAAATACCAGGTGTTACTTAATTTGTTATATCTGTCTATAAAAACTACCCCCGGCTCTGCGGACTTCCAGGCCGCCTCGGCAATTAGGTCCCAAATAGCTTTTGCTTTAACTGTTTTATGAGTAATAACCGGGTACCCCTTTTGCCTCCATTTATCAAGATCTCCGTCCCATTCTTCATCATATTTGTAGAAAGAGTTATCGGGAAAAACCAAATCCCAATCCGCGTCCTTCACAACCGCTTCCATAAAAGCATCGGAAATACAAACCGAAAGGTTGGCCCCGGGGATTTTGGTTAAATCCTGTTTTACTGTAATAAATTCTTCTATATCGGGATGCCAATCGTTCATCATAATCATTAGGGCACCGCGCCTGCTGCCACCCTGTTGAATTACGTCGTGGTTAGCCGTTGAATAAAGGGCAGCCCAATTTACAGGCCCCGATGAGGTTCCGTTTACTTTCTTGACCCTTGAACCGCGGGGTCTAAGGGACGAAAGATTTACTCCAACCCCCCCGCCTCTGGCTTGAATTTCTACAGTCATAGTTATGTTTTCCATAATTCCCCCACGACTATCCGTTGGGCTTGGAATGACATAACAATTGTAATAAGTAACCTGGTAAGGTGTCCCCGCTCCCGAAAGGATTCGCCCCGCTGGAACAAATTTAAAATCGGTCATTGCGGAGTAGAATTTTTCTTCCCATTCTTTCCTTAAGGCCGTCTTTTCCTGCTGCGAAATTCCCCAGGCTACTCTCCTCCACACCTGCTCCGGACATTCCTCAAGGGCTTTCCCCTCCTCGTCTTTGAGAGAATATCGATCCAAAAAGACATCTTTTCTGATTCCTTCGAGAATTGTCGGAGAATCCGGAGCTTTAAAAACAAAATCCGCATTGGTTAAATGCTTCTTGCTCTCACCGTTGGTATATTTTTTAGCTGGCTTTATTACTTGTACCTGCATATTATTAAATTAATTTTTCAAAATCACTTAAGTCTTCAAATTCAAGATAAACGCTTGCAAACCTCAGCCAGGCAACTTTATCAACCTTCTTTAGCCTCTTAAGGACCGCATTCCCGATAACCCGTGTTGGAATTTCCTGCTTATCGCTTCTTAGCATTTCCATTTCCACCTGATCGGTAATATCATCAACCAGATCTAAGGAAACCGGGCGTTTTTCAATGGCCCTAAGGATACCTCTTTTTACCTTCTCTTTGTCAAACACTTCGCGCCGGCCATCCTTTTTAATTACCCAGAGGAAACTTCTTTTTACTTCCTCCGTCGTGGTAAAGCGCTTGCCGCATTTTCCACATTCCCTACGCCTTCTGATGGAGCTACCATCCTCTATGGTTCTGCTTTCCAAGACACTGGTGTCTGCCGCTCCGCAAAAAGGACATTTCATCTTTACTTTCACGCATGTAAAGAAAAAACTCTACAACTAGTGATGTCAATGATTGTCAAACACTACCTCTAGACTGTCAACTGGTAAGATTTTGATCAAAATATATCACCCTACGCATGAGGCATGGCTGACATTTTAATAATTCCTGAAGTTTTTGCGGTAATCGAAAAACGTCAGATTGTTAAATCATATAAAAAGGTGCAAAAAAATGAAGCGATTACATCAATTAATCCCCATCGAATGGGTTTATTGGCACGGGTAGTCCTCTGGAATTTAGGGCGTCTCTTGCGGCGTTATAGGAGTTCTTTGAATAATTTTCCGTCTTGATAACAAACGGTTTTCCGTCCTCCGGTACCAAGGGCATCAAACTCCCTATTATCTGTCTATGTTTGAGGGATGCGACGGCCAGTCTGGTCAAAAATGCTGATGTATCGAAGCCTTGCGACCTGGCGATTTTCTCCTGAGTAACTGCAACTTCCAGATATTTCTCCCCTTTTGTTAGAGTGGAAATCGCAATGTCCGGCTTTTTCTTTTCAAAAAGAATTTTAGCTGACACAAGCCTTTTATCCGAAAAAAGAAGTGCCAATTCTGCTTTTCTGGAGGGCAATGTTGTTATTAGAAACCAGATCCTGTCTCTTGCGGCCTTAAAAACCCAAAGGGGATTATCGGGTAAAACACTCCCTTCGTAGGGCATTTGATAATCAATTTCCGGAGTCTTTATCCCCAAAACGGCGGAGCCCGAAGTTTGGGCCGTAAATGAGTAAGAAATCGAGGTTGATTGCAAAATCGAAATCGAAAGAATGGCAAAAGCAAAGGCAAAAACCGACGAAACGAGTAAAATCTTCTTAAACATCGGGTAACTGTAATGGTACTTATGTACTCAATAAATGTCAAACTATCTGAAAAGAATAATCGGCCATTCCCAGAGGACATGAAGAAGGACCGAGCCGGTTATGTTTTTGGTCCTTCCAAAAATAAACGCGGAGCCTAAGCCAAAAACAGCCGTGAGGAAGAGATAGACCATCCCCTGTGACAGGGTGTAGCCCCAAACAAAAAAGGCGATTGGAATATGAATAGCCGTCCAGAGGATGGTCTGAATAATATTGGCACTTAATTCGCTTTTAAGAGCAAGTAGTAACCTGCCAAAAATGTATCCCCTGAATGCAGTTTCTTCCGAAAAAGCGGTAATAAACGAAAGACCAAGCGAGGCCATAAAAGGGGTACTTCCCAAATTTGCCCCAAAATGAAATCCGCCGTATTTCAGGAAGTTGGTAAGAAGCCCCTCCGCAACAAAAATCGCGCCTAGCCCAATTGAAAGATAAATTGCGGGAAAAAGCTTTTTAAACGTCAATCCCAATGATGTGATTCCGGCCCCCTCTTTATTGAGTAACCAAATAATCGGTACCAACCAAATAATCGGTTTAACTACAAGTTCTTCAACCTGATCGGGCAAGCGGAAAAGAAAACGGTAAAACGCCCAAATCAAAATAAGGTAAACCGAATATACCGTGACGTTTTTTATGATTGTAGTTTTGGCAACCATCCCTGTTAATTATATTTTACACTCTTTGAACGACTCATCAATCACACTGATTATCATATCGACCCTCTCCCCTGCCTCGATAAGGGTAATTGCATTTTTTTCATTTGGAAACCAATGAAAAGTTAAATTCCTGCTTAGCCTCCACGCCTCCCAAAGTCGTCCGGCAAGACCCTCTCCCTGACAGCTTTGGACTATCTTATCGTACACCCCCTCGCGCCTGAGTTCCTTGGGGAGGGACGGATTTAAGGCTTTCCCGATTCTAAAATGTTTGCCGTAATAATCTTCTTCCGTAATAAAATTCAAGTCGAGGAACAGTTTTTTCAAAAACCCCTCATAGGCTTTTGCCGCGGGAAAAACAATAAATGAGTAATCATGAAATTCCTTTTTCCCGCCGGGAAGATCCGCCCCCCAACCTTCCACAACTCTATACAAAAATTCGGAGGTCGAAAGAAGTTTCTGCAGGTCACTACCGAGGTACCCCCACCAGGATCTTTTTTCTAATTGTTCGATCGTTTCCATCCAAAATTAATTGTACCAAAAAAGTTTGAGGTATACTTTGTATATACGGTATAATCTCCTCTCCTAATGAAAAGAAACAAAAAAATATTTTTCCGGATCACCCGCAAACTTAAGCCGCTTTTTACAACAAAAAGGGGAATGAAGCTACCTCGACCTCACGGTCAGGGTATCTTCTCCCCACGCTTACGTCGCGAGAGCGCACTCCCTCCGAAGCGAAAAACTCTTCGCTTCAATCCGCAGGCTCACGCTCTCGGTGTTTCGCGAAGGGGGATAAAAGGTCTGATTTATTGGGGGGTTGTTTTCACCGTCGGGATTTATCTTTTTTGGGGGATTCCCCTGCCTACACGGCTCACCTCGGAAACTATGCCTGTCTCCACAAAAATCTTGGACCGCAGCGGAAGATTAATTTATGAAATATATACCGACAAGAAAAGAACACCCATCTCCCTAACCGACATGCCGACCTATTTAAAAGAGGCAACTATATCTATAGAAGACAAAAATTTTTACAAGAATCAGGGATTCTCCATTACAGGAATTGCCAGGGCGGTTTTTAACACAATTTTTAAGCGTTCGCTTCAGGGGGGTTCCACCATCACTCAGCAACTCGTTAAAAATGCGCTTCTGACTAACGAGAGAACTATCAGACGAAAAGCTCAGGAAGTGGTTTTGACCATTATTGTCGAAGGAGTCTATAGAAAAGACCAAATTTTAGAGATGTACTTAAACACGATTCCCTATGGAGGAACTGCATACGGAATTGAGGCAGCCAGCGAAACATATTTTAATAAACCTGCAAAAGATCTGAATCTTGCGGAGTCGGCACTTTTGGCAGGACTTCCTCAAGCACCGTCAACCTATTCTCCTTTCGGTGCACATCCAGAACTCGCAAAAGGGCGCCAAGAAGAAGTCCTTAAACAAATGGTTGCCAACAAATATATCACGCAGGATGAATCAAATAAGGTAGATCAGGAGCCGTTGGTATACGCTTCAATCAACCCCCCCCAGGCTCCCCATTTTGCCCTTTGGATTAAGGAACAACTTGCCGGTAAATACGGTGACAAAATGGTGGAACAAGGGGGTCTTAGGGTTTACACAACACTTGACCTTGATGTCCAAAATTTCGCCCAATTGGCAGTTGCTACCGAGGTTGGCAAGCTTAAAAAGCAGAAGGTTGGAAATGGTAGCGCTATTGTCACACGTCCGTCAACCGGAGAAATTTTAGCCATGGTCGGCTCAAAAGATTATTTTGCAAAAGATGAGGATGGGAAAGTGAACGTGACCCTATCCTCACGCCAACCGGGTAGTTCAATTAAACCGCTTAATTATGCCCTTGCCATAAAAGACCAAAAAGTCACTCCCGCGACCGCTCTTGCCGACGTACCCACCTGTTTTGACGTGGTTGGCCAACCAACATATTGTCCCGTAAATTACGACGGCACTTTCCACGGCTTGGTTGAAGCAAGATTTGCCTTGGGAAATTCTTACAACATGCCCGCCGTCAGAGTCTTAGCTTTAAACGGAGTAGAAAATTTTATTGCCTTTGTAAAACAAATGGGATTAACAACAATAACCGACCCCAAAGATTACGGACTTTCGGCAACCCTAGGAGGACTGTTGGTAAGGCCTTATGACATGGCGGTGGCATTTGGCGTTTTTGCAAATCAGGGAATTGCTCAACCCCTTACCGCCATAACCAAAGTTATGGACTGGAAAGGCAACACCTTAGAAGAACACGATCCG
>JBGPAU010000015.1:0-17907 GCA_041480845.1 Patescibacteria group bacterium | reverse complement strand
TTTGGCATTCATAATAATCGTAATCTCGGGAACTGCCTGGTACAAGAAATTCAAGAAGAAGGAAGAAGTCCTGGTTGAGGAACTCGGTAAGGAGAAGACCGAGCTGGAAGAGCTGAAAGAAGAACTGAAAGATAAAATAACAGGCGAGGGTACTTCAAAAGAACAAACGCCTCCAAAAGAAAAAACTTCCTAACTTTGGGATTTGAGCTTTGCGTTTTGAGATTGGCTGTGGTATGATACCCAAGATGTACGCTGGGTTCACCCATTCGACTCCTTTCAGTCGCTCAGGGTTACTCGGAGTAACATGACGATATGGCATTAGCTAAAGACGAAAAAGTAGACGTAATTAAAAAGTTTGCTCGAGAAAAAGGCGACACCGGCTCACCCGAGGTCCAAATTGCACTTCTTTCAGTTCAAATTGACAAATTAGTCGGGCATCTTAAAGAACATAAAAAAGACGTTCATTCCCGTCGCGGGCTTCTCTCAATGGTAGCCAAAAGGAGAAGGCTTTTAAGCTATCTACACAGGCGGGATGAAGAACGCTACAAAAAACTCCTCACAGAGTTGAAATTGGAAAAATAATATTAAATGAAAAAGTTGGAAAAATCTATTGAATTGGGTGGTCGTACTCTTACTTTGACCACAGGGCGCCTTGCGGAACAGGCGGCGGGAAGCGTCATGGCCAGAATGGGCGGCACCGTCGTTTTGGCAAACTTGTCAGTGGCTCCTCTCAAAATGGAAATGGATTATTTTCCTCTTACGGTTGAATATCAGGAAAGGCTTTATGCGGGCGGAAGAATAAAAGGTAGCCGCTGGGTAAAGCGCGAGGGCAGACCGACCGATGAGGAAGTTCTTTCGGCAAGATTAATCGACAGATCCATTAGGCCCCTTTTCCCCAAGACTTATAAAAAAGAAGTTCAGCTAATCGTTATGGTTCTTTCAGTTGATGGAGTCAACGACTCGAAGATCCTGGGCGCGATTGCTGCCAGCGCCGCGATTCACATTTCGTCTCTTCCCTGGAAAGGCCCGGTAGCCCCCCTGACTATCGGAATTAAAGACGGAAAATACGTAGTTAACCCTGTTGCCGTAGATCTGGAAACTTCCCAAATGGACCTGACAGTATCTGCAACAAAAGAAGCAGTATTAATGGTTGAGGCTGGAGCCAAAGAAGTAACCGAAAAGCAAATTGTTGAAGGAATTGAATTTGCCCAAAAAGAAAGCAAGGCTGTTCTTAAATTAATTGAAGAAATGGCCAAAGAAGTCGGGACTGAGCGCGAAGTGTATAAAGAAGAGGAACCTTCAATCGAGCTTGTAAGAGATGTCACAAAGTTGGTTGGCGATAAAATGCCTGGTTTGGTTAAAAATATGGCTAACCATGAAGGGCCGTCTGACGAATATGCGGAGTTTATAGAAGCGATCAAAGATCATTTTGAAAAAGAAAGCGACAAGAAATTTATTCTCGAAATAGTCGATCATATGAAGAAAGACTATATCCGTGAGCAAATTCTTAAAAAGGGCATAAGACCCGACGGCAGAAAATTAACAGAAATTAGGAAACTTACTGCCGAGGTTGGATTTTTGCCAAGAACTCACGGAAGTGCAGTTTTTTCTAGAGGTCAAACCCAAGTTTTGTCTGTTGCCACTCTCGGGGCGGAGTCTTTCGGACAACTTTTGGAAAGTGCGGAAGGGGAAGAGGAAAAACACTACATGCATCACTACTCCATGCCTCCTTATGCAACGGGAGAAACTGGAAGAATCGGTTCTCCGAATAGGCGCGAAATTGGACACGGGATGCTTGCCGAACGGGCACTTATTCCTGTTATTCCTTCCCAGGAAGAATTTCCTTATGCAATCCGCGTAGTTACCGAAGTTATGAGTTCAAACGGATCAACCTCAATGGCATCCGTGGTTGGGTCGACTCTTTCTTTGATGGATGCAGGAGTTCCGATAAAATCCCCAGTAGCCGGAATTGCAATGGGACTTATTATCGAATCGGATAAAGAATATGCTGTTCTATCGGATTTAACAGGTATTGAGGACTTCAACGGCGACATGGACTTTAAAGTTGCAGGAACTGAAAAAGGAATTACTGCGTTGCAAATGGACGTAAAGGCTCTTAACTTGACATCGGAAATTCTTGAAAAGGCTCTCGACCGGGCGAAAGAAGGAAGAAAAGAAATTATGAAGGCAATAATTAATACTATCGCTGAACCAAGAAAGGTCGTTTCGGAGTACGCGCCAAAGATCAAAGTCGTAAAAATTCCGGTTGATAGGATTGGAGAATTTATCGGCCCCGGCGGCAAAAATATTAAAAAACTTATGGCCGATACGGGAGTACAGGTTGATGTTAACGATGACGGGGGTGTAAGTATTTCCGGAGTTGATGAAGAGAAAATGAATAAAGCCGTAACCTATGTCGAAGGTTTTGCTAAAGAGGTAGTGGCGGGAGAAATTTATGACGGTGAAGTTGTCAGAATTATGCCTTTTGGAGCATTTGTAAATATCTTACCGGGTAAAGACGGAATGGTACACGTCAGCGATATGGGTAAGGAAGAATTTGTACAGGACGCTAATGATGTAGTCAAAATCGGAGACAAAATAAAAGTTCGGGTTGTAAGAATTGATGAAATGGGCAGAATTAATCTTTCCATGAATATGGATCCGGCTAAAGATAAACCAAGGGAAGAAAGACCGCGTGGAGGTTTTGGTGGCGGACGTGGCGGATACGGCGGAGGCAGAGGCGGATACAGCGGCGGTCGTGGAGGATTCTCAAGAGGCGGAGGCCGTGGCGGTTTCTCGCGGGGTGGAGGAAGAAGTTTTGGTGGAGGAGATAGACGAGGCGGATTTTCCAGACAAGATGACAATGGTGGGAGCGGTGGTCCCCATTTCCCGACTTCAAGATTGGTTGATGACAGCAAAAAAGACTTCGGAAGATAACCTCATTAGTGATACACTAGATTTATGGATTCTGCTGCCCAGGAAATTACCGTTTTAATTGATAGAGTTAAAAAAGCTGACCTGCCGGAAAAACTCCGTGAGACGGTTTTGGTCCGCCTGACTCAGCTTACAAAACTTACAAATTCCCCATCATTTTTGCCCGAATTTGACAGCATGGAAAAGTATATTGATTGGATTTGCATTTTGCCATGGAATAAAAGAACTCAGGACTCGCTTGACCTGGAAAACGCAAAGAAAATTTTGGAAACCCATCACTTTGGACTTGCCGAAATTAAAAACCGTGTTTTGGAATATATAAGCGTGATGAAACTTAAGCAGGAAAAGGGCGAAAGCAAGGATATTTATAGAGCTCCAATTCTTTGTTTTGTTGGCTTAGTCGGTACCGGTAAAACCACAATTGCCTATTCAATCGCCGAGGCGTTGGGACGTCCTATCGCCCGTATTCCTTTCGGGGGAATGGGAGATCCCTTAGACCTTAGAGGGCAAAACAGAATGCACCCGGAAGCCGAACCTGGCAAAATTATGAAAGCTTTAAGGGATACCCAAAGTAGAAACCCAGTGATTCTTCTCGATGAAATTGATAGGGTAACAGACGCGGGAAGAAGTTCCATTATGGGAGTACTCGTTGAACTACTCGATCCCAAACAAAATTATGCTTTTCTCGATCATTATATTGATTTTCCGTTTGATCTTTCCGAAACTTTATTTATCACAACCGCGAATAACACAACCAATATTGCAACAGCCGTAATGGATAGGCTTGAACCGATTTCAATGCCAAGCTACACCGATGCCGAAAAAGTAATCATCGGACAAAAATATATTTTGCCGGAGGCAATGAAGGCTTCAGGGCTTCCCGGACAGTCTTTAATAATTGATCCGGATGTTTGGGCAAATATCGTCAGGCCCTTGGGGTATGACGCCGGAATCCGCACATTGGAAAGAAATATTGATGGGGTTGTCAGAAAAGTTGCCAGGATTTTAGTTGAAGGCAAAGCCCAGTCGGTACACGTTACTTCCTTGAATGTAAAAACATTTCTACCACAGTAGAAATGTTTTTCGTCTCGCAGACTCGTCGTAAAGAATTTTTGCCACAATAATGTAGAATGATCGCATGAGGATAATGGTTATCTCAGATTCTCACGGCCACATTGCCAATCTGAAACATGTAATGGGATTTGCTAAAAAATACGGCGCATCGGCAGTTATACATGCAGGCGATTGGAATACAATTGAATCGATCGAAACAGTTTTGTCTTTTGGAATCCCGTTTTACACGGTTTTGGGAAATGCGGATATCCGATCGGAAGTAATTCAAGAGTTAAAAGTTAAAAGTCAAAAGTTTTCGGAGGATTTTTTGGAATTTGAACTTGGGGGAAGGAAAATCGGGATTGCCCACAAACCATCAAACAACAAAAAGTATTTTTTCAATGTTCACGGTCTGCCCGATAAAAACCCCGATATTATTTTTAACGGGCACTTGCATTCGAAGTATGAAAGCGTAAGGGGTGACGTTAAAATTGTCCGCCCCGGAGCGATAATAAATGGGAATAACTTTGCAATTTACGATACAAAAACAAATAGAGTAGAATTTGTGGAAGATGTCCAAATTTGAAGAACTTCATAAGCTGGAGAGTGAGATGGAGAAGGACGACAGCCTTCCTCTTAAAAAGGGTGCCACAAGACTGGTTTTTGGAACAGGCAATACCAATGCAGAAATTTTATGCATCGGGGAGGGCCCTGGGTATAACGAAGATATGCAGGGCGAACCGTTTGTCGGACAAGCGGGGAAACTGCTGGATAGACTTTTGGTTATGGCCGGGTTGGAAAGAAAGCAGGTTTTTATTACCAATGTGGTTCATCACAGGGCTCCTGAAAACCGTGATCCCACCCCCGAAGAAATATCTGCCTACGGAAAATATTTGGACAAAATTATTGAAATAATAAATCCGGAAATAATTATGACTTTGGGGAGATTTTCAATGGCAAAGTTTTTGCCTAATGTCTTTATTTCGGCTGTTCACGGAAAGAAATATGACATCTATTGGCATGGACGCGATATTATTGTTATTCCCATGTACCACCCCGCGGCATCCCTTAGAAATGGCACGGTAATGGAGCTGGAAAAAAACGACTTCTTACAATTAAAAGAAAAATTGGTTAAAATGAAGGAAGAGGAAAAAAAGAAAGTTCCGAAGTCGGAACAAATGAGCCTGGTATAAATTTACAATTTTCAGTTTTCAATTTTCAATGCAAAACAAACTCAAATTTATAGCACTATCCGGTACGACCGGCGTGACAGAGAACTTGTACGTTTATGAATACGGCAACGATATGATTGTTGTCGATTGCGGCGTGGGTTTTCCCGAAAGCGAAATGTTCGGGGTTGATCTTGTCATTCCCGATTTTTCCTATATCAAGCAAAATGCAAATAAACTTCGTGGAGTTCTAATTTCTCACGGACATGAGGATCATCTTGGCGGACTTCCGTTCCTGCTTAAGGATGTACAAACAACAATTTACGCAACGAAACTTGTCGGCGGATTTATTCAGGATAAGTTTGAAGATTATAAGGACAAGGTACCAAAAATTTCGGTTTTTGATCCGGAGAAAGATGTTCTGACTCTTGGGGTTTTTAAAATTACCCCCTTTAGGGTGAGCCATTCGGTTCCCGACGGGGTTGGATTTTGCATAGATACTCCGGAAGGAAAAATTTTTCATGTACCGGACTATAAATTTGATTGGACCCCGGTTGACGGACGGCCTTTTGCCGCGGCAAAGGTTGCGACGCTCGCCTCGCAGGGAGTATTGGCTCTGGCATCAGACGCGCTTGGGGCAAATACTCCGGGTTATACGGAGAGTGAACGGGCAATTGAAGGAAGAATTGAAGCAATTGCGGGGAGTGCCAAAGGCAAAATTTATTTAACTACGATCTCAAGCAATATCAGCAGAATGCAGCAGACGATTAACGTTGCCGCGAAACTGGGACGAAAAGTGGTTCTAATCGGCCGCTCAATCGAAAGAAAAGCCCAAATTGCCAAGGACCTCGGGTATTTGTTATATCCGAATGATTTGGTTATCAAATCGAAACAGGCTTCACACCTTCCTCCCGATAAATTACTTTTTATTATCTCCGGCAGTTACGGGCAACCCGGAAGTGCCCTTTATAGACTTTCTCTTGGAGAGCACGATTTCCTAAAGGTTGGCAAAGGAGATGTTGTAATATTTTCCTCCGATCCTGCCCCGCCCGGAAGCAAGGCAAACGTTGATTTTCTGGTTGATAAGTTCATTGAAAGCGATGTTGATGTCCACTATTACGATATGCAGGAAGATCTGCATGTTTCGGGGCACGGAAGCATCGGTGATATCGAAATGCTTTTTGGTCTTGTTAAACCCAAATATTATATCCCGATAGGCGGAACCATAAGACACATGAGAGCTTACGGCCTCATAGCGCAGAAAATGGGGGCAACGGAGGCGAATGTTTTGGAACTTCTTTCGGGGGAAGTGGTCGAATTTAGCGGCCAAAATGCCAAGAGGGCAGGAAAAATTCCTGTTAAAGAAATTTTAGTAGATGGACTCGGAATCGGAGACGTAGGAAACGTAGTTCTAAGGGATCGGCATATTCTTTCCAAAGAGGGAATAGTGATTGCCATAATCCATTTCGACAGGAATCAGAGCACGCTTACAGACAATCCGGAGATAATGAGCAAGGGATTTGTTTTTGAGCAGAAGTACGGGAAAATTTTGGAAGACGCGTCAACCGAACTTGCCCGCGCCATGCAAAAAAAGAAATCCATAAACTCAAATGTAGTCAGAAATATTGCAATCGACTTCTTAGAGAGATACTTTTATCAAAAAACAGGACGCCGACCCATGATTCTTCCTGTGGTTGTAGAAATTTAGTTGCACTTCTTTAGGGAATGAATTGAAATAAAGTTATTCCCTTCCGCTTTTCCAAAACGAATATCTTCCTTAAAGAATTTTTCTAGACCGTTTAGAATTCCGTCTCTGGCTACAAAGTATACGGGTACATTGGAGGGAAGACAAGGAAGTTTTAAAAGCTCCGGATTAATAATTCTAGGATCCAAATATACAACTTCTACATTATTTGAGCCGTTAAAATACGTAAACATCGCACTCTCGGGATTTCCTGCGTCGATTCTTACTCCCACAACAATTTGCTTATCCCCACTTAGATTTTCAAGATAGTTTACCGTTTCGGGTATTCCGTATCCCGACGTCCAATTATTCATATAACCATCTTTTTGCGAAGTGGTGGTCACTTTGTCGAGAAAATTGAAATAAGCGATTGGTGAAAAAACCAAAAGTGAGGTGATCACTACCGGCAGCAAAATTGTGACACCCCCGGCCAATAAAGATATTTTCTTATCAAAATTAACGATTGCATAGGAACAAAAGATGGGCGTGAATACAAGAAAAGCAGATACATATCTGGGATTTAAGGACCTGCCCAAGAGTATTATAAAAATTATGTTTATCAGGAAAAAAACAGGAAGGACTGCTTTTTTACTCTTCAAAAATAAATACACTCCGTAGATTGCAAGTATAAAAACAAAAGGGGTTAAGTGGAAAAAAGACACACTAAGCGTAACTGAAAAGTTTTTTATCCACAAGGAAAAAGGGAAACCCAAAATCTCCGGAATAGAAAGCATGAAGCGGTTATTTGAGCCGAATGATGTCCAGAATATTTTTTGGAAGAAGAGTGGTGAAAGTATAACCAGACTTACCACAAAGGAAAGAATAGCCGCTTTAATGCGTTTTCTGAAAACGAGTATAAGAATTATAGAGACAATAAATACAAGTGCCTGAAGTTTTATGAAGACACCGATTCCAAGGGTGAGTCCCAGATAAATCAAATATTTGTCCTTTTTTGATTCAAGAGTTTGTAGTAGAAAATAAAAACTCCAAACCCCTGTCGCGGTGATAGCCGATTCCATCAAGGCTTGTCTATCGTAAAGAGCGAAAAGGGGAATTGCTATGTAAAAAGCTGATGAGAGAATGGCAACTTTGGTTCCCTCCAGACTTTTGGCCACTTTGTATATTCCGACTAGAGTAAGAGCTCCCGCCAGAACTGATACCAATCTGCCCATAAAAAGTGGGGAATTTATAACGCTTTCAAATATTCCGAATATCCAAATGAGAAATGGGGGCTTTGCATCATATAAGGAATAAAATAAGCCCGCGGATGTATGCAATGATTTCCATCCCCAGTCCAGATAAATGGCTTCATCGTTAAAAATTGGAAGCTTAGTCAAATTAATAAGCCGGGTAAGTAAATACACGACGGAAAGACTAACCAGAGAATGCTCGCGAATAAATTTTGTAACAGCCTTTTTCACCGATTCAGTTTAGCAAATTTCTGGTGTGGTTGTTGAGCTTTAACGCTAGTTCGATATACAATGGTTGGGCAATGCTTAATAAGCGGAAAAGATTCACCAAAAGGGGCTTCAGACTAAGGCTCAAAAGGGAAACGGTTTTTTCCATTTCTCAAATAGTTTTTTTTGCTATCGCCGGGCTTATTCTTATCTCTTTCTCCCGCCAAGGAGTGGTACTTCTTAAATTCAACGAAATACTTCTAAAGTATTTCTCCTGGTCGGCAATATTCCTGCCATTCATTTTTTTAGCATTTGCATTTCTTCTTTCCAAGGTCAAATTTATCTTGGGGCAGCCGAATGTAATTGTCGGGATATTGCTATTTTTTATTTCGTTGATGGGTTTGGGACGGGCCGGAACTATCGGAATCATAATTTGGGATTCGATCGCGGCTCTTGTTACACCGGTGGGTGCCGCAATAATTTTTGCCGGGGTTGGGATGGTGGGGCTCATTGTTCTTTTTAATACTTCGATCGATCAGGTTTACAAGCTTATAAAAGAGGTGCTGCGTCAGGCCAATATTTACCTTCGCGGCAGCGGAGGGCAGCTTAAAATTGGCGGCAAATCGCTCTCCGGCGGTCCCTTGAAGGTTTCTGGCGGTGGTGTTTTCCGGAATCCGGCAGCTTCGAAAGTGGCTGCACATGCCGGGGGGCCTAATATACAAAATGAACCCTTGGAGCAAAAACTTGTGAGTAACATTCCCGGAGAAGAAAAGGTCTGGAAGTACCCGAGCTTGGAAATTCTAAGTGAGGTAGAAAGCGGAAAAGCCGACAGGGGGGACATAAAAGGCAATGCAGCTATTATTGAGAAAACGCTCGAATCTTTCGGAATTACGGCACGGGTAGTTGAAGTAAACTTGGGACCGGCGGTTACGCAGTACGCTCTTGAGGTAGCCCTCGGGACAAAACTTTCAAAGATTACATCCCTCGAGCGGGATTTGGCGCTTGCCCTTTCCGCTCCAACCGGAACCATAAGAATTGAGGCTCCAATTCCCGGTCGGAATCTTGTCGGAATTGAACTTCCCAACCGTTTAGCGGAACTTGTCAGTTTAAAAAAGATAATGGAGTCGGAGGAAATGCAGGGATCCAAATCAAAGCTTGAAGTCTCTCTGGGACTTGACGTTTCCGGCAGGCCAATTGTTGCCAATATAGCCAAAATGCCCCACATTTTAATTGCAGGGCAGACCGGTTCCGGAAAATCGGTTTGTATAAATGCTTTTTTGGGATCCATTCTTTTTAGAGCATCTCCTACCGAGGTAAAGCTTATTTTGGTTGACCCAAAAAGAGTTGAGCTTACCCACTATAACGGTATTCCCCACCTTCTTTCTCCTGTAATAGTTGACCCGAACAAAGTTATTTCGGCTCTTCGCTGGATCATGGCTGAAATGGAAAGACGCTACAAACTTTTTGCTCAGGCAGGAGCTCGGAATATTGATTCCTACAATGAGGCAGCCGGTTTTCAGGCTCTCCCGTATATAGTTCTTTTTATTGACGAATTGGCCGATATTATGCTTTTTTCCCCGGTTGAAGTAGAAGATGCGATTACACGTATTGCCCAAATGAGCCGGGCTACCGGAATCCATATGGTTCTTGCAACCCAAAGGCCTTCGGTTGATGTTATTACCGGTCTTATCAAAGCCAATATTCCGTGTAGAATTGCTTTTGCTGTTGCGTCTCAAGTTGACTCAAGAGTCATTCTTGATACCCAAGGAGCAGAAAAACTTTTGGGTAAGGGAGACATGCTATACCTACCCCCTGAACAGGCGAAGCCGGTTAGAATTCAAGGAGCTTTTGTCAATGACAGAGAAATAGCTACACTGGTAGCGTTTTTGAAAAACCAGGGAGTTACGCCGCAGTACACGGAAGAAGTAACTACAATGACAAGGGCGGGAGTGGTTTCTGTCCCCGGTGTCGAAGGCGCGGTGGACGACTTATTTAAGGAGGCTGTCAGGTGTGTTTGTCAGTATGAAAGAGCCAGCGCGTCACTGCTGCAAAGAAGACTTTCTGTTGGTTATGCCAGGGCTGCCAGAATTGTTGACCAGCTTGAAGCAGCAGGAGTGATAGGTCCAAGCGACGGAAGCAGCAAGCCCCGCGAAGTTTTAGTACAAAGCGCTGAGGATTTTCTTGCCTCATTCGGGAATCCTCCTGCCCAATAATTTTTTATAATCTTATTTAAATATGAACACAATCGGTAAAATTATTAAGGACGCCCGCGTCAAAAAAAAGTTGTCTTTTAAAAAACTCGAGGAAGCAACAAAAATAAGAGCTTCCTTTATTGAATCTATAGAAAAGGAAAGTTGGAACTTGTTACCCACATTCACGACAGTCCTGGGTTTTGTAAAAAGTATTTCGGCTGCGCTCAATATTGATGAACATATGGCAATTGCGGTTTTGAAGCGAGATTATCCTCCCCAAAAATTAAACATCAATCCCAAACCTGATTCCTTCTCGCGGTTTTCTTGGAGCCCGAGACTTACTTTTGCAGTTGGAGTAGCAGCGGTTATTTTAATTGTGTTGGGGTATGTCGGTTTCCAGTATGCGAAATTTATTTCACCGCCGGACTTGACGGTTGAGAGTCCTAAGGAAAATCAGATTGTGACCGGAAGCTCAGTTTTGGTTTTCGGATCAACCGATTCTGACGTAAAAATTACGGTAAATAATCAGCCGGTTTTGGTAGATGCGGACGGGAAATTTTCGGTAAGCTTGGGGGTTACGGGGACGACGAAGGAAATTGACATTATTGCAATGTCGAGATCTGGTAAAATAAATGAAGTTAAACGAAGTATAGTTGTGCGTTCGGATTAATTGATAATTTATAAAATATGGATTCTGTTCAAACACTTTTAATTGTTGTCGTAATCAGCCTGACGCTTCTACTTGTTGTGGTTGGATTTCAAGTGATGCTTATTATTATTGATCTAAGAAAGGCTATCAAAAGACTTAACAGTATTTTGGAGGATGCAATTCTCGGTGGGGGTTTAATCCGTCCGGAGAAATTAAGTTCGGTTCTGGAACTTCTTCACAAAAACAAAAAACTCGAAACCCACGGTGGCTAGAAATGCTATACTTTAGCCATGACGACTTCTGAGATTAGGCAAAAGTATTTGGATTTTTTTAAAAAACGTGATCATGCCGAAATTTCTGCCTCGCCTCTGGTAATTGATTCCGACCCCACAACTCTTTTTACATCAAGCGGAATGCAGCAATTGGTTCCTTACCTCAAAGGAGAAAAACACCCCGAGGGTAAACGTTTAGTTGATTCCCAACCATCACTTCGTTTGCAGGACATTGAGGAAGTTGGGAACACCCGCCACACAACATTTTTTGAAATGCTTGGGAATTGGTCACTCGGTGATTATTTCAAAAAAGAACAACTTCCTTGGATCTGGGAATTTTTTACAAAGGAATTGAAGCTCGATCCGAAGCGTCTGCATGTCTCTGTTTTTGAAGGAAACGCCGAAGTTCCAAAGGATGCGGAATCATTTGGAATATGGAAATCTTTGGGACTACCGGAAAGTCACATCCATTTTTACGGAGCGGATAAAAACTGGTGGAGCCGCGCCGGTGCACCCGACAAAATGCCGGTAGGGGAAATCGGCGGGCCCGACAGTGAAATATTTTTCGAATTTGAAGAAGTTGACCACGACCCCAACTTTGGAAAATTCTGTCACCCGAACTGCGACTGTGGAAAATTCCTCGAAATCGGGAACTCAGTTTTTATGCAATATCAAAAAAACAAAGACGGAAAGTTGATTGAGCTCCCGCAAAAAAATGTTGATTTTGGGGGAGGGCTTGAAAGAACAGCGGCGGCCATGATGGGTAGCCCCGATGTTTTCAGAATAGATATGTTTTCAGGAATTATAAAAGGCCTTGAGGGAGAAATCGGAGTTAATTATGGAAGCGATGGGCAAAAAGACAAAAGTTTCAGAATAATCGCGGATCATCTTAGGGCCTCCTGCAATTTACTTGCGGAAGGAGTTGTCCCGGGAAATAAACTTCACGGCTACGTATTAAGGCGCCTTATCAGGCGGACAATGTTTCATTTTCATCTCTTGGGAAGCGGAATTTCCGGTGGAGCCGTTGCACATGTTGCTGAGAACTTACGAAAATTCTATCCGAATGTCGATAGCCATTGGAAATTTGTCGAGGAAAATTTATCCGCTGAAGCAACCAGATTTGAACTGGCACTTAAGCGCGGGCTCGCCCGGCTTACTTCCGCTGTTGCAAAGGGGGAAGAAATTAACGGCGAATTTACATTTGATCTTTATCAAACTGAGGGCTTCCCGCTTGAACTTACTATCGAAATACTTAAACAGAACGGAATGAGTTTTACGCCGGAGGAAAGGAATACTTTTGAAAGTGAATTTGAAAAACATAAGAATTTAAGTAGAAGCGCCTCAGCCGGAATGTTCAAAGGGGGCCTTGCTCAAGCCTCGGAAGTTACCACAAAACTTCATACGGCAACGCACCTCCTGCATGCCGCGCTCCGCCAAATCTTAGGAGAACACGTTGGTCAAAAAGGAAGTCATATAACTTCGGAAAGATTAAGATTTGATTTTTCTCACCCGCAAAAGTTAACTGACAATGAAATAAAAAAGGTAGAAAACTTAGTAAATCAAAAAATAAAAGAAGATTTACCCGTCACCTTTATCGAGATGCCAATCGGCGAGGCGATCGCACTCGGTGCCATGCATTTTTTTGCCGAAAAATACGGAGAAAAGGTTAAAGTTTACACAATAGGTTCTTTCAGTCGAGAAATTTGCGGCGGTCCTCACGCAAACCACACGGGCGCAATTGGTAGTGTTAGAATAATTAAGCAAGAGAAAATAGGGTCCGGAATTATCCGGATTTACGCGTCGCTTGGAACTTAAATGAACCTCAAAGATTTTTTAACAAACAGGGAGCACCCGCCGGAACTGTATTGGTCGCTTGTTATAGAGGAAGGATGGATTCAGGCGGGGGTATGGTATATCGGTGAATCTGCTGCCGAGGTTCTCAGTATCAGTCCGGGGGCGGCGTGGAGCACCGAAGATGAGCTTACCGGAGCCGTTGACACCGCGCTTTCCTCCGCAATCCAAAAACTCCCGGAAAATTATAAAGAGCCTGAAAAGGCTGTTTTTGGCGTTTCTTCCTCTTGGGTTAAAAACGGAGAAATTACCGAGGAGCACCTTGCTAAGATAAAGAAACTTTGTACGGAGCTTTCCCTGAATCCGGTTGGTTTTGTCGTTCTACCTGAAGCAATCGCCCACTTGTGCAAATCCGAAGAAGGTTCCCCGTTAAATGCAATAATCCTGGGACTTGCCTCGGGGAGGATTGAAATTTCGGTTTTTAAGTTGGGAAACCTTGTAGGAACAACCGAGGTATCAAGAAGCGTCTCACTTATTGAAGATGTTACCGAAGGCCTTTGCCGATTCGAAGGGGCAAACCCTCTTCCCTCGCGGTTTATAGTCTACAACGGAAAAGAAGGGGAACTTGAAGAAGCAAAGGAAACTTTGCTGCAAACATCATGGGAAGGAATTGAAAAGATTAAATTTTTGCATACCCCGAAAGCCGAGACACTGAGTCCCGATAGAAAAGTTCTGGCAACTTCTCTGGCGGGGGCAGCCGAAATCGGGCACGTTTCCCAGGTCGATTCAAAAGATACTCAGTTTTCGGAAGAAAAACGAGAAGAAGTTGAAGAAATGAAAACCTCTCCCGTAAAAGAGGTAACTGCAGAAAAATTGGGCTTTACCATCGGACATGATATTTCGGCGAAGGAAAGTGAGATTGAAAATGTTGTGCCGCTCCCGAAAGTTGAACCCGTCGCGGCTCCCCAAAAGCCGGCTTTTAATCCCGGAAAAGTCGCCGGAGAGTATTTGCAAAAGACCAAGAATCTTTTTCACTCCTTTTCCATAAGAGCCAACGCAGCGCCGCGCGTAAAAAATAATACATTAATCGGCATTTTGGTTGTGGCACTTTTGGCAGTTATCGGAGGTGCGCTTGGTTGGTGGTTTATCCCCAAAGCGAAAATAACCGTTTTTGTTACCCCTAAAAGGTTTGAGCAGCAGGTCCAGTTATCTTTTAGCCCGAACGGAGCAACGGACGCGGCTGCCGGTATCATCCCTGCCCAAGTAATTACGGATACGGTAGCTGGAGACAAAACCAAGTCAACAACAGGGACAAAACTAATCGGAAATAAAGCTACGGGAAACGTTCAAATAGCAAACGGTAACGGAACCGCAATAAACTTAACCGCAGGGACCATTCTAACTTCATCAGCAGGACTTAAGTTTGTTACGAACTTGACCGCTTCGGTTTCGGGACAGATTCTTCCGGGTTCTCCGGGAACGGCAACTGTTGCAATTACCGCTTCTGATATCGGGGCTCAATATAATCTGGCTAAAGGGGAGGTTTTCGCGATCGGAAATTATTCAAAAGCAATGGTTGCAGGAACATCCCTTTCCGATTTTTCCGGCGGAAGCAGTCAGGAAATTTCGGCCGTTAGCGCCGATGATCAAGCAAATCTGGAAACAGGACTCAAAGGGGAGCTTATCCAAAATGCCACAAACGATATTTCGGGAAAAGTTGCAAGCGACCAAATTTTTGTCAGTGATTTGGCCGGGGTGGAAACGGTGAGTGAAAACTTTGACCGCAAAGTGGGAGATTCGGCGGATAGCGTCAAACTTTCCCTAAACTTAAAGGTAACGGGAATCGCTTCCGATAAAGTCAAATTAATTGAATACGCCAAGGTCGTTTTAAAAGATAAAGTTCCTGCGGGATTTACACTTAATAGTGACCAGATAGATTTCAAATTTAAATTTTCTACCCTGCAAGGCGGAAATTATTTATATGACGTAACGGTTGGGGCAAATTTTCTTCCCGGTATTGATAAAGCAAAAATTATTGAGAAAATTGTAGGCAAAACCACATCGGTTACCGAGAATTATCTAAGTTCTATTCCGGGATTCGGACACGCGGAAATCAAGTTAAAACCAAAGCTTCCGGGCTTTTTGGGTACTCTTCCCCGAATTCCTAAAAATATTACTCTCGAAGTAACCGCCGAGCAGTAGTATTATTAGTGTCATGACTCAAAAGACGATTTTGCGCGTTGCGGCACTGGTTTCTGGAATTTCAGGAATTGTAATTCTTACGGGAGTGCTTTACCCAATTCTTTCATATAACTCTACTTATTCTCAAAATTATACAAAACTTATTTCCCCGATAGGAAGTACTGCGGAAAAAATTCAAGGAGCAGTAACTACAACAACCACAAACGATAGGGTGGATTACACCCAAGCCAGCAACTGGTTTCCCGGTGGAGCAAAAAAAGAAGATTTTAGTACATCAAAAGTTGATTATTATACGATTACCATTCCAAGACTTAAAATCAATTCGGCGACCGTGGCAATCGGAGGAGAGGACTTAAGTAAAAGCCTTATCCAATATCCCGGCACCGCCCTTCCCGGAAAGAGGGGAAACTCGGTAATTTTCGGGCACTCGATTTTACCGATTTTTTATGACCCGAAGAATTATATTTCCATTTTTTCGCTTCTTCCGACTTTGAAAAAAGGGGATTTGATCTACATAGATTATGACGGGGTTGCCTACACTTATAGAATTGAAACTATGTTTGAGGTACTCCCAACCGATATTCAAGTGCTTGATCAGGATTCGACAGATTCTTTTTTGACACTTGTTACATGTGTTCCGCCGGGTGACCCGGGGGATCCGAAGAGGTTAATAGTTAGGGCAAGAGTTGTACCACCACAATGAAAAAAATTCTTGGAATTGATTACGGCAGAAGTAAAATCGGACTGGCCATAGCCGAAGGGAGTTTGGCAGACCCCATGGGTGTAATCCGATATACAGATACCAAGACGCTTGTAGAAAAAATAGTAAAAGTTATCGAGGAAGAAGGTATTGAAAAAGTTGTTTTTGGAGTTTCGGAAGGCGAAATGGGGGAGGAATCTAAAAATTTCAGTCTGAACCTGGGAAAACTTATCGGAATCCCTGTTGAAGCTTTTGATGAAACTCTCTCCACCCAGGACGCTCAAAGAATGAGCATGGAAGCCGGAATCGGCCAGAAAAAGCGCCACGAGATGGAAGATGCCTATGCCGCCGCAGTAATGCTTCAGAATTTTTTGGATTTAAATAAAGATTGACGGGGGAGCTTACATGCTATACTCTAAGTACCTATGTTCAAAAACGTTATTGCTCCGATTCAAGCTTGGCTCCTTTCTCAGGGACGATGTGTGGGTTGCGGAACCGAACTTTCCGAAGGGAAAAAGAAAGAAACAAAATACGGCGAACAGGTTACTTGTATCAAGTGCGGAAGGATTTTTATCCACGACCCCAAAACTAATAAATATAGAAGAGCGCTTCTCGAAGAAGTGTGAGAGATAACAGCATTCAAAAGCAGCCAACCCCTGGTTGGCACATGAATTGAACACTGATATGTCGTAAAATGGTTACGTCATGAAAAAACTTTTGTTTTTGCCCCTACTGGTAGCGTTTATACTTGCGGCAGCTGCTATCTGGTTTTATATTAGCATCCTGCCGGTAACGGGCGGTAAAAATTTCAGCAATTTTGTTATTGCTAAAGGATTATCTGCCTCTCAAATCGGAACAAAACTTGAGTCGGCCGGAATCATTAAAAGTGCGTTGGCCTTCAAAATTTATATTCAATTTACGGGTCAATCCGGGAAACTTCAGTCGGGACAATTCAGACTTTCCCCATCATTTTCCATGTTCCAAAATGTTAACGCTCTTTTTAACGGTCCTATCGAGATTTGGGTAACGATTCCGGAAGGCCTAAGGCGTGAAGAAATGGCGGCAAAATTTGCCACGGCTTTGGGCAAAGACGCCGCTTTTTCCGGTGATTTTTTACTTGCTTCAAAAGGAAAAGAGGGATATCTTTTTCCGGATACATATCTTTTTCCGCTGGATACGTCAGCTACGGCTGTCGTAAAGAAAATGGCGGATACATTTACTGCCAAAACTTTGGGTCTAATTCCTCAAGGGTCTAATCTTACCTTTTCTGAAGCAGTAACTCTGGCATCAATTATTGAAAGGGAAACAAAAACCGACGCGGAACGTCCGGTTGTTGCTGGAATTTTACTTAATCGGATCAATGCAGGAATGCCGCTGCAGGTTGATGCTGCAGTCCAATATGCGGTGGGTACTTCTAAAGACTGGTGGCCGATTTTAAGTCTAGCTGACTTAAAAATAAATTCTGCTTACAATACCTATAAATATGCAGGACTTCCTCCGGCTGCGATTGCGAATCCGGGACTTTCATCACTTAAGGCAGCTTTTAATCCCGCAAAGACAGATTATTTGTATTACATTCATGACGCCACCAGCCAGATTCACTATGCAAAAACGCTGAATGAGCATAATGCTAATGTTGCTAAATATCTTGGAAAATAGGGTTGAAGTTGGGTGTTGACATCTAATTAATAGATAATATAATCCACTCTTAGGCGTACATTAATGGTACGTTCGTCCCGCTTCTATTTACGGCGGGCCTTTAGTGTTTCAAGGCCACAAATAACTAATGACATCTAAGAAATTA
>JBGPAU010000014.1:0-18495 GCA_041480845.1 Patescibacteria group bacterium | reverse complement strand
AGCCTTAAAAATTCTGAAAGAAAACTCGAATGATATTCTTAGAATTGCTAAGATATCAGACGAAATTTCTGAAGTGAATTATGTCACGACGAAGAAGCGATATACTGCTAAGTTTGTAGAGAAATTCATTAAGAGACATACCCCCGTAACGACTTAATCCGATTTAATCGGGTTGGATGGATCAGTATCCATAATAACGCTAGCCCCTTCCGTAGCCTTTAGGCGAAGGAGGGTGAAGGTATAGTCTAATCCCTTTAGTAATAAAGGAGTGATTGACGAGAGGACCTCCCTGGAGGAATCCCTGGTGTGCCGGTTATTGCGTCAGCAGTAACGCCGGGTAGCTATATTCCTAACGGATAACCGCTGAAAGCATCTAAGTGGGAAGCCAACTCCAAGATTAGAATTCCATATTAAATCCCTGGTAGAATACCAGGTTAATCGGCAGGCGCTGGAAGACCCGTAAGGGTTTAAGGCTACCTGTACGAATAGATTGATTTCTTGCGATCCCACACATTTGGGGCGCGACCTTCCTTTTCTTTTCAAGACATTTTTCTGGTGGTTCGTGCAATCTGGTCCCACCTGATACCATTCCGAACTCAGAAGTGAAACGGATTAGCGCAGACGATAGTTCTCGGGCAACTGAGCGCGAAAATATGTCACCGCCAGAACAATGTCTTGAAGAAACAAATTACCTCGCAGCTGCGGGGTTTTTTGTGGCAAAAACTTGATTTTGGATGTACAATGGCCTCACTCATATCGAAGATATGACGTTCTTGTTCTTTAACTTTGCGAGAGGAGAAGAGAGAATGGGCGTATTAATTACGATTCTTGTTCTTATGCTTGTTTCCTTGATCACAACCATTGCGGTTGCCCGCAGTGAGGAATGCAGGCAGTTTCTCGATCGAATCAAGAATTTCTAAACGGAAGGAGGAGAAAAATGTTCTGGCGTGATCTTGGCATTCGGCAAGTTCAAAAAGTTCACCTGTTCCAAAAAGGAGGAACAAAATGGACGGACGGAGTTGGACCGGCTTTAATGCAGGAGTTGTGACCGTTCTCTTTGGGGTCATGGCGCTTGTTTTCAAGTTGGCGCCAATTTGGGCAGACGTGCTCGCCGTGATTGCGGGGGGGATTCTGGTTATCTTTACCGGAAAGCCGGTTTTGAAAGCGATTAGCCGCCGGGTTAAACCCCGCTTCAAACATCAATGAATCTCTTTTCGCAAGTCGCCGCCTGCAAGGGTATTTTCAACACATCCCTACAGGCGGCAATCAATTTTTTCTCTTGTCACTTCTCAAATTTAGGCGTACAATACCCATATTACGAAAAGAAAGGCGGTAATGAATAGTGAGCTTAAAATCAACTTCAGATAAGGCAGTAACCATGGCGGAGCTTCTGGCTCGTGCCGGGCGGAAAGTCCAAACGTTTACCAAAGGTCAAAGGCTTTTGGGCAAAGTTCTATCCAAAACTGAAACGGTAGTTCTTTTTGATATCGGCGGAAAGTCCGAAGGAATTGTCAAAGAAAAAGGCTACACGGATGCTAAAGAATATATTGACGGCATAAAAGTGGGGGATAGCGTTATGGTTACGATATTGGTGCCCGAAACCCGCGAAGGAACCACGATTTTAGGCCTCAAAGACGCAATGAAAGATATTTCCTGGGAAAAGCTTGAAGCCGCCAAAAAATCAGGCGAGGAAGTTCCTGTTTTTGGCAAGGGAGTAAGTACCCCGGGATTTGTGGTGGACGTTATGGGTATAGAAGGGTTTATTCCGACCTCGCAGCTTGGTAAAGAAATTACGGGAAACGCTCAAAATTTGGTCGGAAAGTATTTTAAAGCGAAAGTGATGGAAGTTGATAAAATGAATAAAAAAGTAGTTCTTTCCGAGAAGGAAGTGTCGGAAGCAGGGGATATTGCCCTGGTTAAAGAAGCCTTGAAAAAGATCAAAGAAGGCGAAATTTATGAAGGGGTGGTTACAACAGTTGCTCCTTTCGGCGCTTTTGTAAAAATCGAAGTTCCTGTCAAAAAAGAGAAAGCTGAAGTGGAAGGGTTGGTCCACGTTTCCGAACTTTCATTTAGCAGGGTGAATATTCCTTCGGATGTTATTCACGAAGGGGATCGCGTCCAAGTTAAAGTTTTGGCGGCCCATGAAGGCAAATTGGCGCTTTCCGTTAAACAGGCCAAGAAAGATCCTTGGGAAGAAGTCCCGAAAAAATATAAGTCTGAAGACAAAATTATGGGTAAAGTTGTCAGAATCAGTGATTTTGGTGCCTTTGTTGAACTTGAGCCCGGAGTCGAAGGCCTTATTCATATTACCCAGATTCCTCCGGCGTATAAAATTGCCACTGGGCAGGAAGTTAAATGTACGGTTGAGGAAGTTAATCTGAAAGATAAAAGAATTGCCCTGGGCCTTGTCCTTACTTCTGTCCCGGTAGGATACAAATAAATGTCCGAAAGGGAAATTACTTTCTCGGAAGACGAGAGACAGCAAATCGGTGACCAGGCGCTACTGGCGGCCGGTCTCGGAGAAGACTTCGTTTATAAACTTGTCTATGCAAAATTGGAAATAATGAAATGAACTCTTTATTGGCATGACTCTCCTGAACTACAAATTATGTTTCCGAAGCGGGAAGATATACTTCATGAAGTGGACGTTCTGGCTGAAATTGTAAGACAAGCCAGAGCAATAATGCAATTTGAGGGAAAGGATTCTTTAAGCATTTTGGACGAAGAAGTACAAGCCGCGGGCTTGGGATCGGTTTTTGATCCTGATTCTCAAATAGGTAAAAAATTCTTCCGGTGAGCCACAAAGACTGTTGTCAGTGTGGCCCACCGGTGCGTGTTTGTTTTGTCTTAATCTCCTCCTTTACGAGTGGCGATGAAGTTATTCATCACCTCTATTTGTAGCGGCGTAAAAAGCGAATCTCCCCACGAATTAGGTCCTTGAGGATTATAGTCGCTCATTATATTTCCGGCCCTTTCGTAAAAGGTATATAGCTTTCTGCCGTTGCAGGTTCCGACCTCATACATGGGTGGAATACTTCCCAGCTTCGGTAATGCATCGGAAAGGATGCGGGGCATACCGTCCAGATAGAATAACTCACCATTCGGCAAATAGCCGTCAGGATAATAGGCCCGATAGCCGTCTCCTAAACCCAGTAGGTGTGAGATCTCGTGTGAGGCTATGGTCAACGAATTCGGGTCACTTCCTGTTAACATGGCAAAATACTTCGCGTCGGATGTCCCTAAAAATAATGGAGTATCTATGGCAACGGCAACGCCGTCGACAGGGTGTACCTTTCGAATCTTTGCCAATAGACTTTCAAGATCTTTTGGGTTTGAGAAATCCACTGACTGATCCGCATGCTCCAGATTAAGGTTCAGGGGACTCTGTACAAAGGCGAAATCAATCCGGACTCGGGCAAAGTTTACTTCCAAACCGGAAATGATTTCGCGCAGTCCGGCCTCGTTTTGCACCCCGTCCGCATATCCGACTCCGATAACCACAATATGGAAATTACTTTCTTTGAACACCCCCATGTCAGTAACTGCAATCTGCCAGCTGTCAAACTCGTTATAAACCGGCTGTGTGGCAGAAGGTTCAAAAGTGGCGGTAGGTTCGAACGTCTGTGGTGTTTCTGTGGCTACAGACTCCGTTGGTAAAACGGGAGCTAAAGTAGCAGTAATTTGAGTTGGTGTCGAGCCTAAAGGTACAGGTTCCATTGGAATCGGTGTGCCTGCCAGAATCTGATTTGCCGGCCCAGAGTTTTCCTGGAGAACACAGTATTCGAAAGGCGGCAGATCATCCGTTATCGGGGCTGGAAGAACAACAGACGGATCGACCGGAGCTTGGGCCCACAAGCGGGCAATAGCCCCATTTTGGACCAGATTGGTTATCACCACCACGTCGAATATAAGCATTGCTATCATTGGCAACCACCAAATAGCTGATTTAGTCTTTTTGCCCATGTTTTCCTCCTTAAGGAAAATTAGATTTTTAGATAGGTATGTAAAAGAACAAACACGCGGAAGGATTATAACACATTATGGGGTAAAATCAAATTCAACATTGGTACTTTTTGAAATTAATTGGTATTATTGAGCCGATGTCATTCCATTCCAAATACGTATGCCAGCAATGTGGGTATGAATCTACCGGCTGGCTGGGAAAATGTCCCGAGTGTGGAACCTGGAATAGCTTAGTCGAAACGGTAGTTGAAGCGGGTTCAAAATCTCAAAAACCCCCACGGCGCCAAGGCTCTGCGGGGCAGGTAAGACCTGTAAAACTTTCGGGTATAAAACAGGTCGCTACAAGGCGCATTTCAACCAAAATCTCCGAGCTTGATCGGGTTCTTGGCGGGGGACTTATTCTGGGGCAGGTGGTTCTTATAGCAGGCGAGCCTGGTATCGGCAAGTCCACTCTGCTGACACAGATTTCGGCGACTCTTGGAAACGTTTTGTACGTTTGCGGAGAGGAATCGGCCAATCAGGTCAAAGTCCGTGCCGACAGACTTGGAATCAAAAAAAGCAATGTTAGCCTTCTTGAAGAAACTGATGTGGATTCGGTTATAAATACTATGTACGATGGTAAAGACACGGTCTTTACGTGTGTCATTGTGGATTCGATACAGACAATGACCACAGGGGATCTTTCCGGCATGGCAGGAAGCGTCGGGCAGGTAAGGGAGTGTGCTTTCAGGCTCCTTCGGGCCGCAAAAGAACGTAATATCCCTCTTTTCCTGGCCGGACATGTTACCAAGGAGGGAACCGTGGCAGGCCCGGCGGTATTGGCCCATATAGTTGATACTGTATTGTGGTTCGAAGGCGATAAAACGCTTACTACACGCATCCTCAGAGCGGTTAAGAACCGCTTTGGTCCTACAGATGAAGTTGGGGTATTTGAGATGCAGGACACGGGGCTAATGCCGGTTGCCGATATAGAAAAAGCTTTCTTGGAAAAGGGTGTCAAGGATGTTTCGGGAAGTATTGCCACAAGTGTTATGCAGGGAACCAGGCCAATTCTGGTGGAAATTCAGGCTCTTGTCGTGCCCACAAAACTGATGATTCCGCGCAGGGTTGCCCAGGGAATTGACTCAAGGCGGCTTGAGCTTCTTTTGGCAGTATTGACCCGAAGGTGCGGTTTGCCTTTGTATGAATACGATGTTTTTGTAAATGTGGCCGGGGGGCTTAAAGTTACCGAACCGGCAAGCGATTTGGCAATTTGTCTCGCAGTAGCTTCAAGCTATTTTGATAAATCAATCTCGGCAAAAACTATTGCTATTGGAGAGGTCGGACTTTTGGGGGAGATCCGGGAAGTGGTGGCTGAGGAAAAAAGAATTAAAGAAGCAAAAAGAATGGGGTTTACAATTCCGATTGCTTCAAAAGAAGCGAAATACGTTGGACAGGCGATAAAGCAGCTCTTCAAATAATTGTTCCACAACTTATCCACAATTATTGAGTACAAAAAAATAATACCGAATATACGGCTATTCTAGACATAATCCGACTATAGGCGGGTACATTTTTACCATCAATTATGTTATGGGGTTTGACAGACTTGACAATGGGTGTTACACTTTTTGTTGAACATTGAAATCAGCTGATTGGAGCAAAAAAAAGAGCATCGCCATCGTTGGGTTCTCCTCTAATTTCTAGTGGGACTCGCCACGAGTAGAGATGCTCTTTCAAAACTATAACGAAGTAAATTTTCAAGTACTTCGTACAGAAGATTTGTCTTGCGGACAGGTTAATTCGGAACTAACTAGCTCAAGACAAATCGTAATCAGACTAAAACGATTGAGAGGGGTTGTCAAGCCCCTTTGAGTGATGGGGCAAAAAAACGCGCTTTATTCTAGGTTTGGGGGACGGGTGGATTTTAGGGCAGGAAATCTACCCGCTCCTCAAGTTTAGTAATGAGCGCACTTTTTTTTGCGGAAATCTCCCACTCCTATAACAGCATTCAAGAACACTCACAATTCATTGTGGGTATGAATTGAACGCTGATATATCATTCTCCGAGAATGTTATTGGAGCCGATTTTTTATGGAAATCGCTTGCTTTTTGTTCACGATGAACCCATAATATCGCAATAATAATGGCAGAAGTCGTTATCTATTACCATCTTTACAGCCGGGAGTCCGGCACTCTGGATGTTTCTTCGAATTTGGTTAGGCCCGTTGTGCCTGAAAAAACAGCCAACAGGGCATCAACTGCTTTTCTTAAGCTTTCCAAGTTTTCCGCCTTAGTCGGAATTGCTTTGATTCTATTTTTCTACACTCCGAAGGCGTTAGCCTGGGGTGAAAGTGTCGTTAATGCAACTTTCGAGAATTTCAGAATGTCCAAAACCGATGTTCAGACACTGAAAAGCGATCTAAATATATCAAAACCCGTCAATTTACCTCCTTTTGACCCGAGGCTTCCTGCCTCAAATAAACTTCTTATCCCCTCAATCAGAGTAAATACAGGTATTCAGGAAGCCACGATCGACAATTATGAGGAGGCGCTTCGAAAAGGTGTCTGGAGAGTTTCCGATTTTGGCGCCCCGAATGATAACAGTGAGCCTATTATTCTTGCCGCGCACAGATTCGGATATTTGGCCTGGACTGATTCCTACAGGCGCAAAAATTCCTTTTACAATCTTCCCAAAGCCAATGTTGGGGATCTTGTTGAGATTGATTGGGAGCAGAGGAAATATTTATACAAGGTTTACGCGACGAGCAAGGGAACTGTGATTTTGGATTATTCGGCTGACGTGATCCTTTATACCTGTGAAACTCTGACAGGGGAGAACAAAATTTTTGTATACGCACGACTGATACAAGTTTAACGTCTCATAGTATTGACAAATCGGAATTTTCAATTTACACTACTCGCACGAATATGAAAAAGTTAATTTTTGTGATTTTAGCCTTAATAACCATTGCCTTTCCGGCAAAGGTTATTGCGGAAGAGACACAAATTATTTGTCCCCAAGCTTATGGCGGGGGAGTTGTTTGTGGAGTTCATACACCGGTTAATACCGGAATAGGTGACAATTTGGCCGTAGTTGGGGGGGCGCTTCTGGTATCTTCAGTGTCATTCTTGTTTCTTTCAAAGAAATTTAACAAAATTTCTGCCTAATGACTGACCAATTCAGGTCGCAACAATTGCGTTACGGCTTGATAGGTTAGTTAGTACTTTAACAATCGAGGCAAAAAATAACGCCGGTCCGAGGCGATCAAACGGCTAGTAAGTAGAAAGCCGTATGGACATTTTGTTTTTCAGCTGAAAACCAAAGTTTTAGAAATTTGCACACTTAAAGGAGGTGCAAAATGGCAGTGACGAAGAGAGAGAAACTTTTGCGGCTTTGGATGGCCATTGTCATCCCGTTTTTGGTGGTATTTGTAATCGCAGGGGCATCCTATCTGTGGCAGCAAGTTTTCCCCGCCCCGGCTGGTCCGCAAGGCCCCGCTGGTCAGAATGCTGACCCTGCTGTCTTATTACAGGATCCTGCTTTCCTAACGGCTATGCGTGAAGCATTAGCCAAGATTGACCGGGGCACAATGCCCGTGGGCGTCGTCGACGTAAGCCACAATGCCTGGAACATCCAAGGGACAGATCGTCTCAAGGATAACCCGGTGGTTGAAGGTTGGCTCGCTCGTCTGAAGGATCCCGCACCATCGCTGTGGAAAACATTCCCGAACATCCCTAATACGGATGTGCCGGAATTCCGCACGAACGGTTTACAGGTCCCGGACGGACTCGAGTACGGCACGTACGATTCGCCGTTCTGCTCAAGCCATCCTTGCGACATGCCTGTAGGTGCCTGGGAATATCGGTACATCACCGGTGATTACAAATTCCTGGATACTGGATGCAAGGGTGAAGGCGGCAAGGGTTGTATGCTGATCCTGGTCAATATCATGGACCAAAGCTATACCTTCCGCGATCAAGACGTGGATAACGGATTTACGCTCCGCGGGCGCTACTTTAATGGAGATGCCCTTGAATGGGGTATTTGGGGTTTAGTCTCTAATGGCGCAGCCAATATGCTGAACATGCCAACACTGGCTCATCCGGGAGAGGTTCTCAACTCTGGTGACCCAGGCAATAGCGGGGCCAATTGTGGCAACCCGGAAGCGTGCAGCTCAGTCGACGTGATGGTCGTCGTTCACGCAGGTGATGCGATTATCGCGGTTGCAAAAACGACTGTCACTCGGCCGTAAGCCAAATTTTTAATATGTTTGCCTCGATTTGAGCCACTACTTTGTGATCTTCCAAGATCAATTAAAACAAAGTAGTGGCTCCTTCGATTTAGTTCTATACTTATTTTGAATGAAGAAAATTCTTCTAAAACTATTCTTCCCCTCAGTCTTAATTCTGATTTCTGTTTTTCTTTGTTTTAAAAATTATTCTCCCGGAACTTATCTTATCGGTTGGGATTCGCTTCACCCCGAATTTAATTTCTCACTAAACGCATCAAGAATGCTTTCCCATGTTTGGGGCGGAGAGATGGGGGTTGGGGCGGTCTCCGCCCATTCTGATGTGTCAGATTTGCCCAGGATTCTTGTTTTATGGCTTACCTCAGTATTGGTGTCAACTCCGTTTATACGTTATTTTTACATTTTTGCCTGCCTGATTTTGGGCCCTTTGGGAGTCTATTTTTTTCTGAAATATGTTTTTCAAAAAGAAAGTATTTGGACATATTCTGCTGCATTCTTGGGAGCCTTTTTTTACCTTCTAAATCTCGGAACATTGCAGAATTTTTATGTCCCTTTAGAAATGTTTACGACGGCGTTTGCCTTCATACCCTGGATAGCCTACACGGGGCTCAAATTTTTAAGGGAAGGAGGCAAAGCAAATCTCATATTTTGGGTGATGGTTATGATTTTATCTTCGCCGATGGCTTATGCGGCCACACTTTGGTATGCCAGTTTTGCCGGGCTTTTTATCTTTTTCGCCGCCTACTCTCTGATTTCTTCGGGCAGGATAATAAATATCAAAAGATTTTTGGTTCTGGTTTTGACTTCCGTATTTTTAAATTTATATTGGATTCTGCCCAATATTTACTCTGTCGTCAATCAATCCGGAGTAATTTCGAATTCAAACATTAACCGCCTTTTTAGTCAGGAGGCTTTTTTAAGAAACCGCGACTATGGTGACTTTGCGGACATTCTTTTACAGAAGAACTTTCTTTTCAGTTGGCGCAATTTTGACGCAGCCGGCAATCAATTTACCGATCTTTTGGGAGTCTGGCAGAAGTATTTGGCAAGTTCTTCTGTTCTCGTGGTTGGCTACATTCTAGCCGGATTTTCATTTTTTGGCCTCGTATTTGGAGCCATAAAACGTAGTAGAGCCGCCCTAGCTTTTATACCCTCTCTTGTTTTTTGTCTCTTTTTTCTAGTTAACATTAATCCTCCCATCGGAGGTTTGTACTCATATTTGTATAACAACTTTGGAATTTTTGCCGAGGGTTTTAGGATGCCGTTTACCAAATTTTCAATCTTGTATGAACTTATTGTTTCATTTTATTTCGGTTATTTTGCTTTTGTTTTGTTTGGCATTCGAGGAAAACTTTTTGTCTATTTAAAGCTCGTTGCCCTCTGGATCCTCATTGCCGGGCTTTGCTTTATTATGAAACCGGCGTTTGAGGGTAACCTTATCGGGCAAAACATAAGGAGGGCTCTACCGCCTGAGTATCAGCAAATGTTTAGCTGGTTCAGCTCGAATTCTTATGGCCGCGTCGCGCTCTTTCCGATAAATTCCAAGTACGGTTGGGAGTACAGAAATTGGGGATATGAGGGATCGGGATTTTTGACATACGGAATTGCGAATCCGGTTTTATACCGTGATTTTGACCGATGGAGTACCGGCAATGAAGATTTTTACACCCAGAGTGCATTTGCATTGTACTCAAATGATAATCAAGCATTCGTAAATACCCTTAAAAAATATCAGGTTAAATATCTGCTTCTCGATGAATCGATAATTAACCCGGGGGGAACACCCGATATTCTTAAAATTCCGGAACTTAAAAAGATTATTTCGGAAGCCGGAATCAGAGAAACAGCAAAATTCGGGTTTTTGACAATTTACGAAACCGGTTACGGCCAGGCAGAAGTAACCACGCCATTCAAATTTGTTCAAACAGACTCCAGTTTGTCATATTCGCCGGTTGATCATATTTATGCAGAAAACGGGGATTATATAAGTAGCGGAAACACAACTCCAATCAGGAAAAATCCGGTTTTGCCTTCAGGAAGTCCTGCGGTATCCGAAGATTTTTCAATAAACCGCGGTTTTCCCGATGCTTACAACTGCGATTTGAAGAAAATGGGAAGTGTTTTCAAAGCCAATTCCGGATCCGGAATTTTGTACCGCGCGGAAGGCGGTGGAGCATCTTGCGACTATCTTCCATATCTGAATCTTAAATATAACCAGGCGTTTGTGTTAAGGGTTGCGGGAGAAAACAGGGAAGGGCGGAGCCTTAAGATTTATTTATTTAACCTTTATTCCCAAGTACCCGATGTTGAAGAAATCCTCCCTTCCGGCAAGTTTGATAAAACATATTTTGTATATCCAAAAAACATTGAGGGAGCGGGATATGTATTAAATCTCGAAACGAGATCTTTTGGCAGGATCCCTTCAGAAAATCTTTTAACCAAAGTGGACTTTTACCCGGTTGAGTTTAACGGCATCGGCCGACCAGCTCCCATAGCAAATAGCTTAGTGATTAACAAAGTTCAAAAATTCGGAACTTGGGGTTATGGCGTTGAAACCGGCGGTATCGGCTTACTTGAATTGGGGCAAGGTTTTGAAAACGGATGGATTGGATTTACGATTCAAGATTCAAGATTTAAGATTCTGAACCATGTCAAAGTAAATTCTTGGGCAAACGGGTGGAATATCGAAAATCCTACAACCTCTGTTCCAAATTCTATAATATATATACTCTTCTGGCCCCAACTTCTTGAGTGGGGAGGAGGGGTTTTAGGTTTGGTCGCGATCCTTTGTATCCTGTAGTTTTGACTTTTGGCCTCAATTTGATATAATGCTTCCAGGTTTGTTTGGCTGTTACATCAACTATCCTTAAAGCTAGGAGGTGTTAGATGGACAAGATCTTTGACAAAATCCGGTTCAATAAACCGGGTTGCGATTGGCAGATTATCCTTATTGACCCGCATGTCGAGGGTGATGGGCTTGTCGCAGACAATTTCGTACTTGCCCGTGCCAATGGGAAACATTTCCACGCAACATTGGTTGAGGGCGAGGCATTGGGAGGTGATGGTAAACCCTTCCGTTTCTGGCAATCCATGTCCTTTGAGCATGACATGGGCCGCAATAAAGTTGGCGACGTTGTTCTGGTCTTCCGCAAGAGTCCGCATGGGCGTTGGATGGTTCAGGTTGAACAGGAAGATATCTACCTGAATGAAACAACGACCCAGAAGATTTGGCGGGCGACTCGCTCAAGCTTGGATAATGTGATCCAGGCAGTTAAAAGAACAGTGGTGGAAGTTGGCAGGGGCTATGCTAACCCGCGCCGTTTGGGTGGCAACGCGATCGCACAGCATTATGTGCACGCTCCCTGGTCTCCTCAGCTGGCTGAGAATATGATGGATGTTTTCAACTTCATCGATACTCCCGACAGCCTGGGCCATTCTGTTTTCCTGAAGGCTTTGAGACATATGCCTCAGGAAATGGCCGATGAGATTTTCCACCAGATCCGAGAACCGCACCAGTAATATTCCTCGGACAGTTGTGAAGTCCTTAAACCGTTGGTAAAAAATAGCTTCAAAAAGGCCATTTACTTTACTCAAATGACCTATATATACTGAAGATGTTATGCTGCGAAAGTTTGGGCGAGTGTTGGTGGTTATGGTTTTTGTTGCAGTAGTAACTTTTTTCGCAACCTCCTTCAACCGCGTTGGTGCACAGACTGCCTTTCGTTTTGCCTCGATGAGTGACGTTCATGTTGAAGCAGCCAACTTCACGAGTACCGTTAATCAAGTAAAATTATTAAACCCGAACTTTATTCTTTTCAACGGTGATTTGGAAAATGATGGGGTGACATCCGGCGAAATGGATCCCATGACAAACGTGCTAAAGAATGCCGGATTGTTTAATAATACATTTCTGGTGCGGGGTAACCACGATGATCATATTTCGGGCAGTGCTGCCTTGTGGCAGAGTTATTTTACAGCAGCCGCAAGACCGCTTCCTTCCGGTGTAACCAACTACGTCGGAATAAACTCCGGATCAAGTTATTTGACTTATTCATTCGGTTACGGCAACTCCAGATTTATCGGGATAGACTCCAATCAATACGGAGATCTTCCCACGAGCGCCCAACTAACATTTCTGGACGCCCGATTGACTGATGCTGAGAATGCCGGATTAACTCATGCGTTTATTTACTTTCATCCGCCGGAATATTGTGTAGAAAGCACACATTGTAATTGTACGGCAAAGCTGGACGGAAGTTGTACTCCATCCGATTTAATAACAATACTTAACAAACACCCAATTGTCTCGGCGACATTCCACGGCCATGAACATATTTTAGGATGGGTGCACATGGACAATACCAGGGTACCATCGATAACTCACCCATATGAGGAGTTTATTACCAGTCCGGCGGGGCTACCCTATAACTACACTACTTATCCTGCCCGGTTGGACTACTATAGTACTGACAATTCTCTGGCATTCGGCCTGATTGACGTTAACGGTTCGTCTTTTACGGTTGGCTTGTATCATGTCGGGAACACCTCACCGGTCTGGTCAAGAACATTTTCAAAATCAGGATCCGCAACAACGATTCCTATTCCTACTTCATCTGTGACACCAACACCGGCAAAAACTCCGACACCCACCCCGGTCGCAACCTCAACCCCTCTTCCGACACCACAACCGGGAACAAACAGCCGGCCGACGAAATATTATGCGGTTGACCGCGTACGCGATAATGCTGATTTTGCCAAACTCGCAGCGTGGGGAATTAACACCGCAGTAGTGAATTTATATACAAGCGGGACTGTTTCTCAGTGGCAGTCTGTGTATAATGCCGCAAACGCCGCAGGAATAAAAATAGTGATCTGGCCGAATATCGGCTCAGATAATGCCTGCGGATGGGAATCACCCTTTAATAATCCGGTAAGTGGTTCATATATTGAAAGCGTAAAACCATTACTGGACTACTGGAAAGATAAAGCAATCGGTATCGTAATTGCTCACGAACCCATGTGGCATAACTGTAACGACAAATGGAAAGACATGACTGCTGTACACCAACAGATAGATGCCTATACTGGTAGCAGTTTGAAAATATGGAATTATATTGATAACCTCGGCGATATTCCACAAATTAGCGATTATAATGGTCAGCCATATACTGATATTATGGATGTCGCGGCCACTTGGCAACACTGCGCCGGAAACGCGGAGAGCACATGTGATAGTTCAACCGATAGTTATTCCGCACTAAATAAAATTAAGAAGGATAGGAGCTTAATTAATAACGCAGGATTAAATGGCAAAGTTGAGCTGGTTTTTCTGCAGGACACTTTTACCGCAGGTGGTAGTTATTCTGTAAAATTTACATTGGACCAGCTGCAAAACTACAGCTGTGAATTCTTAAATACGAGCGCTCTGGACGGATTTATGTACTACACATGGGATGAAGGTTGGTATACGGGCAATCTGAAAAAGTGGACAGATCTTCAGCCGGGAGTGAAGGCAATTTATGATTCCTGTGTTAATAAAGGAACAGGGACAACTGCCCCGGCTCCGACTGCAACTCCGGCACCCAAGCCCGGGGATGCCAATGGAGACAACAAGGTCGATGAAGCGGACTTTACAATCTGGTTTGGCCATTACGGTTCTGCACTGTCGGGAGTTTCCAATGGGGATTTTAACGGTGATGGAATAGTTGACGGTATAGATTACGCAATTTGGCTAGCAAACTATGGCAAGTAAACTAAATCTCGGAATAAAAGAAGTCTACGATCAAACCAAGAAGATGGGGGCAAGTGTGGAGGACGCAGCGTCTTCACTTAAAGCCGACGTGGAAGCAAAAGTTATCTCCGTTCAAAAAAGCAAGACGCCATTACTTTCTAAGTTAAAAACGAGATCTACCGAATTTCTAAAAAATCACAAAGTAGATGTCAAGTATCTTCTTCTAGGGATTCCGATAACAGTTGCTTTCCTGATTGCGTCCATCATTCAAAATAATCAAACGATAGGGACCCAGGCTGCCGTACATCAGGCATCAGTCGCTTTTCAAATTGCCTCGTGGGATCTACCGCCCCAAGGCACCTTTGGTGTCTGGGTAAATTCGGATTCTCCCGTGGCCTTTTCCGATATCGAACTTTCTTTCGATCCAAAGCTTGTCAAAATGACAACTGAAGTTGCCATTAAAACCGGTCTGGCCAGAAAAATAAGAGTTACTTCAATGGCCGATGCCAACGCAACAGGAAAAATATCAATAATTTTGGGCCTTGAACCGTCAATGATTGGTAATCCGCCTTCGGGAGCTTTCCAAATCGCCGACCTGACTTTTAGTTCAAACACTTCGTCACAAAATGTGTCCACAAAGATTGCCTTTACCAACCCCAGTATGCAGCTTGTCGCCACCGATCAATCGGTTTTTAACCTGACAACGACAGGGATTGACCTTACCATTAACAGGGTAAGTCCAACGCCGTCTCCAACGCCCGTACCGACTGCAAGTCCTACCCCAACTCCAAAACCGACATCTACGCCCATTCCCGCACCCACAACGAGTGCCGGGCCTACTGCGACAGCAGTACCCACAAAGGCTCCGACACCTGCGCCGACACCTGCGCCGACATCTACCCGGGCGCCAACAGTTGCTCCCATCCCAACGGCTACTCCCACACCCCAAAGGAAAGTACTTTTGTCCGGTACGGTGACAAATGCAAGCAATCACAATCTTATCAGTGGAATTACCGTTACTGTCAGGGACAGATGGGGAAGGATTGCCGCCAGAGGCAGAACAGACGGCAGCGGACATTACGGGTTCTATTTAACCACCGGTTCCTATAGAGTCACGGCATCAGGGATTGGTTACAGAAGCAATACAGTCTCAATTAGTCTTTCGGCTGACTATATTCTAAACTTTGCAATATCGCGCTGGAGATTTTTTGGCAGGTAGGGCAGGTGTTGACAAAGGCTGATATATAGCTATACTTGTACTTGTAACTTCGAGTTTGCCGGGATTTCCGTAAGTTTCAAACCACTAATTTAATGCCGAAAAAAGCAGTTGAGAAAATAGTTTTAAAAGAAGAGGCGAAGCCTGACGTTGCATCCCTAATCGGAGCCCCGGTTGATGCCGGGATGCTTCCTCCGGCCCCTGTAGCCATCGAGGAACGTCCTGCAAGTCCACTGGTAGTCGATGAGAGGATGATTCCCGATGCAGGGCTTCCCACAGAGTTTGTAGAGGGAGTACTTGATATTGCCAACGAAGGCAGCGGCCTTCTTCGGCCTCAAAGGTTTGCTCCAAGTGACCATGATATTTATATTTCAGCCTCCCAGATCAGAAGGTTCAACTTAAGAGTCGGGGATATGATTGGCGGACAGGCAAGGCGCCCCAAAGAAAATGAAAGATATTGGGGACTTTTGAAAGTTGAAAAAGTAAACGGGGAGCCGGTTGAAGCCTTGGGTCAAAGAATAGATTTTGACTCATTGACGGCGGTTTATCCTGATGCTCAGATCATCCTTTCAATAGACAAAGACACATTGACCAATAGAATGATAGACCTGGTTGCTCCGATCGGTTTTGGGCAACGTGCCCTCATTGTTTCTCCTCCAAAAGCAGGTAAAACCTGGCTGGTAAAAGACATAATTAAAGGAATTGCGATGAATTATCCCGAAAAAGGAAAAGGAAAAGCCAAGAAAGTTCATGTAATGGCTGTTCTGATCGGGGAGCGGCCCGAGGAAGTCACTGACATAATAAGGACTATGGACACTGTTACCGACAAAATAGGAGAGGTTGCTGCCAGTAATTTTGACGAAGCACCTTCTGATCAAACCAGAGTGGGGGAACTGGCACTTGAACGCGCACGCAGGCTGGTTGAAGGCGGACGCGACGTTGTCATCGTTCTTGATTCCATTACCAGAATGGCCAGGGCCTACAATTTGGCTCTTCCCACAAGCGGCAGGACTCTTTCCGGAGGATTTGACCCAATGGCCCTTTTCCCCGCCAAGAAATTCTTTGGAGCAGCCAGAAAAATCGAAGGCGCGGGATCTTTAACCATCATCGGAACTTGTTTGGTAGATACAGGCAGCCGCATGGATGACCTTATCTACGAAGAATTTAAGGGAACAGGAAATATGGAACTTCATTTGGACAGGAAACTTTCCGATAGGAGAATTTTCCCCGCAATTGATATCAACCGCTCGGGGACCAGACAGGATGAACTTCTTTTTGGGATGGAAAAACTTAAAAAGGTGAATACATTGCGTCGCATGATCGACCTGATGAATGATGATGAAAAGACATTGACTCTTATCGACCGTTTATCAAGAACCGAAAATAACGACGAGTTCCTTGACAGCCTCAAAACCGCTTAATTTTGAAGTAGATACTGATATAAATATCTAAGTTTTTGATTCTGGGGGAAGTATTTCAGGGCCGTGTTTTCCAGAAAGTCTTTGGCTTTACTTACCTTTCCTTGTTTTATCAAAATACCGGCATAGTTTTCATAGGCAAGGTAATAGTTTCCGTTTTTCATCGCCGTCAGGTAAAGTTCTTCTGCTTTGGCAAGGTCTCCTTTTGCTTCCCAATATGCCCCGAGATTATTATAGTTGGTCCACCAAGAAGGGGACATTTTAATAGATTTCTCAAAATATCCCCGGGCTGCCTCAATATCACCGTTTCTGTAAAGCACCACTCCAAGGTTATTGACCAAATCGAAAGACTTGGAAATATTGATGTCGTGGGAATAAAGAGAAAGGCTATCTCTCCAATCGAAAGTGCGGATAAAGGTTCTTACCGAAAAAAGTATGATTATAATCGCGGCAATCCAGGTTACGGCGTTGTCTTTTTTAACCCTAGCCAGAAATACACCGATAAGCCCCAAAAGAAATGCCATAGGCAGGTAAAAAAACCTGTCGGATACAGTCATATCAAGAGGAAAAAACTGTAAATGCATGGCAAAAGAAAGCAAAAATCCGATCAAAAAAATCAAATAAGTTGAAAGATACTTGTCCTTCTTTTTAAATAAGTACCGGGCGCCCAATAGGAGTACTGCAAGAAATATGAGGAAAACCGTTAGAGGCAGATAAAAACCGGTGAACGAAACCTCCTTAACTATCCACTGTTGTTCTACGGCGATATTTATCGGCCAGACAATGGTTTTGAGATAGTAAAAAGCAACCGCAGGAAGGGTAGTAAGCCTTTCGGTAAGATTCATTTTTGAAATTTCGGTCAATCCGTGTTTGGCAAAATATATTTTGGCAACCCCGAACCTCAAAAAGGAATAAAAAGCTGCCAGTAAAAACAAGGGGGGAGCAATCGTTTTAAGATTCCTTCGCTTGAACATAAACATATAAATTACACCAATTATTCCCCAGATAACCCCAGTTTCTTTAGAGGCGACAGAAAGAAATAACAAGAATGATGATATATAAAGATGCTTTATATCATCTTTTGATATGATAAACCAAAAACTCAATGCTCCGAAGAAGAAAAATAGAGCATCCTGCAGCCCGGAAACATATAAAACCGGTTCCGAATTAATCGGATGGACCAGAAATATCAAAGAAAGGATTAGGGAAAGCTTTTGTTTTTTCAAAAAGTGATCAAAAATCAGAAAAAGAAGAATCACACTCCCAATGTGAACACTTACTTGAAAAAGGTGGAAGAAAAACGCGCCGGAACCAAAAATAGAATAAATTAAGGAAAAGGCGGTTATCATTACTGGACGATAATACAAACCGCTCATTTTGACTGCACCTCCCGAATTAAAAGTTGCTTGAGTAAAAAACGAAGGAATATTAATAATCGAATGAACTTGAGTATTAAGAACAATCTGCTCCTCATCATCCCAAACAAATCCGTTAAAAAAAGAGTTGAAATAAAGAATAAAACCCAAAATTACGATTAGAATAATTGATGTTTTTTTATTCATCAGTTAATTTTACATTATATCGCTTGTTCTTTAAGTGTATATAAAATGAGAACTTTTTATCCTCATCGACAAAGTTTGCTTCATAATGTTTCATGCGATATGATCTATCACACATGGATGACACTTTGGAAGCCTTGCTTGAAATTTGGAAAGATATAAAAACTTTTCTATTTGAATTAACTAACTTCGTTTTCAAAAGTCTTCACTTAAGTTTCTTAAATTTTGAAGAAAAAAAAGGAGTTGTTGTCACGGCCCTTTACAGGAAAAGGGGAAAACTTTCAAGAACCCTGACTCACTCCGGAATGGTTGCAATCGCCGCCCTTGGAGTTATGATGGCTCCTCTTATTGCCCAGGAGTTTCCGGGTAAAAGTGT
>JBGPAU010000013.1:0-19903 GCA_041480845.1 Patescibacteria group bacterium | reverse complement strand
CAGTGTGTCGGCAAGTCTTTCACCAAGCGCTTCAGTTTCGCCTTCTGTTTCTCGGTCTATCTCCGCTTCGGTTTCTCCGAGCGTAAGTGCATCCGTAAGCCCCTCTGTATCCGCATCTCTTTCTCCTTCGGCTTCAGTTAGTCGGTCGGTGTCAGCTTCAATTAGTCCGTCTGCTTCAGTTTCGGCATCTGTCAGTCCTTCTGTATCCGCTTCGGCTTCACGGAGTGTGAGCGCTTCCGTAAGCCAATCTGTATCTGCATCAGTTTCACCTTCCGCCTCTGTTAGCCGGTCTGTATCTCCTTCCGTTAGCGCCTCGGTTTCACGAAGCGTCAGTGCATCCGTAAGCCAATCGGCATCTGCATCTCTTTCACCTTCGGCTTCTGCCAGCCGGTCCATATCAGCTTCCATTAGCCCATCGGTTTCGTTATCAGTAAGTCCGTCGATAAGCCGGTCGGTTTCTGCATCTCTTTCACCTTCGGCTTCAGAAAGCCGGTCGGTTTCGCCTTCCGTTAGCGCCTCGGTTTCACCCAGCGTATCCGCAAGTTTTTCACCGTCAGCTTCGATTTCACCAAGTGTATCGGCAAGCCTTTCACCGTCAGCCTCTTATTCTCCGTCTCCCAGTGCAAGCCTTTCACCGTCAGCCTCTTATTCTCCGTCTCCCAGTGCAAGCCTTTCACCGTCAGCCTCTTATTCTCCGTCTCCCAGTGCCAGTTTAAGTCCGTCCGCCAGTTTGTCACCCTCGGCGTCTCCTTCCGCTGGCGGGGTAAGCGCTTCGGCATCCCCGTCAGCCGCAAGTCCGTCAGTTTCACCCACGGGTACTAAAAATATAACCAAAACCGCAACTTATGAGATTGGACTGCCGGGCGGAGTAAAAGTTATCAGAAAGAATGCCGAATACGCTATCGTTTCTACCTTTATCGATTTTAACCCGAAAGATGCCGGGCCGCGTGTAGTAATTGTTAACGAACACAATGCTATCAAACTAAAAGGTCGTATTTATACATTAGCCAATGACTAACTCAACCAACAAAAACACAAGTTCAAAGGCGGTAACCAAGAGCCTGAAGTACTCTGTTATAACCAGGTTTGTCAACTTTGATCCTCTTAAATATGCCCAGAGGGTAATAATTGTCGACGGAAAACCGGCAATCCGAATAAAAGGCCGGGTATACAAAATGATACTTGCAAAGCGATAGGTTGTTATTTATGATGATCAGAGGTAATTGAATATGCTAAAAAATATCGGAGCTCCGGAATTCATCATAGTAGCCCTGGTTTTAGTGGTTTTGTTTGGGAGTAAAAAAATCCCTGAATTTATGAAGGGCATCGGGGAAGCGATTAAAGAGTTTCGCAATGCTTCCAAAACCGAATAACAAGGCTTATGTTTAAATTGGGCGGCCCGGAACTAATAATTATTGCCATCATTGCGGTGTTTTTTTTTGGTACCGACAAAATAAAGGGAGTGGCTCGCCGTTTGGGAGAAAGTGCTAAAGAAGTTAAGAAGTTTCAGAAGGAAATTGAGAACGGGGTTGACGAGCAAAAACAATAATGTTTGGTGCATTGCGTAACATAGGGTCAGCAGAAGTTATTATAATTGCTGTTTTGGTTCTTCTCTTTTTTGGAGGAAAAAAGTTGAGTGAATTTGGCCAGGGAATACGCGAGTCCAAGAAAGAACTTAAAAATATCAAGGAAGAACTGGAAAAACCTGAGGATGGGGGGAAAGCGTCAGGAGGTGGTAGTTAATGCTTCAAAATCTTGGTACTCCGGAGTTTGTCATCATAGCGCTAGTCATTATTCTTCTTTTCGGCGGAAAGAAAATCCCAGAATTTCTAAAGGGAATAGGACAGGCAATTAACGAGTTTAAAAAGGGTGCAAGGGGCGAATAATGGCAATTATCCCAGCTTACAAGACAGGCCATAAATATTATCCTTTTCTCTTGGAAATCAGAAAGAGGCTTTTGTTCGTGGCGTCAACGTTCGCAGCAGCCTCAATCGTAGGCTTTTTTTTGTACAATAAAATTGTCACTTTTATTCTCAAGTTCTTTAGTCTTCAAGGAGTCAACATTGTTTTTACTTCCCCCTTCCAGTTCTTCACACTGGCTATTTACTGTGGTTTAATCGTGGGTGTGGTTGTGATTATTCCGGTCGTAGTTTTTCAACTATTAGGTTTTCTTAAGCCGGCACTAAAATCCGGTGAGTATCAAAAATTAGTAAGCATCCTACCTTTGGCGTTGGTGCTTTTCGCCGGCGGATTCGTTTATGGAGCAGCAATGATGAAGTTCGTACTTCAGATTTTTTACCAAACCTCCATAAATCTTCAGATCGGTAACATGCTGGATATTGAAAGTTTCCTGTCAAATATCTTGATGACCGGACTTCTGATGGGGATAGCCTTTCTTTTTCCAATCGTAATGACTGTTCTCATGCTTCTGAATTTGGTTAAGTATTCTGTTTTTCAAAAGCAAAGGCTCTATGCTTACCTTATCGGCGTTGTATTTGTGTTACTCCTCCCCCCTCCGGATCTTGTGTCCGATCTTATCTTATTTACACCCCTTGCAATTCTATTTGAACTTACGCTAATATTAAATCGTGTATTTTTCAAAACACATCTGCTTTGAAATGGAGGTGAAATTGTATGCCACTAACTAACATTGGGCCAACAGAAATAATAATAGTTGCTGTAGTTATACTTATTCTATTCGGCGGGAGCAAACTCCCTCAAATGGGAAAGGGACTCGGGGAATCGCTCAAAGAATTCAAGAACGCGCTTAGCTCCAAAAAGGCAAAGTAGTAAGTTATATATCTCTCCCGGGTACACTTTGCCAGTTTTGCTCACCTGGGGAGCATCTCTGAGTTCCGGCCGATACTCCTGAAATTTCTTTGGGGACCTCTATAAGGACTATATTTTCATTCGAGTTGACAACTTCTTGCCCTTGGACCTTTGGTACGTCTTCCCCAATAAGCGACATAAATTTAAACGCCAAAACTCCCGAAATTGCGGCGGAAGTTAGACCTATCAACAAAAATGTTGCGGCGTTACGGAAGTTGGCGCGGGATTTACGAATGGTGGGAGTTTTAAAATCCAGCCGGGTCAGAGTAAGGTCGGCAAATTTTGCGATGGAAGATAATATTCTCAGCAAACGCCTTATTATAGAGGCTACACTTCTTACAACTTTGGATAAAATTTTTAAGAAAAGGGTTGTTATGGAGATTGCGGCCTTTTGTAGAGCCATTATGACCGAGGTTATGACTTTTGTAACGGCAGATATGATATTTGCAAGGAATGTTATAACGGCATTTATGGTCGCACTAATACCCTTTTTGATGGAAACTACAACCGCGGTAATGAAATTCGCGGTTGAAAGAATAACTTTTCGGAAAAAGGTCATTATGGAAGCCAAAATATCCAGTATCGCTTTCTTTATTGAGATTATGGCTTTTGTAATTGCAAATACGATACTTGCAAAAAACGCCTTTACGGCGGAAGCGATATTGACAAAGAATGTTTTGATGGTGTGTATGATGGCACGGAAACCGTTCCTTATAGAAATTAAAATCGCAGTAATGAAATTCACGATTGATGACACAACCTTCAAGAAAAAGGCTTTTATGGAAGCCAGGACAGCCAATATCGTCTTCTTTACTGAGATTCTGGCTTTTACAATCGCAGATACAATGCTTGCAATAAAAGCCGCGATGGCAGAGGCGATATTGACAAAGAATGTTTTGATGGCACGTATGACCGCAAGGAAACCCCGTTTGAGAGAGGCAATAAACGAGGCTATAAGTCTGGCAAAACCTGTTACCAGAGAGATAAAGAACTTTTTGATTGAGGTTAGAAGCCTTAAGAAAAACGCAGTTATGGAGGAGAGGATGGCCAGAATCCCTGTTTTAATTGAAACTATGACTTTTCTGACAGCGGATATTAAACTTAGGAAAAATGTTTTGATGGCACGAATGACCGCAAGGAAACCCCGTTTGAGAGAGGCAATAAACGAGGCTATAAGTCTGGCAAAACCTGTTACCAGAGAGATAAAGAACTTTTTGATTGAGGTTAGAAGCTTTAAGAAAAAGGTTGATATGGAAACCAGGATTGTTACCAAACCGGTTTTGATAACAACCGGAATTTTTCCGATGGCGGAGGCGATATCGACAAAAAACTTTTTAATTGAAGCTAGAATCTTTGAGAAAAACGCAATTATGGAGGCCATAGCTTTTTTGATAGCATGAAATTCCATCCGCGGAAGAGAGAATGACACATGGGAGGGACTCGGCGCCGGCACGACACTATCAGTGTTCAGTTTGTCTTCCGGCAGGAGGATGGAAGCCTCCCCCAATACCGCCATCGCCAAAGATTCCTTGTTCCTTCTGCCAAGCTTTGATTTCAAATAAATTACCCAGAGTACCAGACCTGAAATAAATATTGCTGCTACCGATCCCCAAATCACTATGTTTTGCGGCGGGTAGTTGGAAGTTTTTTCACCTGCAACTTGACCGGTTTTTTCAACGGCACCCCCCGCCACTTGACCGGCTTCGGGCAAACTTACGGTTTGCTTCATGGGGGCATTAGTAGGCTCAACAGGTGTTGCGACTTTGGCCAAAGACGTATCGTTGTTAACTTTTATACTAATGGTCCTTATTTCACCCGCAGCCAAGATGGGATTGCCCTCGACATAATACTGTTTCTTTTGAGTATCAAAACTTAAGTTTAGACCCCCGTCAATCCGGCCAACCTGCCCCTTTCCGATACCCTCCGGCAGATAATATTTGATTGTGGTTTTCTGGGAAGTTAATGCAGACGGATTTACAGCCAATATTTTAACGTCGCCACCCGAATCCAGCCAGGTAACGAGCAAGGGCTCCCCGGCTTTTTGAGCAAGGTGGATTTTATTTGCTTCCAAAACCCCTTTTACCGAAAGAAGACTATTTTTTAACTCCGCGTCCGTTCCTTTAATACTCAACTTCGAGAAAATGGTCTCCTCAATGTTGAGTAGTCTATTGATACTTAAAGATTCAGAAAGTATTATTCTGACAGTGTCTTCCTTTTCGGAAGTAGAATAACTATCCCAAGATCCTAAAATCTTGTCAATCTCCCCGCCCTTTGCATCCAATGCTTGTGCTAAAACTTTAACTCCCTTTATGTTTCCAAAAAGGGTTTTCTCAGCTGAAGTGTCGGAAGGGTTTCCGATAGCTCCCAGGAGCGAATCAGTTTCGATAACTAAATTATCCAGTTCTTGTATGTCAGGTTTTGTAAATGCCGCAAGACTTTGGCTTCGAAGCGAAGCCAGAAGATAACTGACTTGACTGGCAGCTCGCCTGCCCGCTTCGATATTTGAAAAATCCCAATTTTCACCCAGCCAATTAATTTCGGCAAAGATTGTTCCCTTATCAGACGAATCCGAAAGCGACCCCAAAAGTTGTGACATTTTATCTATCTCACCATTTAATTCCGCCGATGTCAGGGTTTTGCTCTTGCCAAGTAATGTTCGGGCGTTGGAAGAAAGGACCTGCACATTCGCATAAAGATCGTTAGTCCGGCCCTCGGTGTCGCTTATTTTATAACTTAAATCTGGGGCCTTTTCTCCTGTATCAAACCCCTTCACAGGATTACTTACAATATCATTCTGCATCCCAGGTTGCGTCTCGCTTACGGATTTTTGGACTGTTGCCGCCACCTCTTGATTCCCGGAAGAACCCGGCAAGACTCGGGACACGAAACTTCCAAATCCGGAAAAGGTCCTATCCGAATACCCCAGAATCGCACTTCCAACATCTGTTATCAAAGAGGGTTGAGAAACTGCCGCACTTCTGCCCAAACTCCATAGAATATATATAACAACAAGCACAACCATTGATATTCCCAACGAATCAAAAAAAGCAAACTTGGCTCCGCCCTTCTTGTCAACTTGTGTCTTTTCCGTGGTCTCATCAGGTACTTCCCTGGCTAAATATGGTGCTATTTCGGAATATGGAATTTTAAACCGCCCCCGGTCATTAAATCTCTTCCCCTTTAGACTTCCCACGTCGAGGTACTTGTAAATAGTGTTCGTCGAAACGCCCAAAATTATAGAGGCTTCTTTGACTGAATAAAATTTCTTAGGCATGGGCAGGCTTGTTTTTACAACGCTCTTAGCGGTGCTAAGATTGTTCTTACAAGTTATTACAAGTTTTTATAACTTGTTCATACTATATATGAAAGGCCTTTTGTGAAAGTTTGTCAAGCCCTATTTAGTAAAAAACCGAATTTTTGGACCCAAATTTTATTCAAAAACCAGCTTCTAAAAATAGGGCTTGAGCCCATCCTAATATACCAATAAAGGATTTTGTACAAAATGACTACAGGGTATCTGTTTTTGGATCACTGATCTCAAAAATGAATATTACAGAAGCTGAAACGAGTGAAAAAACTACCTCACGCTACGCGTTCTTTCAGCGCGGAGTAATATTTCGAAAGGTAGTCCTCGGCTTTAGCCCAGTGTTCATCCGCAAATCTCGAAGACCCTGAGCCCGTCGAATGGGCTGCCAAGGCCATGTTACGCTCAACCGCAGCCATTACCCTAAGATGAGCCGCCTTGGCCGCCTGAAGAAGTGAAATTCTATAAACTTCGGCAAGATGTTCCCGAGCCACTCCTTCCGCCTCGGATGAGGCGGCTACACTATCTTTATTTTCCATTTTCCGGGCAAAGTCCACCTCCATTGAGGCAACTATTTTAGGCTCAAAGGCAAGCTTGACTTCATTTTTAATAAGTTGGTAAAACTTTTTCATCCTAGCGGTAGCCTTGTCCCATTTGGCATCCTTCTCCTCGGCAACAGCTTCAATTAAATATTTGGCAGCTTCAATTGCAAGCTTTTTGGAAAGGCCATATTGTTCTCTAAGATGCTTCATCGCATAATCCCTAATTCTTACTCCTTCCGGAATGTTTTTAAGCCTCCACCAGGAAAGTTCAAGCTTGGCTGTGATTTTAGGATCAAAAGCAAAATGCTCAACCGTATCATTTCCGCCAAACCTTCGCCTGCGGCGGCTAAAGTCTAATATTGCCGCTCTAAGTTTTTCCGGTGTAAAATCCGGAAGGTGTTCAGGCTCAAAATAGAACTCGGTATAAGCCATCTGCCAGGGAAGAAGACCTGACGTCCTTTGTTCCCCTGACGTGCGGATAAATAAATCCGGAGCCGGATATGGCTGCCCTGCAGTATCCAAATAACTTTCAAACAGTTTTTCATCAATCTGATCCTCCAGAATCTCACTTTCAACGATTTTTCTGGTTGCCCTAAGAATTTCATCGCGTCCACCATAGTCAATCGCTAAATTATAGATGTGGTTTGAGGAGTACTTTGCGGTCTCGGCTTCAATTCTGATAATTTCTTTCCTTAAATCCCCCGGGAGTCTGTCTTTCCTCCCCAGATGCACCAAAGCAATTTTCTCTTTATGAAAATCCTTTTCTGTTTCTTTTAGTCCTCTTTTGAAAAGGTTCATTATTTCGTCGATTTCTTTTTGAGACCGGTCCCAATTTTCCGTCGAAAACGCCCAAACGGTAAAGGTGTGAATACCAAGTTGACGTACAGAGTGAGCAACCTTAAGAAGCGCCTGATAGCCATAATAATGCCCCTCCCATGGCTTAAGCCCGCGGGCACGCGCCCAACGCCTGTTTCCATCCAAAATCATGGCTATATGGCTAGGAATTACTGTGCCTTTGGGGAGAGTTATTTTCTCTGACATATCAGGAAATTATACCACAAGGCACCGGTGCGATATATAATACGGCTGTGGTAAAAGATACCCTGGGAAAGACCAAGAAACTTGTCTGGCCGGAAATTGAAAGGTATTTAAAAGATCCGGTTTACCCTACCCAATTCCGGATCCCAAATAAATACAAAAAGGAAGTTGATTTATATTGGAAAATAAACAGAGTTTACCCGGAAAGAAAAGGCAAGTACCTACGCCCCACGCTGGTTCTTCTTATAGCCGAGGCATTGGGAGCCGAAAGAAAAAAGGCACTCAAAACCGCGGCAGCAATGCAGCTATCCGAAGAATGGATCCTAATTCATGATGATATCGAGGACAATTCCGAAAAAAGACGTGGCAAATTAACATTGCATAAAATTTATGGAAATGAACTCGCAATTAATGCCGGTGATGTTCTGCAAATTATCATGTGGAAAATTTTAAATGACCAGAATTCTCCTAAAATAAGTGAAGAGTTCTACAAAATGTTGCTGCGGACCACTCTTGGACAAGGAGTTGAGCAAATTTGGACAAATAGAAAGGCTAAAAGGATAAGTGAGGGGCAGTATTTTTTTATAGCTGACAGTAAAAGTGCATATTACTCAATCGCCGGGCCTATGAGGCTGGGGGCAATCGCCGCCGGCGCAACTTCTGACCAAATAGATAAAATTACAGACTTTGGTTTATATCTTGGACGGTGTTTTCAATTGGCGGATGATATATTGGATTCAAAACAAGACAAAAAGGAGGGTAAGTTAACTTTGGCAAATACAAAAGGGGTCCCTTACGCAAGAAAACTGGCGCTTGACGCAAAAACCAAAGCCTTGGAGATATTCGATAAAAAGCTTGGTTTTCTCTCGAAAGAACCTGCCAGAAGCGAGCTAAAGGAGCTTGTCAACTTCGTACTTGAGAGAAAATATTAAAAAAACTGTCTAGTTTCTATTATTGACTGGGGTTTCAATTTTGAGCACGCAAATCGGGCCGCCCATTTTGAAAAAGCGGCCATCTGCATCCCTAACGGCCCCGGTTATCGTAACAGATCTGGTTGGAGACTCCAAATTTATATTAGGATCAGGGACAAACCGCATTTGCACACCGTCCCCGCTCTTAAGGTAACCCTCCGTAACCAGAAGGTCTGCCACCTTACCGGATTCGGAAAGGATAATTCTTTCAGCCACGGGGTCGCAACTTGCGGAATAACCCGTTATTTCCTGCCGGGCTGCAGGGGGAACCCCAACTTCAACAATTCTTTCTGCCATATTATAGGTGTTATTATAACACAAAGTGTTTCAAGCTTCGCCTGTATCATATGGTATAATGCGTGCATGGAAAGACCAGACCCGAAACTTAGTGAAGAAGAAATTAAAAGATTAGTCGAAGAAGGAAATATTCATTTGTCAGACGTTTATGATCCCTGGCTTACCGACGGTGAAAAAATAGCAATCGCCGAGGGAAATCTTCAAAGTCCGGAAAACGATTAGCCACTAATCACGGTAGAGTTTGCCTTTTTCCCCAATATTGCCCCTGTCAACTCCCCTTTTTCACTCCCATTGACTATCGTAGTTTTGATCCCAAATTTTTTGGCCAAAACCAAACTTTCTTCAACTTTATGCAGCATTCCTCCGGTGACATCTGTCCCTCCAGCACCAAGAATCGACTTTCTAATCCCGTCAAAATTCGCCGGAGTGATCTTTTCTATAGTTTTACCTTTTTCATCATAGACCCCATCAGTATCGGTCGCGTAAATAATTCTGATTTTATATTCTCCCATTAGTTCCCGAGCCAAAATGGAAAGAATTTTCTCTGTAGAAAAAATTGTGCAGCCGACTTTCTTGTCCAAGATAACATCCCCATAAACGACCGGTATAATTCCAATTTGTAATGCCTTTTTAACAGGATCTAAATATGATTTACTATAAACCTTTGCATCAGAAATCAGAAAACTTGCCGGGGAAAAAGAAAACACCGGAAGGCCCAAAGACAGGAAGTTTTTAATAACAATAGAGTTTAATTTCCTTGCGGCATCTTCCGTAACCGCCATTCCATAAAGACTATTCTTCCCTATCAGGCCTTCGTTAGTTTTGTATTTGTGTGCAGGTACATGGGCAAAACTGCCGGCACCGTGTCCGATAATTACTTTGCATTTACGGGATTTTAAGCCGCTTTTAATCTCTTTCCCCAACCGCAAAATATTGGACTCACGCACGCTAAATTCTCTTTTTTTATTTGTTGTCACGCTCCCGCCAAGCTTAATTAGAATCAAATTCTTCATACGAGGTATTTTACCACCAAATCTGATCTATTTTAACTTTTCGGGAGGAATTCCTAGTACTTCAACAAGAAGTTTCCAGGCTATCCAATCAACGGGAACCCAATTTATTTCAGAGCTTCCGGGCTTCCCCGCAATCGGTCCGTATTCCATAAATCCCATTCTTTGGCTCCGGGTTTTTTCCACCTCGGCACTTTTCTCCTGACGGGCAAAAGCATAATTTATATATCTTGGTGCTTCAACTGCCATGATATATAATTAGTCTTCACCATGCCAAAAAACCCATGGTTTACTGACTTTTACAAAAAGCTGGCTCTTCCCCTGACTAAATTCGTGATGAAAAGGATTGGCGCAAACAAAGATGAAGTTGATGAAATTGTCGAAGAAACTTTTGTAGCAGCTTGGCGGGGTTTGCAAACTTTCAGGCATAAAAGCAGCTATTTTACCTGGCTTTGCAGAATCGCCCTGAATAAAATTGCAGATTATTACCATGATCAGGTAAATTCCAGATCCATGATAATTGTGCCGTTAATTGACGCGATTACACAGAAGGATGAAAAATCTCTCTCCCCCGAGGAAAGCCTGGCCCTTAAGGAATTAAGGAAGTCTGTAAATGATTGTTTAAATTTGCTCCCCTATGAAAAAAGAAGGCTTCTTTGGTTCAGGTACTGGAAAGATATGTCTTACGACGAAATTTCAAAGATGATGGGTGTCTCCGAACGTGCAGTTGAAGGACAGCTTTACCGCGCCAAACACGAGTTTGCCAAAGTCTGGAGTAAGATTGGTTAATAATTTCTTGCTTCTCCAAGAAACAACAATGTTAACTTCTTGCTCGCCCAAGAAGTTAACAATAGAAGGGCACCCACGATAATTTTTAGGTAGCGGTTTTTGCTCGTTCATGGCTTTGTTTGGGCAACTCCTTCGGGTTAAACCCTCGTCAAACACTCCCAAACTATTCGGTATTCACTCACAAAAACCCAATTCTAAAAATTAAGTGGGCCCCAAAACACATCCACTCTGGCTCTTTTAGCCTAAAGTGAAGAGAGCGAATACGTTTCAAAAACAAAAAGTGTCTGACGAGCGCTTGCCGCGAAGAAGTTTTTTTGTATAGCATGAGCGAACGGAATGACTGGCTAAAAGGCCACGTGGCGCACTTTCTTTCTAATACTTCTTTGTGCGAGCAAAGAAATATTAAACTATATGCTTAAACAAGCAATATATATTCTTCAATTAAACTAATTAAACTTCGAAAGAAAGACTTTCAGGGGAAAAACGATGACTGCCCTAAAGATCCGGCCAACACGCCGTGGCTCAGTAATAAGTCTCCAGAGCCACTCAAGACCAATTCCAGACATCCATCTGGGAGGAAGGCTGGCTTGGCCCGCTAGGTAGCGGAAAGCCCCTCCCACGGCCATTGCCCCACCGATATTCAGTTTTGAATAATTTTCGTGAACCCAAATTTCCTGCCTGGGATTGCCGAAAGCCACGAATAAAAGCTCCGGAGCAAATTTATTAATCCTGTCGATTGCCTCTTTTTGCAATTTCCTATCGGCTTCAGAAATTGGTTCTGCATTATTATCAAGTCTTGGCCCCCTAAATGTCTGGATCTTAAATCTTGAATCTTGAATCTTAAATCTTTTTGACACAAGTTCCGCTTCGCTATCCAAACCCCCCAATAAAAACACTTTCCAATTTTTCTTAACGGCAAGGGCGATAAGTCCTGAAAAAAGTTCCCTGCCTTTGATAATCGGTAAGTCCGGGATGGCGAGTTTTAGTCCAACCCCATCAGGTATTGCCAACTCTGCTGCATTCATGGCATCTTTCAGTCTTTTATTCTTCTGAGCCATTAAAATGATCTCAGGGTTGGGTGTAAGTATATAAAATTTAGAACTATCGGATATAAATTTCTCCACTCTCGCTAGCACTAAAGATGTCGAAGTGCTATTAACGTTAATTCCCAAGATTTGGCCGATTTGCCGACCTTTTTTTTGTATATTTTTGATGTTCTTTTTCATAAAATTTTAACTTTTAACTTATAACTTTTAATTTTTTGTGTATTAGCCTCACTTTTCCCGCAAGTAATTATATCTTATATTTAATTGTAAATTGTAAATTGATAATTGTAAATTACTTATATTACTACAGGTTTGAAATTTGAAATTTGAAACTTGAAATTTTAACTTGATTGTGTATATTTATTATCCAATTTTCAATCAGTATCTCAAAGGACTTATCCTCAAACGACTAACAATTTATTTAAATAAAAACTATTGTTATTATAAGATTTAGTAATTGAAAATTCATCAATTAAAAATTTATTGTTAATTTAATATTGAAAATTGAAAATATACCACCTTATAATACAAAACACTTCTTATATTTCCTTATATCCTATATACTAGTCCTAACCCCTTGTTGTTACATTTCTTTTCCAAAGTTCTATATTTTCCAGAACAAGTCCCGTCCCCCTAACAACACAAAGAAGCGGTTCGTCGGCAACATGAGCGGGCACTCCCGTTTCCGTAGTTATCAGCTTATCAAAATTCCTGAGAATTGCCGAGCCGCCGCTCATAATTATTCCCTTATCGATAATATCGGCCGCAAGTTCGGGCGGGGTATCCTCCAAAACCCCCTTGACCGCACCGATAATTTGCATGAGAACTGGCTTTATTGCCTCGGTTACTTCGCCAGAGGTGATAACTACGGTCCTTGGAAGCCCAAAAACAAGATCCCGGCCCGATATCTCCAATTTTTCGGGCTTAGAAGTAGAAACGGCTGAGCCGATCTTGAGCTTAATATCTTCCGCAGTTTGATCTCCCACAATCAAATTGTGCTTCTTCTTAAGATAGCTCTGAATTGCCTCATCGATTTTATTTCCAGCAACCCGGACCGATTTATGGCTAACCACGCCCCCCAATGAAATTACGGCAGCCTCGGTGGACCCCCCGCCGATATCAATTATCATATGTCCCGACGGGGCCGAAACCGGAATTTGGGCACCGATTGCGGCGGCCAGAGGCTCGTCAATAAGGTAAGCATGTCCGGCTCCGGCGGAAAGAGTGGCATCCAAGGCGGCACGCCGTTCAACCTGAGTACAGCCTGCAGGCACGCAAACCATAACGTTGGGCTTGAAAAATTGAAAACGGCCTAAAACCTTGCCGATAAAGTACCTAAGCATGGCCTCGGTTACCTGATAATCCGCAATAACCCCGTCCCTCATGGGACGGCTGGCAATGAGAGCCTCCGGGGTACGCCCCAGCATTCTTTTGGCTTCCTCTCCCACTGCCACTACCTTATTGTCATCTGCCGAAATAGCCACAACTGTAGGCTCATTAACGACAAGCCCTTCCCCCACTACCCAGACCAAAGTATTGGCAGTGCCGAGGTCTATGGCGATATTTTTGCGAAGCATACGTGAGTCGATTATAATATATCACAGAGAATTTCATATATGACAAAAATCAGAGTCATCTTTTTTCTAATTACTTTAATCGTGGTGGGAAGCGTGGGGCTTTCTGCTTCATATTACGCCAGAGGCTACAGACTCAATCTCAAAACATTCAAATTCCAGCCAAACGGCATTCTGGTGCTTAAATCCGAACCCGACGGAGCCTCGGTCTATATTAACGGAGACCTCAAAACCGCGACCAATGCAAGTATTTCCGTTTCCCCCGGAACATATGATGTAGAAGTGCGTAAGGACGGTTTTTTTAGCTGGTACAAAAGGCTAACCATTGAAAAAGAAATCGTAACTCAGGTTGCTATTTCGCTTTTTAAGAATGTCCCATCCCTTTCCCCCATCACCTCAACCGGGGTGGTAAACCCCGTAATGTCGGAGGACGGTTCAAAAATAGTTTATAGCGTTCTTCCTTCCAATGACACGGGGAGCGACAAAGCCGGACTTTGGGTTCTTGACACATTCAGCTTGCCTTTGGGATTCGGGGCAGGGCCAAAAAGAATCACCGACGGAGACATGGCGGGTGCAAGTTATGTTTTTTCACCGGACGGAAGACAAATCTTATTAACAATATCAAATAGTAACTTTCTACTCGATACAGGATCGTTTACAGCCCAAAATCAAAGGGTAAATATCGCTTCAAAAAGGGATATAACTCTCGCGACATGGAAAACCGAAAAGGAAAATAAAAACCAAAATCTTATCAGGAATCTTCCTCCGGAAGTAACCGATATCCTTGCAAGAAAATCTTCAGGCTTTGTTTTTTCACCCGACAACAATATGATACTTTACACCGCCAGTTCTTCGGGAATCTTACCCGACGGACTTATTAGACCACTTCCCGGTGCTTCAACTCAGAGGCAAGAACGGAATATACAAAGCGGTGATACCTATGTTTACGATATCAAAGAGGATCGGAACTTCCTGATCACGGACCAACCCATTACTATTGATAATAAAGATAATCCCCTTTTGGGAGCCTTAAGATGGATGTCCTCAAGCAGGCACTTACTTCTTGCCCAAAACGGACAGGTTACGGTGATGGACTATGACGGCACAAACCGCCAAATTGTTTATTCGGGTTCATATTTTGCCCCCGCGGCATTTCCTTTTTCAAATACGACAAAGCTTCTGATTCTTACAAATTTGGGGGCTCCAACAGCCTCCGCCAACCTCTACACGCTGACGGTTAAATAACCTTCATTCGTGATATAATTTCAGAGTAATAAATGAGCCCTCATAGCTCAACGGACAGAGCAGACCCGTCCTAAGGGTAAGATGGAGGTTCAATTCCCTCTGAGGGCACTTTATCGGGGTGTAGTGAATCGGTATCACGTTACGTTCGGGACGTAAAGACAGACGGTCCAATTCCGTCCACCCCGACTCTATCCTTAGGCTTCTCCCTTGGAGTAAATGAGGCTATCCATTCCACTTTCGTAATCGAAGATTTCATCACCGTTAAAAATCAGTCCCAGTTCCTTTTCTGCAGAGTCCAAAGAATCCGAGGCATGAATTATGTTTTGGGAACCGCTCATGCCAAAGTCCCCCCTAACTGATCCCGCCTCCGCTTCACGCGACTTCGTAATTCCCACAATTTTTCTGACTGCGGCAACAGCCTCCAATCCCTCCCAAACCATGGCAACAACAGGTGTCCAGCGCATGAAGCTCTTTAGATCATTAAAAAAAGGCTTGTCCTTGTGATGGGCATACCAACTGTCAAGCATGGCATCGGTCATGGTGACCATCTTAAGCCCGATCAATTTTAGCCCCTTTCTTTCAAATCTGTGCATTATCTCCCCCACCAGTCCTCTCTGAATCCCGTCCGGCTTGATAAGCACTACAGTTCTTTCCATATTATTTCAGTAATTGTACAAATTTCTTCCCGTCTTTGAAAGGTCCGATTATGGCAAGATTCAAGCGGGACGGATCGAAAAGTTTTTTGGCCTCAAAATTAACGTCGTCGAGGCTAACCGCATCAACTTTCTTGTAAATTTCTTCAGGTGTCAGAACTTTTTTAAGAAAAAGGTGCTGTTCGCCGAAAAATCCGCTGACATCGTGTGTATCTTCAAGGGCCAGCGCCAAATTGCCTTTGAGGAAACCTTTAGCTTTAGAAAGCTCCTTGGCAGTCACAGGATATTTATTTGAAGCAAGGCCATAACACTGATCCAAAATCACGGCAATAGCCTCGTCAGCTTTGGCCACATTCACTCCGGCATATGTTCCCATATAGCCGATTTCCTGATACCTGTCTGTACTTGTCCTAACTGAATAGGCTAAGCCGCGCCGTTCCCTGACTTCTATAAATAGTCTGGAGCTCATCCCCCCGCCCAATATTACGGAAAGAATACTTTGGGCAAATCGCCTAGAATACCCCCTGCCCTCGCCCATAAATCCCAGAATAAGGTGAGCCTGTTCGCATTTTTTGGTCTGAAGTTTAAATTGGGGTTTGTTTTGTGTGGATTTGAAAATTTTCGATTTGGAATTTGTTTGTAATTTGTTTTTTGTGATTTGTGATTTACCAAAATACTTCTCCACGAGCTTAAGAACAATATTTTCGCTGATTCCTCCAGCCACTGTTACCAGCATCTGATCCGAGTGATAATGCTCTTTGCGATACCTTACAAAATCATTTCTATCGATTCCTTTGACAGAAGCCTCTGTTCCGGCCGTATCGCAACCCAGTTGGTTTCCGTTAAAAATAAGTCCTTCAAAAACCTCACCTATATGCATCATGGGGGTGTCTTCATACATTCTGATTTCCTGAATAATTGTGCCTTTTTCTCTTTCAATTTCTTCCGGTTTAAGTAGAGGGTTAAGTACCATGTCACTCAAAACATCAAATGCGGTTTCAAGGCTATCTTTATTGGCTTTTATATAAAAATTCGTCCAGTCTTTGCTGGTTGCCGCGTTAAATTCTCCGCCTATTGCATCTACCGCCTGAGAAATATCGCGTGCCGTGGGGCGCTTGGGGCTTCCCTTAAAAACCATATGCTCCAAAAAGTGGCTGATTCCGCCTACCTTTTTCCCCTCATTACGGCTTCCGGTTTTGACCCAAACTATCAAAGTTACTGATTCCAAGCCCGGCATGGGAACTGTTACGACTCTTAGGCCCGAGGGCATTATATGAAGTTTGTAATCCATGTTTTGTATTATATACTTAATGAATGTTCGAAACACCACTCCATCCGGAGAAGATTAAAACAGTATCCGACCTAAAACGTGAGTTTGCACCAATTTCCAATACTAACGAAATACACAAAAGCCATTTAAGCAGAACCGACAGACTTGCCCTTTTTATTACTTCAAGAGTCGGAACGATGAGCTTTTTCTATTTTTGTCTGGCGCTTGTTACCATGCCTCTTATATTTAGCTCGACTATGCCCATAATCCAGTACCTGTCCTCCGGCTACCTACAACTCATACTCCTACCCCTGATTTTGGTCGGGCAAAACCTGCAAAGCAGGCATTCGGAACTCAGAGCTCAGCATGATTATGAAACAAACCTAAAAGCGGAAAAGGAAATTGAGGCAATACTTCTTCACCTTGAAAAACAGGATGAGATCATGCTTGAAATCTTGCGGAAAATAGACTCCAAACCTTGACTTTTCTCTTCTTATAGGGTAGTATTCCCCAAAGTTTGCGATTTAATCGCACCTTAACATGCTTTGATGCGTAGTCTGACGAAGTCCTTCCGCAGCTCAAAATGAGCGAAGGAGGATGGTGGTGGGGCACCCCGAGGTGTCTTTTCCAAGACGCCTCTGTGTGCTCCATCCCAAATTCTGACTCATTCAATCATATTTAAACCAAAGGAGGTTTAAAATGGATCAAGCTTTTAGTACCAGCCCCATAAATCGTGCCGAAGAAGCACGAAAGAGGTATGAAAATCACGAAAGATTTGGCAAGGTAAAGGCCATGTTCCGGGGTCTTCGCGGGCGTCTTCCCGAAACCGAAAGTATGACCGGTGGCATCAAAAAGTACTGGTGGATTCTTGTAATTCTGGCCGTAGCCGGTGGTGCTTTCGCCTATTTTAAGACAAGCCACGCAATAAAGCCCCCTACAATTACTTTGCAGGGTGACGCATACTTGGAAATTCCACTTATCGGTCTTGGGTTGGCTTTCCTCTTTCTATTCAGTCTACTCGAAACCACCGCAAGACACGACCCCTTGCTCATGGATTTTTTTGCAGCCTGGGGAACGGTTGCCATTCTTGTTACCGGCCAACTGTTCGGCCACAACTCCCCGGGATTCTGGTTTGCATTGGGAGGCGCTTTCTTAGCGATGGTCATCGGAACATTTTACAACCCCAGCCAAGAGACAGAAGATGCATGGTGGGATAGAATTGACACAACACACTGGTACGTAGCCGGAGTTGCCTTGATTTTCATCTACTTGATGAATTCCAGTGCAGTTCCCTATCCAGCATACCTGCCGATTCTTGTTCCGGTTGTTATCGCCCTCATCGGCATTGGCAAGGAATTTTTCCGGCAAGCGGTCTTTAGTTTGATCGCCTTTGCGGTCGGAATTGTTCCCGCCATCACCCAAAGTGTCGCCTGGATATCAGTCGGCTTTGCCGTCACATTTTTTCTGGCGGTGGTAGGGGCCAAACAAGGCTGGGTCACGGCACGGGGTACTCCCCATTCCATTTCGATCGGAAAACTCAATCTGGAGTTTATTATGGCCTGGGACCTTGTCCTTTTCTACATGATCGAGGTTGTGTTGATTGGCTACGCCATCTACCACAACTTTGCGGTATTCACGATTGGTTAACATCAAAGCATCTCCCCTGTGAGATAGTTTTCCTAACAAGGAAACAACATCTCACGGGGGCTTTACATTAGGCATCAAAATACAAACTGGTGGCTAATGAAAGTTCGGTTCTTTAACTTTTATCCTGTGTTTCGTTCAAAACCTAAAGGAGGAGGCCATGTTTAAGAAATGGTTTGGCCCAAAGCCAAAACCCGCCACCGTTCCGGAAGTTCAGTGTCCATTATCGGTTGGTCAAAAGCTTAACCTGACCGATCACGTCGAATATGAGATAGTAAAGATCGGCGAAAAAAGAGAATATTCGGATTCGTGGCCAAGCTGGGGCAAAGCAATTGTCAAACTACCAGGTCTTGCCGAGAATATTCGGATTATGCCAACCGTTAATGCCAAGTACGGGAGCGTAGAAGGATACTGCGTAATCTACAATCTGCCTGACGGAAACGAACATCTGATTGAATTTGGCAATCAATGGAGCCATACGGAAACCGACAACTTCGACAGAGAGTTGAACGTTTCAATGCATATTGAAGAAGTCGAAACCAAATAAAATCCGTTTATAGGATCAGTATTAGAGCAGTGTATTCACCCCAAAGGTGATTCCCCACAAAGGACGCTGCTCTATTTTTTTGGCAATAATCGAAGCTACATCCTCTCCGGTGTTTGGATCCCCAGAAGTTTCAGGCCGTTTTTAAGAACTTGACCAACCCCAAAAGTCAACGCAAGTCTGAATTCTTCATTATCTGAATCGATTATCCTATTAGCATTGTAGAAGTTGTTATATTTCTGCGCCAAGTCATACAGAAAGTTGCAGAGGAGGTTTGGCGAAAATAACTTTGCGCTTGATTCGACAACTTCCGGAAATCGAATCAAGAATCTTAAAACCGACAATTCTTCCGTATTCAAATTCGTCACATTCAACTTGTCGTTTTTCACTTTTGCCTTCGCGAGTACGGAATTCGTACGGGCGACCGTGTACTGCAAGTATGGCCCCGAGTTGCCTTCCATATTCATTATCTTGTCCCATTCAAAAACAACATTGCTTTGAACCGAATGCATCAGGTCAAAATATTTTATGGCACCAATTCCCACTTCTTTTGCTACTTTGCCGTCACTGTTCCCCAATTTCTTAGCCCTTTTTACCGCCTCACTCAATACTTCCTCCAATTTAATGGTTTTTCCCTCTCTTGTTGAAAATTTCTTTCCGTCAGGAGCCAAATAAAGGCCGTGGGCGGTGTGAACAAGCTCAACTGATTCTTTTACCAAACCCAAAAGCCTCGCAGCTGCAAACACCTGCTTAAAATGAAGTGATTGCTCCGCACCGACTTCATAGATGATGATATCAGGATCCCATTTTCGCTCCCTGAACTTAATTGTTGCCAGGTCACGGGTTGCGTAAGTGGTTGCCCCGTCGCTTTTTAAAAACATCAATGGTGTTTTTATCCCCTGCCCGGCCAAATCGATTATCAAAGCCCCGTCTTCCCCCTTTGACAGGTGTTTTTTGAAAGCAGGGTCCTCCATCATCTGCTTCATTTCACTTTCGTAATAAGATTCGCCAAAGGCAAAATCGATTTTTATTCCCAATAGGCCATAAATCTTATCAAATTCCTGCATTGAGACGTCGACGCACTTTTGCCAGATTGATTTGGCCTCAGAATTCCCCTCTTCCAGTTTTTTAAACCATTCCCGCGCTT
>JBGPAU010000012.1:0-20475 GCA_041480845.1 Patescibacteria group bacterium | reverse complement strand
CGCATCGCGCCCGATTTTGTCGATTTTGTCGATTGCAGTTATGGCTTTACCGGAAAAACCGATTTTATCGAATAATTCTCTGTCATTAATCTGGACGACGGCTTCCTTTAGGCCTATTGCACGGGCAGAATCGATGGTTGCCGAAATCACTTTAACATCCTCAAGGCAGTCGGAAGATCCGATAACGTCAAAATCAAACTGCGTAAATTCGCGCCTTCTGCCTTTTTGGGGATTTTCCCCGCGGAATACCTGGCCGATTTGATATCTTGAAAAAGTCGGGGTTAGAAGCCCGAGGTTATTGGCCACAAAGCGGGCCAGGGGAACGGTCAGGTCGTATCTAAGAGCCAGTTTTCTGCCTCCTTTGTCCTCAAATTGGTAAATCAGTTTTTCTTCCTCCCCGTATTTTCCAAGAAGTGTGTCTGCAAATTCGACAGTCGGGGTTTCAATGGGGGCAAAGCCGTACTTTTCAAGCACGGGGGAAATGGCGTTAATCATTAAACGCCGGCTGTTCGCCTCGGCAGGCAAGATATCGCCGAAGCCTTTTGGTGTAACCGGACCTTTTTGCATACTTAATATAATATCATTTTTTAACCCTGGAGTTTCCCGATATCAAAAACGGACCGGATAATTGGAGAAGTGCCGGAGGCATCAGTTACATAAATAACTTGATCATCAATCTTAACACCCGCAATTTTTACAGTACTTACCTTGCCGTTTGCAAATGATGCAATTACCGTGTTTTTGCCCGGAGTGAGCGTGCTGCCTTCTCCGCTTTTTACGTCGGTGATTGTCAAGGAATTTTTAGAAGTATTGGTAACCTTGGCGAAGGAAACGGAAAGACCCGAATCCTTAAGGGGGTCGGTAATGAGTATTCTTTGCGCCTGAAGCACCTGGCTTCCGTTTACGTAACCCATGGCTACAATAAAATCTCCGATTGCGATATCGGTAAGCTTAACAACTTTGTTATTTTTCCCTTTGGTGTTTACGACTGTGATTCCGGTACCTCCAGCCGCAATTTGCTCAATCTGACTTTCAGGAGTTTTTGTTTGAATGGTCGAACTTGTGATATCCGTAACCACGCCGAGGTAGGCTTTGGGTTGATTCATGGCGGCGGCCACTTTCTGGGCAACTTTTTCCCTGATTGCGGCGTCTCCCGTTGCGGCGTCATTCGGAGTTGAGGGCGTGACGGCATTGAGCTGGAATGCGGATGAATAAACAACCAAAACTTTTTGAATGCTTTGGATACCTCCGGAATCAAATGCGGTAACCCTGATGCGGTTGACTCCGGGTGTCAAATCCACATCTTGACCAAAAACTCCTTTTTCGTCGCTTTGCAAAATGTAGTCTCCCGTTTCCCCCGAAACCACAATCCAGGTAAGAGGCTTGGTCAGCCCGGAGACGGTCACGGAGGAAGTGGTGACGACATTGTTATTTTCAGGAGTATTTAGTGTAATTTTGAATTCTTCTACGGGATTAACCGAACTTGGAGTCGCACCGGGACTTTCCTGTTTTGATTTATTCATTGCGGAATTTATTCTCCATACGCCGAATGCAATGATAAGCCCAAAAGAAATTCCGATAATCACAACCCAAACAAGTTCGCGTCTCATCAGTTGCCTAATATACGTTATTGCCAAATTTTTGTCAATTTGATAGAGTGCAGAGAGAAATGGATATTACATATTTAGGGCATTCTTCTTTTAAAATCAAAACCAAAACCGCAACAGTTATTACGGATCCCTTTGATCCCCAAATGGTGGGTCTTAAATATTCGGGAGCCGAAGCTGAAATTGTTACCGTTTCTCATTCTCACCACGATCATAATGCCGTAGATAAAGTTGCCGGAGTTAAAAAAATTTTTGACGGACCCGGCGAGTATGAAGTAATGGGAGTTTCGATTATCGGATACCCATCGTTTCATGACACAAGGGAGGGAGCGGAGAGGGGGAAAAACACTATTTTTGTGTTTGAAGCCGACGGACTTCGGGTTGCGCATTTGGGGGATCTGGGACACGTGCTTAGCGATGATCTTGTAAATGAAATAGGATCGATCGACATTTTGATGATTCCGGTCGGTGGAGGTTTTACAATAGGCCCCAAGGAAGCTACCGAAATTGTCGGGAAAATCGACCCATACTTCATCCTCCCGATGCATTATTCTGTACCGGGACTTAACGGTCAAACTTTTGCGGGGTTGGGGCCGGTTGAGACTTTTCTGAAAGAAATAGGAATGAGTGTGGAAAGATTGCCCAAATTTACGCTAAAGCCTGAAGATATTCTGGAAGATCAAAGTTCAAAGGTAATTGTTTTGGAGAAAAAATAGTCCTCTTTACATACTGCCTAAACGAGTTTATATAAGTAATTAAATATGGCAGTACAAACGAATCAAGTCCGTGTCCCACCCCATTCTCAGGAAGCAGAAGAAAGTGTCTTGGGTGCAATGCTAATCGATAAAGATGCCGTTATCGCTGTCGCCGAATTTTTACTTCCGGAAGATTTTTACGATGAAAGGCTTAGTGATATTTATCAGGCCTGTTTGGATCTTTATGAAGCGCGCACCCCGATAGATGTATTAACCGTTACCGAGAGACTCAAGAAAAGAAAAAGTCTTAAAAGTGTCGGCAGTTCGTCATTTTTGGCAGACCTGGCCAATAAAGTTCCGACAGCCGCGCACGTTGAGCATTACGGAAAAATTGTCAAAGATACCGCCACAAAAAGGTCCCTGATGTCTGCGGCAACAAGGCTGGTCGAGGTTTCAATGGATGAGGGACTCGCGGCCGGGGAGGCACTGGATAAGGCCGAAAGCGAAATTTTCTCTCTAAGTCAAAAGTCGCTCAGTAAAACGTTTACATCAGTACGGGATACTTTGGCGGAAAGCTTTGACAGATTGGATGAACTTCACAAATCCGGAGGCGGCATTAGGGGAGTACCTACCGGTTTTGCCGATTTGGACGATGCTCTGGCGGGACTTCAGCAATCCAACTTAATAATTTTGGCGGCTAGGCCTGGTGTAGGAAAAACCTCACTTGCTACAAATATTGCCCAGCATATCGCAGTGGATCTTAAGCGGCCTGTCGGATTTTTCTCTCTGGAAATGAGCAGGGAGGAACTTGTTGATAGACTTCTTGTTGCTCAGGCGGATATTGATGCCTGGAGGCTTAAAACCGGAAAACTTTCCGAGGATGATTTTACGAAACTGAGTAATGCAATGGGGGAGCTGGCCGAGGCACCCCTTTTTATTGACGACACGCCGGCTCTTTCGATACTCGAAATGAGGACCAAAGCCAGGAGGCTTCAGGTTGAAAGCGGGGTGGATCTGATTGTTGTCGATTATCTTCAGCTGGCAAGAAGCCGTCAGCTTGAAAGCAGGGTTCAGGAAGTTTCCGAAATTTCCCAAGGACTTAAAAATTTGGCCAGAGAGCTTAAAGTTCCAGTACTGGCCATTTCACAGCTAAGCCGGGCCGTTGAAACCCGCGGAGGCAAAAAGCCCCAACTTTCGGATCTTAGGGATTCGGGAAGCATTGAACAGGACGCGGATGTTGTAATGTTCCTGTGGCGGGAGGATGATGATAACACCGAAAATATGATGCTGGATATTGCCAAACACAGAAACGGTCCTCTAAAAAGCGTTCCTCTTCACTTCAAGGGGGATAGGATCAAATTCTATGGACGGGAAATGAAACACATAAAATAGACACTTGACATTATTGTATCCTAAGCATACAATAATTGTATGTTAACCACTATAAACATTTCACTTCCGATGGATATGTACAAGGATGCCAAAAGGGCCTTGACGGCCAAAAGGTACAGCTCAGTCAGCGAACTAATAAGGGATGCGCTTCGTAAAACTTTGTACGGACAAATTACGGCTAATGGATTTACAAGCGGGTTTGAAGATGAGGTTTTGGCTTCTGCTGCCGAACCCAGGAAAAACGACACAGAGCTAAGAACAGAGAAGGAAGTTGGAGATTACTTCAGGCATTTAAAAATTCCTAAAAGATATATAAAATCTTCTTAGTGGTAAAAATAGATTTTACCGGTAGATTCAGCTCTATGTATTCAGCCGTTCTTGAAAAGAAGCCAGAATTGGAGGGGGAGGTTTTTAAAAGAGTTAATTGGTTCAGAAGACGTCCGGATGATCAACGGTTGGATAACCACGCCCTAAGAAAAAGAATGAATGGTAAATGGGCGTTTAGCATTACGGATGATATCAGAATTGTATATGAGTGGAAAAGTAAAAATGTAGTCAGGTTTCTGGCAATAGGGAGGCATGAGAAGGTTTACAACAAAAAATCTTAGATCGTTTTTGCTATAATTGAAGCCGAGCCGAGGTGGCGGAATGGCAGACGCGTAGATTTCACACGAGCGTAACTGAAAACGAGTGAAAGCGAAGCGCCAAAAACCTTTCCTGCGAAGCAGGAACTAGCTATTTAATAATATTTTGACTTTGAGCCGAGGTGGCGGAATGGCAGACGCGTAGGTCTCAAAAACCTATGGGGCCTTAAACCTCATGTGGGTCCGACTCCCACCCTCGGCACTCTCCGATTAGTTTCTTAGCCAGAAGATGACTGCCAGGATGGTAATAGCCTGGGTCAGAAGGCCCCAGAAGGCTGTAGTATCGCTTTGAATTGATTTTTGGAAGGCAATCCATTTTTTGATCCAGGTGGTTCTTAGTCTGAGGAAAAAGTATGGCCCCTCCATCACATCAGGTAAAACCGCTGCAAATGAACAGGCAAGAATAAGTACTGCATGCCCCACATTGGGAAGGGCCTGGTAGGCCATGAATGATCCGGAGGCAAGAGCCAGAGTTGAATCTATCGCGGTAATAACCGTGCTTCTTCTTGTCGGTTGGCCATATTTTTCAGTTTCGGAATTGAGATGCGGGTTCCAGTGGGGGACCATTTCCATAACGAAGTGACTGGCAAAGGCCAGGGGTATGGCGATAAAGGGATTTGGGATTTTGGCGGCAATGGCTGCGCCTATAAAGACATGCGGGGTCTCCAGCATACGTAAGTGTAATCATAGACTTTTTTCACAAAAAATGCCAGCCAAGTGAGGTATAATTGGTACATGCTGGTCAACCTGGGAATAACAATTTTGGCGGTTCTGATATTCCTTTTTCTTTTCTGGAAGCGTCTTAAGGAAGATTATGCCGCAGAAGTCATTTTCAGATCGGCTGCCTTTATTCTTTTAGGAATAGGTGTAGGTTGGGCAATCTCTGTCAGTTTTTTCCCGGTCTGGTTTTTTTGGACAGCGGCTACCGGGGGTCTAGCCGGTTTGGCGTTTGCGATACTCCGTTTTAAAGTTAAATTTTATGAAACTCTCGAGGCTTTCATAATTTCATCCCTGCCCTGGCTGGGTTTAATTTTTTTAGCGGACTCGGCAATGCACTCGTCTTTAAGCTCTTTCTTGGCTTTTGTCGTAATACTTATCATGGTTTTTGTTTCATATTATCTCGACACGCATTATAAAAGATTCACATGGTACCGCTCCGGCAAGATTGGTTTTGCCGGTTTGGCGATTGCGGTGATATTTTTTCTGGTAAGAACAGCTATTGCTATCGTGAAAGTTCCTATGTTATCCTTGGTCGGACAAGCCGAAGCTGTCACCTCGGGAATAATGGTTTTAGTCAGTTTTTTATTACTGTTTAATTTGGGAAGGAAGAACGAGTGATTGTGAATCAAAAAAGAATGAAAAACAAGGAAACTACTCTAAAATTTCCGTCAAATTTGTTAACACCTGTTGCACGTTTTTTGACTGCAAGACTTCATACTTTGGAAAAAAGAAAGAAGGAAATTTCCAAAGAGGATCCTTTTGCGGATGTTTCCAGAATTGATGATAACGCCGCGCCGGATATCGAGGCCGATGAACAGTATGGCCACGCCAGAACCTCTGCCATAAAGAAAGAAATTTCCAGAAGTATTATTGGTGTCAGAAAAGCCCTAACGAGAATTAAAGTAGGGAAGTATGGGATTTGTGAAGAGTGCGGGCAGATGATTGATACAGACCGCCTTATAGCTTTCCCCGAAGCAACTCTTTGCGCCAAAGACGCGGCTAAAAGGGAAAAGTAGCCAAAAAAAAGGCCCTGCCAATCGTTGTTTTGATTGAGAGGGCCCGTTTGCCTTTACAGTTTTTCCTTCTTTTCGTCTTTCGCTTTCTTTTTGTTTTTTTCTCTCACTGATTGTTCGTGCCTGTCTATTGCAACAATTATTAAAATAGTGGTTGGATAAACCAGGGAAAGTATTCTGACCCCCATAACAAAAGCCGTGCCTACATTTTCAAATCTTATAGGGTTAATTCCTGGTCCAAATATAAATACGGCGATCACTCCTACGACATAGGAGGCAACCGCGATAGCAAAGAGAGACACCAGGAAGAGTTCAAATTCGAGATTTGCTTCGACAGCAAGCACGATGGACGTGATAATCAAGACTGCGATGAGTACCCCGAGAAATTGGGTAGGATTACCCAAGATTCCGCTGATTAAGATGAGTGAAGCGCTAACCAGAATCAACGAGATGCTCAGACCATAGAACAACTGTTTATTCATTTTTTTATCCTCCTTAGGGATAGTTTGAGTGCGCGAAAATACAATGTTAAAGAACTGTAAAAAGGCTGGGCGTATAATACCCTATAGCATCAAAAAAGTCAAGCCGGGGAGGCTTGTATTACTTTGCCTTTCGATTTGATTTCGCGCTAAAATTTTAGGTGCAGCTTCAATGGGTTTGCCCAAAACGCCTTTGGAAATTGCATTTTGACGAGTTGAGAGAATTCTATTAAGAAACAAAAGCTGTCTGACGAGCCTTTACGGCGAAGAAGTTCTTTTGTATGAATGAACGAGACGAGGAACTATGAAATTTCCACGGCGGGCCCTTTCTTGATTCATTCTTTGGGCAAGCAAAGAATGAATAATTATCTGCTTGGAGAAGCAAAGAAATGTTAAAATACAGATATGGAACCTAAAATAATTTTTGAGGATGACTCTCTCTTTGTTATTGATAAACCTGCAGGCTGGATTGTGAACGAGGCGGCTACAACCAAAAATCAGCCGGTGCTGCAAACGTGGCTAAGACAGTTTGATTATCCGTTAGTTGAGGATACCGACTCTCGTCACGGAATCGTTCACAGGCTTGATAAAGAAACGAGCGGAGTAATGATTATTGCCAAAAATAAAGAATCTTTTGATAAACTTCAGGCAGAATTTAAGAGCAGGGAAGTACAAAAAACCTATATAGCTCTTGTTCATGGAAAACTGGAGCCACAGGAGGGAAATATTACAGTTCCGGTTGGGAGACTTCCCTGGAGACAGGATAGATTTGGAGTCGTTGCCGGGGGGAGAAACTCGGAAACTGATTATAAAGTTTTGCAATTCTTCCCGGGCAATAATGCAGGGCATACTTTAGTAGAATTTTATCCGAAAACCGGCAGAACCCATCAGATAAGAATTCACTGTAAATATATAAAACACGCCATTGTTGCGGATGAATTTTATGCAGGACGAAAGACCGCACGGAATGACCGGAAGTGGTGTCCGAGGCTTTTCCTGCACGCCGCTTCGATAAAATTTATCCATCCGGATACCGGCAAAACAGTCGAATTCAAATCGGGTCTTCCCAAAGATTTGGAGGAAGTACTTTCACGATACTCTTTACACGGGCTTGCCTCTAATCTAAACTGAATATATGGATCTGACCCTGGGACTTTTCTTCGTTGTTATTGCGGCAGTTGTCGGAGGATTTCTGGCAAAGGTTCTGAAAGTTCCCGGCTTGGTTGGCTATATTATTGCGGGGATAGCTATCGGAGCAATTTTGCCACCCGCGCTAAAATCGGTTTCGGGATTAGCCCAGGTGGGAATAATACTTCTTCTTTTTTCAATCGGAGTGGAGCTTTCTTTTGAAAGGCTTTCAAGATATCTTAATGTTGCGGTTTTTGGGGCACTCATTCAAATTGTTTTAGTCACTCTCTTGGGCTATCTTATTCTTTCTTGGTTTGGACTGGCACCTCTGGCTGCCCTGGTTCTTTCACTTGGTTTTTCAATTTCCTCAACTGCTGTACTTGTTAAGATACTGGGGGATAGCGGGGAGACGGATACGATTCACGGAGAAATAATGCTTGGCTGGTCGCTGGTGCAGGACTTAACTGTAATTCCGATAATGGTAATACTTCCGCTTTTGGCATCCGCCCGGGGGGAGGGGATAGGGCTCGCGGTTTTGATTGGGTTAGGAAAGGCTTTATTGGTTATTTTAGGAGTAATCTTACTTGGTAAGAAGATAGTTCCTTTCTTTGTCCACATTTTGGCGGGAACCAATTCCAGAGAGCTTCTTCTCTTGGCCTCAATTGCACTCGCACTGGGAACCGCTGCTATAACATCTTTTTTTGGAATTTCACCGGCATTGGGGGCATTTTTGGCCGGAGTTGTAATTTCGGAGTCACAAGAACACCATGCCATATTTGCCGAGACGCGTCCCCTAAGGGATTTATTCGTTGCCCTATTTTTTGTTACTTTGGGATTTTTGGTTACACCCGCAGTAGTTATTTCCAAGTTCGGACTGATAGTTGTTTTAACCGTAATTGTTATAGCCTTAAAAGTTTTGGTTATCTTTATAGTCAGTTCCGTGTTCGGTTATAAGGGGAAAACAGGGATTGCTACAAGCTTCGGACTGGCTCAAGTAGGAGAGTTTGCTTTTGTAATATTTTCCTCAGCGTTGGTCCTTCATATTTTAAGTCCCGAGCAAACATCAATCGGAATTTCGGTTACACTTCTGACTTTGATTTTTTCACCGATTCTTTACCGGTCTGTAATTCCTTTCTGGAGGAAAATGAAAAAATATAAAATATTTATGAGCGGAGAGAAGCACGACTTTGATGAAAACTTATTTAAGGACCATATTATCGTCTGCGGATACGGAAGAGTGGGGAGTTGGGTGGGCAAGGCTCTTAAAGAATATGAAATCCCGTTTGTTGTTATCGATTACAACCAAAAAGTTGTTCAGGAATTAAAGAAAACCGGTACGAAGGTTCTTTATGGGGATCCGACCGAACCGGAAGTGCTTGAGGCCGTTGGAATTAGGAATGCAAAGGCGATTATTCTGGCGATTCCGGACAGTGTTGTTCAGGAAACTCTGATAACTTATGTGCAGACGGTGGCTCCCGATGTAAAAATAATTTCGAGGGCTCACAGGGATGAAGATTGGGAAAAATTAAAGACCCTAAGAGTGGATAAAGTAATCCAGCCGGAGTTTGAAGCAGCAGTTGAAATTATAAGGAGTGTTCTAATTAGCCGTGGTAAAAATAGGAATGAAATAAGTGATGCGATTAGAAATTTGAGAGTTTCTCACAGTAGGTAAAATATGCGATCTGCCCGACGCCGTGCACTGATGGAAAAGAAGAAAAAGACCGGAAAGATTACCGGTTTATTTTTTAAGTTTTTTTTACCGGTAATTTTAATTATTTGTCTTTTTGTAATTTTTAAATTGGATACAAGATATTGGAACGGACATGATAAGTTTATTTTGGCTTATAGGTTGGGAAGCGGTGACGCTGCGGTTTCCGTGCTGGATCCTAGACTGGATGAAATTACCACATTAGATATTCCTGCCGACACAGAGGTTAATGTTGCCAGAAATTACGGCGAGCTGCGGATTAAAAACGTATGGCAGCTTGGGGTGAACGAAAAAATAAGAGGGAAGCTTTTGGCAGAAACCGTCACCCAGAATTTTCTGTTTCCTGTTTTTTTGTGGAGTGACAGCGATGCAAAAAGTCTGGCGGATGGAAATTTGGCAGGAATATTGCGTTTTATAGTTTTTCCTAAGTCGACTAACATAACCTTGGCGGACAGAATTTCTGCCGGTTTATTTGCTCTTAGGGTTGGCGATTTGGGTAAAAATTGGCTTGATCTTGGAAAAAATCAATTTTTGGCTAAGCAAAAACTTAACGACGGACAACCCGGGTATATTCTTGCCGGCACCATATCTCCGAGGTTAACTGCTTATTTTGCCGATAATACTTTTGCCGACAAAAACTTGAGAGTCGCGATAGGGGATGCCACCGGTGTGCCCGGTGTAGCTGATACGGTTGGACAAATAATTGAAGTCGTGGGAGCTAAAATTGTGTCTATTGACAAAAAAAATGAGGAAAGTAGTGACTGCACTGTTTTTGGGTCCGATGTTAAAGCGGTCAAAAAAATAGCGGATATTTTTTCCTGTAAGGTAAGAGCGGACAGGGGAGGAATGGATTTGGAGATTGATTTGGGTTCCGTGTTTGCAAAAAGGTTCTAAATTTTTTTAGTCTTCTGAAGACTCTTCGAGGTTTGGCGTTTCGGGGGCGTCCTTATGTATAAGCTCGGGAGGCGTGAAAGAAACATAATCTATTTTCTCGGTGGGGAAGGAAGGAGTATCCGTGGCTTTTTTCCCTCTCTCCAGTTCTCTGATAAAAACTTTTATTTCTTTCGGGTCAACCGATTTCATTAAAACCTGATATTTACACCCTGTCTTGATTAGATTTCTGAGTCTTGCAGCAAGATCGTCGGGGAGGCAACCGATATACTTTCCGTCAAGGGTGTTAATAGAAACTTTGTGTGCATGAGAAAAAAGTTTGACCTCCTCACCCGGATCGAGATTTGCGAAAATTTTACTGTCTCCGAGATTAAGAAGTGTTACAAGTTTGGTTTTCCCGGGTTCTTCCAAAAAATTTTCCGTAGTAGTTAAACCCGAAGAACGGATATCATTATTTCCTGCTACTTTCCATTTCTCAACACATTTTAGGGCGATTGGATTAACGGGATCAATTTTCAAAACTTTTTTAGTGGCCTCGCGGGCTTCGGAGATTTTGCCAAGCTCCCAGTAAGCTCTTGCGAGTCTATTGATTGCATCGGTATCTTCGGGACTATCTGAAATTATTTCGAGGTTTGCCTTTATGGCCTCCGGCCACTTGCCTGAAAGAGCCAAACTGACAGCGGTTTGGGAGGCAGATGTGTCCATATAGATTGAACTGTATTTGAGTATAAAGACACCGCTAGTCTTGTCAAGACCTCTTTCAAATATTTTGGTATAATACCAATGAAAGAAAGATATGAGCGGTCATTCACATTACGCAACAATTAAGCGCCAGAAAGCGACCAACGATGCGGCCAAAGGGAATCTTTTTTCCAAAATGGCACGCGCAATAATGATTGCTGCCAAAGGTGGGGCAGACCCCGACATGAACTTCAGACTCCGTTTTGAAATAGACAAAGCCAGAGCGGTGAGTATGCCCAAAGAAAATATTGAAAGGGCTATTGCCAAGGCCACAACAGAGGCCGCCAACCTGGAAGAGATAACCTATGAAGGTTTTGGTCCCGGGGGATTTGGACTCATGGTCGAGGTAATGAGTGACAATAAAAACAGGACCGCCCAGGAAATTAAAGGTGTTTTTGAGAGGGGAGGGGGGAGTCTGGCTGGACCGAATGCGGTCGCTTTTAATTTTGAAAGCAAGGGTTTTATGCTTGTTAAGAAATCCGGGGAGCCCGATGCACAAATGCTTTCTCTGATCGATGCCGGGGCGGAGGATATAGAGGATACTCCCGACGGATTTGAGGTTTATGTTGCCCCTGATAAATTGAGCCAAATTCACAAAAAATTGGTTGAGGCTGGCTTCGAAGTTACCCAAACTGAACTTCAAATGAAGCCGAAAAATTTCCAGACAATTGAGGCTCCGGCGGAAGCCGCAAAGGCCATAAAATTTTTGGATGATATCGAAAGTCTTGATGATGTGCAAAAGGTTTTCTCCAATCTGGATATTCCTGACGAAATAATGCAACAAATTCCCGCCTAATATGAGCAAGCGCCGCCGTTTTGTCATTACATCATTACTCCTTTGTCTGGGATTTATTGCCATCCAGTTTTTAAATGACCAAAACCGTTTTTGGGCTATTGGGGCTTTGGGAGTTTTAACCGTGGTCTTATTTTATTGGTCGCTTATGGAAAGTCTGGGACGCAAAATGACACTTCTGACATTGATTTTACCGACAATATTTACATTAGGTGTCGGATTTTTTTGGTTTCTACTTCCGGCAAATGTTTTTGCCCGCATACCAATTGTTATATTTTACGGACTTGGGATTTATGTTTTGTGTTTAACTGCCAATATTTATTCGGTTGCAGCGGTTAGAACCATAGCATTATTACGGGCGGCTAGGGGAGTAGGTTTTGTACTCAGTTTACTGACTTCGTTCCTTGTGTTTGATGCAATATTATCCGTAAGAACTGAGATTTATATCTTGCTTCCCTTTACTTTTATTATCTCATTCCTACTTTACCTGCAAGGCTTCTGGTCAATGCTACTCGAAACCGAATTTTCTCCCGACCTTTTTATCTTAAGCGGGATTTCTTCTCTTTTGACAATGGAAGTTGCCGCGGCATTATACTTTTGGCCGGTTACGGTTGTTGTGGGGTCGCTATTCCTGACGGTTACTTTTTATATGCTTCTTGGACTCGGGCAAGCAAAGGTCGACGGGAGACTTTTTTCCTCAACCGTAAGGGAGCACCTTATCGTAGGGGTCCTGGTTTTTGTCGCAATGTTTTTCGCCACACATTGGGGCGGCTAGCGCTTCGCTTTAATTAAAAATTAAAAATTTAAAATTTAGGGACAGGCCCAGGCAGGGGAGGAGGGGGGCACACACCCCATAATTATAGGTTATATTGACTTTGTAGGGGTATAGTTTTCACGAATATTATGGGTAGTTTTCACGATTTGCGACGCATCGGGGTAAGCGAAGAAAAACCGAACACAAAATTTACGGAGCATAGGTATAGTTTGATATAGTATTTAGCCTCAAGCCTCTTAGATCATCACCTCGGCCTTTATGGTATGTGGATAAGTATAATAAGTCTTGTCGATATCTTCATTGATCCTCTTTGGGGAAGGGGCTCACCAAGGGTCAAGCCTTATTAGCAAACCCTACATAGCCCCCTTAGGAAGACTTGTCGGTTTCCGTGAGACAACAGGCCCGGGGAAGCAAACTCTATATAGTCGTACAATGTAACTTTTGCGACGCAGACTAAAGCTGTGAGCGAGTGGAGCGCTTTTTGCATTGCATTCGCTTATTGGCTTATTTGCTTATTTTTTTATCGGTCTTTTATTTCTATTTATCACCCCTTTTTAATTATCTGTCGGTAAACCCCTTTCCGAACAAATACCGAACGAAATTTATGGGGTTTCCCCGACTCCCCCGTTTTTGGCGATATATTGTTAATTCCGTATTTTCGGGATAATTAGATGATCAGATAGTCATCTTTTAAACCAGACATGTCTTAAAATCGATTTAGTGAGGTCAGATTTGAGGCTAATCGTGTATAATACCCTGTATGTCAGAAAATCAGACAAAAACTGAAAAGACAAGCGCCGACCGCATAGTTGCCGCTTATCAGGAACATCTGGAAAAACCGGAACTACGAAAAAGTTTAATAAATAATTTATCTGTTGTATTGGACACTGATGAAAAAATTGAAAATCATGCAAAACGGTTAGGAATAGATCCGGAGGAATTAAAAAAACTTCTTAAAAAATAGAAATGGAAAGAAAACCTTTTTACTGGCGCGAAATGTTTACAGGAAATTGGGACTTGTTCCAAAAAGTTTTACAAAACCCCGAAACAATTTTTGTTTATGATATAGACGGAATTTGGGCAAACTCGCCAAAGATTGTTTTGAAAAGATTTACGGAAAAAACAGGCATTAAAACAAATCCCGCGGAAATCGATGAATGGAATTATCTGACAAATCTTGTTAAAAAAGCAGGCCTTGACGGCGATTATATCAAGAATGCCGAGGTCGATTGGTACGAGCCCGAGATTTTGGCCTTTGCGCAAAAATATTTATATATAACTCCGGTTATAGATAAAACCTTAGGATATTATGGCCCGGCTAGGAATTTTGCTCTGACTTCGCGGGATCCCAAGTTCAAAGAATCGACTACAGATTGGGTTTCGTGGAAAATTCCAAAATTTAAAACTGAAAACATACTGATTCGAAGCGATTCAGAAACCAATCCGTCTGTTTTTAAGGTCGATAATTTGATCCGTCTAGCCAGTAACGCGCCATGGGTGGTTTATATAGATGATCACACTGAGTTTACAAAGGCTGCGGTTGAGGCGAACATCTCCAACTGCTTGGTAGTGAATATTCCTCTTGGTAAAATAATGCCGGATTTTCGGCACGATCGGCTGATTGTGATCAAAAGATATCCTGAGTATCTCCAAGCGATGTATCCATTAATGTTCATGATTGATAAGGCATTAGTCGCACAATCATATTGACACAATCCCCAATCTAATTTAGTATCTAATTGTCCGGTTACTCACAAATGGCTGATACTGTCCAAAATCAGTCCGAAATAGCTTCAAAAGTAAACCAATTTTTGGAATACTTGCAGGTGGAACGAGGTTGCTCTCCCCTAACGATCAGGAATTACCGCCATTATCTTAGTCGCTTTATATTATGGATGGATTCTCAAGGCCTCCGCGAGAAATTGGTGGATATTAACCCAGACGTAATCAGAAGCTTCAGGGTTTTTTTGTCAAATCTTCCCGGAGAAAATAAAGCTCCCTTAAGCAGGCGTACGCAAGGCTACCACGTTATTGCCATGAGAAGTTTTCTTAAGTGGCTTCTTAAAAATGATTATGTGGTTATGGCGCCTGACAAAATTGAACTGCCCAAAGTTGAAGAACGTCAAGTCAAGTTCCTAAATGGTGAACAAGTTGACCGTTTACTTAATGCGCCGAGTCTATCAACAATTCAGGGCAAGCGTGATAAGGCAATCTTGGAAGTGCTTTTTTCAACGGGACTTAGGGTTTCGGAACTAACCAAACTCGATAGGGACAAAATCGACATGGTGCGGCGCGAATTTGGAATAATCGGAAAAGGAGGAAAAGCCCGGGTGGTATTTTTGTCGCAAAGGGCTACCGATTGGCTTATCAAATATCTCAACGAACGGGATGATCACTTTAAGCCGCTTTTTATCCGCCATAAGGGCAAGATCGATCCGACCACACCCGATGAAAAAACACGCCTCACTCCCCGATCGGTTCAAAGAATGGTAAAAAAGTATTCCCATAAAATGAAACTACCGGTGGAAGTTACCCCGCATGTGATGCGCCATAGTTTTGCAACGGATCTTTTAATGGCGGGGGCAGATATCAGAAGTGTTCAGGAAATGCTGGGACACAAAAATATTTCTACAACCCAGATTTATACCCACGTAACCAATAAACAGCTCCGTGACGTACACAGAGCTTTCCACGGAAAAGGGAGAAATTAGGCAAAAAAAAGGCGTACCTGAATTTCTTCAAGTACGCCCTGCGGCACAAACAAAATAAGAGTTATTTACCAGAATAGATCTTCACTATCGTGCCATCTGCAAAGACCAATCTTAATGGCCAGACACCTTCCGGTAAGCGGTAAAACCATCCGATATGCGGGAGTATTTGTATCCCTTCCAAAACCGGGGGTTTAACCAAATTAACTGCATCTGGTGAGCTAAGAATTGTTCTATAGTCAAACCAGAGAAACGACTTACCTGAAATTGCCGTAGGTACTTGATAAGAAATATCGTTCAAATCCGCTTCAAGTATATCCGCCTGTATCATAACGAAATGCTCACCGGGTTTTGGTTCGATATATTCTCCGTTATTGTTAACAAACAAGTAAACTTCAACAGCCTTCGGATGAAATAAAAAAGTTGTGTAACCGTCCTTAAACGTGACAATGGATGACGTTTTTGAATTTCCACATGCCGTTGCGGTTAACAGTAAGACAAACCACACTGCGATTACTAAAATTTTCCGGTACATTTTCTTCTCCTTTGAGAATGATGGATAAAATGGCCAAAACTCTTATTTTGTTAGAGAGCGTCAGCATTATAGGACACGCTTACAGTAAAGTCAATTATTTTTCAATCTTTTCCCAGGGGAATCCTGCTCTGCCGAAGTGGCCGTAGGAAGCGGTTGCCTGATAGATCGGGGTTTGTAAATTAAGTCTTTCGATAATTGCCCGGGGTCTGAAATCAAAGTTTTTGGCGACATATCTGGATAAGTCTTTGCCTTTTTCGTCCAAGGCCCTAAGCATCAAAGGTTCTGCTTTACCGATTGCATAGGCAACTGAAACCAGACACTCTTTGGTCAATCCCTTAGCAACAATATTTTTGGCAACAAACCGGCACATGTAAGCCCCGCTTCTATCGACCTTTGTCGGATCTTTTCCGGAAAAACCTCCGCCTCCGTGAGGAATTAAACCTCCATACGTATCGACCATGATTTTGCGGCCGGTTAAACCCGTGTCTCCCATAAAACCTCCGACCTCAAACTTTCCTGTCGGATTAACGAGAATTGTTATATCTTTAGTGTCCCCCACTACTTTCTTAATTAATTTATTTGTAATCTCGCGTCTGATCGTTTCAATCGGAATTCCTTTTTTGTGCTGAGCCGAAACAAGAACTGTTTTTATTTTTCCATTTTGCATGGTGATTTGGGCTTTGCCGTCGGGAAGAAGCCATTTGATTTTTTTGGAACGGCGCAGGTCTTCCAAACCCTTTGTAAGTCTATGGACCATGGCAACCGCCTTTGGAAGAAACTCGGGGGTTTCGTCTGTGGCAAACCCGTACATTATTCCCTGGTCCCCCGCCCCGCCGGTGTCAACCCCCATGGCAATATCGGGAGACTGCTTAATTATATTTGTAATAATTTTAAGTTTATCCGTGTGCCCGATATCTCTGTAAACTTTTGCGGCGATTCTTGCCGCGTCAAATTTGGCTTTTGTTGTAACTTCCCCGCCGATAATAAAAAGTCCGTGACTTCCGAAAGACTCTACCGCAACCCGGCTTTTGGGGTCTTGGGCAAGACAGGCGTCAAGAATGGCGTCGGAAACCTGATCGCAAATTTTATCGGGATGACCGCTGGTTACGGATTCGACAGTATAATTTTTGAAGGAATCTAAGAAAATATTACTCATATCGGTCTCCAGCTTTGGCACCCTGAGCGACTTTGAGGAGTCGAAGGGTTGTCGGCGGATCATCAGGCTAGGTCCTTCCCCGCACTCTTGATATATGAAATCATTCTAGCGTATAGGATATAATTATTCAATGGTAACAGTCGTTTTGCCCGGGTATTCGCTTCAGAATAAAAGTTGGTTGGAAGAAACTGCTAGGACAATAAACGTTGAGGGTGAAATCCGCGCTATCTATTGGGATCATTGGGAGGACCCCGTAAAGAAATTTAATGCCAAGGAAAAAGCCCGGCTTATAAATGATGTTGCGGGCGTACGTAGCGTCGATATAATTGCCAAATCGATCGGGACTCTGGTTGCGGCCTACATGATTCAAAAAAGTCCGGTAAAAATCCATAAGGTAATTCTTTGCGGGATTCCTCTAAATGATTTATCCGAGCCGGAAAAGGAAGTAATTAAATTTGCATTGAGATCAATTTCGCCCGGGCAGGTGATTTGCTTTCAAAATGATGAAGATCCGCACGGTGGCAGCGGCATGCTGAAAAGTTTTTTATCCGATGCGGGAAGCCCGGTAGAATTAATTTCCAAATCAGGGGATGATCACGAATACCCTTATACCGATGAGTTTAAGAAATTCCTTCTGGGTTAACTCTTAACGGACTTCGTATGCAAGAGAAACCGTAACGTTTATGTCAGTAGTTCCGGGCTGGACCGCCGGTTGGCTAACTGATTTATCGGCAACTCCGCCGCCGGCGGTAGGAAGCATTAGAGGCCGGATATTTGAAGGAGTTTCTTCCGTCACATTAATTATTTTACCCAGGCTAATCCCTGCCGCCTTGGCAAGTCCTTCCGCTTTTGTTTTTGCTTCGGCAACCGCAAGATCCCTGGCCTCCTGCAGCTTTTCTTTTTTGAGATTATCGCTCAAATCAAAATTAATACTACCGGCCATATTGGCACCAAAACTTGTAGCGGAAGCGATAAGTTCATTAATTTTTGTAAAATCGCGGATTGTAACTTCATACGAAGTTGAAACTTCATAACCGGTTATTCTTTGGGCCGGAGCCGTGTAATCGTATTGGGGATAAACGTAATACGAAATTGTTTTAATGTCGTTTGCCGCAATTCCCAATTTTTTGATTTGACCGGTCAGATCCTGCGACTTTTTATTGACGGAGTCTTGTACTGTTTTCAAATTGGTTCCCGACTCCTGAATCCCCAGGTCAATTTTGGCAATGTCGGGAGCTACCGTTACTTTACCGGTTCCCTGAACAACGAACGGTTCCCCTTTAGTTTGAGTTGTAGTCGAAAAGTTAATGGCTGGTCCCCATTTGGCAAAAATGAAAAGAAGGATAAAAAAGATAATAATCTTTCCGGCAAAACCAATTTGTTTTTCTTTCATTAAAGTATTCTATATTAAAATAGTTGAAATTGACAAGAGGCTAATGTGGAAGTAAACTCCTGGTGTGGCAAAAGAAATTGACAGAAAAGAAATTGACCGATCTTTAAATGAAAGTATTATCAAGGGGGATGTCGGTATGGCAATTGAACATTTGGCCGATGCCCATCTCTCGCCAATCGAAACTAAAATATTATTGGTAGCAGCCATTCGTTCCAGAGCAAGAGTAAAGGAATTGGAAGCGGATGCTGTCGATGCTTCAGTAAGAGGCATAGAAGATATTACAGGTAACGGTTCTTTTGAGAGAAGACGGGCTGAAAATCTGCGGAAGCTTGCCCGCAAAATCGAAAAACTCTAATTTTCTTCTTCCTCTTCATCCCCGCCTTTTTCAAGGACTGCGGCGGCGGCAACTGAATCGGACCTGTCGGCAAAGCGCATAAGAATAACCCCTTGAGTAGCCCTCCCCAGTTCCGGAATATTTTTCAGAGGAAGCTTTATAACCTGCCCCATCCTGCTGGTGATTATCACCTGATCAAAATTCTGCGTGACCATGATCGCAGTTTTAAGATTTCCGGTTTTGGGATTGACCACGGAAGCCTTAACTCCTTTGCCTGCCCTTTTTTGAACTGGGAAAAGATGAATCGGGGTACGCTTTCCAAGTCCTTTTTCGGCAATTGTCAGAATATCTCTGAAAAACTTCTTTCTTTTGTCTGACGGGACGGATTCTTTTCCGGGGAAGACCTCCATGCCGATAAGTTCGTCATCATTCTCCAGTTTTATTCCGGTTACACCTGTAGTTGCCCTTCCCATGGGTCTGACATTTACTTCCGGAAATCTTATCGATTTTGCTCCTCTGGTCAAAAGGATAACGTGGTCATCCCCCGTGGTCGGGTGAACCGAAACCAGTTGGTCCTCTCCCCTGAGCTTTATGGCAATAAGTCCCGAGGCCCTCAGATTTTCAAATTCATCAAGTTTAGTTTTTTTAATTATTCCTGCTTTTGTTGCCATAACCAAATTCTTTCCGCGGAGCGGGTTATTCATTCCGGATTCTTTAGAAAGCGGAAGGATGGACCTGATTTCCTCACTTTGCTCAAGATTCAAAAGATTTACCAGTGCCTGCCCTTTTGCCTGGCGGCTACTTTCCGGAATTTCCCAAGCTTTAAGGCCGAAAACACGGCCTTTATTGGTGAAGAAAAGAAGTGTGTCATGGGTTGTGGCATCAATCAAATGCTCAATTTCATCCTCTTCTTTTGTGGCCATTCCGATTACTCCCTTACCCCCTCTTCTTTGGGCTCTATATGCCCCGGCCGAGAGGCGTTTGATATAGCCGGTTCGGGTTACCGTAATCAGTGTTTCTTCCTTGGCAACTAAATCTTCTTCGCTAAACTCTCCCACGGCGTGTTTATAAATCTTGGTTCTACGGGCGTCACCGTATTTTGCCTTAAGTTCGGCAAGTTCTGTAACGATAATACCAAGAACTTTTTGCGGATCCCTAAGAATTGCAGTAAGTTCATCAATCAGTTTCGCAATTTCCGCATATTCTTTCTCAATTTTTTCCCTCTCCAAGGCCGCCAAGCGCCTTAACTGCATATCCAGAATTGCCGTTGCCTGAATATCGCTCAAACCAAACCGGGCAATTAAATTTTTCTTGGCGTCTTCCTGAGTCCTACTTTCCCTGATGGTTTTGATGACAGCGTCAAGATTATCAAGAGCAATTTTAAGTCCTTCCAAAATATGGGCCCGTTTCTTGGCTTCTGTTAAATCAAAAATAGTTCTTCTGGTTACAACTCTTTGTCTGTGTTTCACATATTCAACCAGAATCTGTTTAAGATTTAAGGTGTGTGGCGTGCCATCAACAAGAGCCACAAAATTCGCGGAGAAAGAGTTTTGCAGTTTTGTGTGTTTGAAAAGATTATTGAGAACCGACTTCGGTTTTGCGTCCCTTTTTAGGTCGACCGCAACTCTCATTCCGTCCTTGTCGCTTTCGTCTCTAAGATCGGCAATGCCGATGACCTTTTTATCTTTGACAAGTTCGGCAATTTTGGCCACAAGTTCGGCCTTATTTACCTGATAAGGAAGTTCGGTAATAATTATTTGCTG
>JBGPAU010000011.1:0-22217 GCA_041480845.1 Patescibacteria group bacterium | reverse complement strand
GCCGGCGCCCGGGAGGTTTATCGGGGGTGGAGTGAAGTAAATCTGACTACAATAGTTAAATCAGTTTAACCTTGTCTTTTATATCCATGTAGGCTTTATTGAAACTGGAATGAGTTAAATTAACTTCATTTTCTTAACACCCTGGTAGCCTTTATTAAATTCTTCGAGTGTTTCAACGCCCCTTTTTGTATACATCCATGCTTGAATAAACTTAGGAGGAATTGTAACAATATCGGCCCCTAGATAAAATGCCTGGTCAATTTGAACAATATTTCTGATACTTCCTACGATTATCTTCGGCGACAAATTGTGTATTTTTAAATAGTTAATCGTCATCAAAAGAGTTGTGGCTGCGTCAGGAGACTCCACTCCGGTCTCCGCTTCAATTTGTCTCTTGGCCTCGTCTCGCCTCGCCCAAAACAAACTTATATAATTTCCGTCCACATGACTATAACGCATCGCTTCTGCCGCACCCGCCAACTGCCCGAAACTTAATCCCAGAGTAGCATTGACCCTTACTCCTGCCTGCCCCAATCTATATATCACTTCGTAGGCTGCTTCTGGTTTTCTCGGATCCATCGCAACCTTGATAACGGTATTCATTGGAAACATATCGTTATATTTTTTCGCCAAATCTATCTTTTTATCTCTTGTGACTTTGATATCCGGAAGTTCAATTGAAATCGGAAAACCAGGCCCAACGATATCCACCATTTTTTGAATGTGTCTGGGGACATCAATCACTCCTTCATTTTGTAAAATTAGTGGATTTGTCGTTGCTCCTCCCAAGATGTGTGCAGAAAACCACTTCTTGAGTTCCGCAAGGTTTGCGGAATCAAAAAAGATTCCAGATGTATTAAGATTTCTTTTGGGTTCCATTTGTTTTTCTTATACTCTCTTTTAGATCAAATATTATTGAGTGTTGCAAAACCACGTGCATCGCCTCAATTACCGGAGTTCCATAGATCTCAGAGCTTATCGGAATCACAGCTGAAACATCTGCCATTTTTGCCATGGCACCCCCGTCAAACCCGGAAAAGCCGATAATTTTTGCTTTCCTTTTTTTGGCAAGCTTCATGGCAGCAACCAAATTTTGGCTCCAAGGACCTGCCGCGTCTCCCTGTTTACTTCCTCCGTGTACAGAAAATCCTATCAGGACATCATCTTTTGTTATCCACTGATCGAGTTGTCCTGCAAATATAGAACCCCATCCTTTATCATTGACCCAGGCGCTAACTAGAGGAATATTGTCTACAAGTGAAATTGCTTTAAATCCGGGTTTGGCATTAGCCATTGTTGTCTTTGCTAAGTCTGCAGCAAAATGAGTCGCAGTTGATGCCGATCCGCCGCAACCCATTGTAAATATTGTTCCTTTTCTTTTATAACATTCAAAAAGTATTTCTACTATTTTTTCGTAAGGAGGAGAGTCTATAAAACCAAGTGAATATTTTGCAATCAAACCGAAATATTTACCGGAGGAAAACGCTTCACTCTTCATGGCCGCATAATAGCACAACACTTAATCAGGTTGTCAATAGGTTAAATAGTAACCAAATTAGGATCTTCGGTCACTATCAATTCGTTTGTTGGAGTAATCGCCATTAGAACTTTCTGTACTTTAGATCCGACCTTTTTTTCGTAACCAAAACAATATAGCCGGATGTGTTTTTCTTCATCGGTACCGGCATTAAGGATAGTGTTTCTATAAAAATGGACAAGTTTCATACTCGGATCTGACAAAAGTAGTGCATAAGTTTGGGAATATTGGGGTGATATCATTTTAAACATAACCAGTTGGCTCTGGTCAATTTCGGCAAATTGGTGAAATATTCCGTCATCCCCAAACTGTTTTAGACCGCCTCCATCCTCGTAAATTACTTCCCACTGCCAGACTTCCGGTTCTGCATTGATCCACTTGTTTAAATCCTTACTGAAATATTTGTAATTAGGCATTATAATCCCTTTTTGTTTGGCGGGCGGTTTGTACAGCTGCGAGAATTTTCTTTTCAAATAAGGAGGCCGTTTTAGGTTTGGGGGACACAGATTTATTAAGGTTGCGGGGAGTTCCCCCGATTGCCGGGCACAGGTGCTTTAAATAAGCTAATTCGGAAGAGAAGTGTTGTGCACATTGACCGCAAATGTGTTTGGTTAACTTAGGCTGTCTCATCATATTGATAATTCATAACAGTGGTACTTCCTGCCAAAGCTGAACGTGTGGTTTGAATCTGATGGATAAGAAAGTCCGAATATCCGACTTTTGTCAGACTGCCGGTTAGGCTTCCGCCGACCCCCAAGTTTGCGGATCCGGGAATAGTAGTGGGCATGGTAAAAATGGCAAACACCGAGGCACGGTTCGTGGGCGTTGCATATTTGGCTTCCCCGCGATAAGAAGAGACAGATGCATTAGTTACATGGATGGCATTAGTGCCCAGGTTGCCGCTTCTCCACACCCGGATGTTACTTATCGCGCTCGATGTGCCCATATCAGTGACGTGGATAAGTTGCCATTTTTCAAAGGAATTCTCTCCCGGAGCGATCGGGCAGCTGACCGGATTTAAATTTGAAGCGTCAGCACTCCCCATATTGGAACTGGAAATATTATGGGTTAAGGCAGGAGAACTTGATTTTCCGTTTTCTTCGTCAACTTCGACTACAGCCGCCATTTACAGATATGATAGCAACATTTTTATGAAGGGTAAACTGTCAAGTTAATATACCCTGTCAAAATAATCGTAGTTTAGTTTAGCTCGACTTTCCCAGTTTGTTGTAAAATTATTCTCACCTTTTGCGTAGCGAAAAGCATCATCTTCGCCTTCCCTCATAATAAACCAGGCTCCATCCTTGTTGACAAAGCCAAAGTAAGCGGGTGTGGAATCGTCTATTTGACTGATATTGTAACCGCTGGTAGGGGAGTTTTCGGCTGGGTCGATAATATTTCCCGAAGTGTTTTTAAGCGTTAGCGGTTCAAGAGCTTCAACGTTACCCAAGAAGCTAGGAATGCCGGGCCTCTTACTGAAAAGTCCCAGAATAACTGCCAATATTCCCGCAGAACCTATTAGTTTAAGAAAATTCCTGCGGTCGATATCGATCTTAGCCGCTGGCGCAGTTAAGGACTTAAGGTCTACAACTTTCATGGCTTTTCCGATACCGGGTATGGGGAAAGCTGTTTTTCGGTGGGGCAAGACGATAATGAGAAAATAAATGGCCATGGGAGAGAAAATCAAAGCACTGATGAGCTGGGGCAGATTCCCAGCCGAAAAAAAGCCAACACTAACAAGTGCAGTGGTCAAAATGAAACAATAATAGATAATTCCCCGCCTCCATCCGCTTTTCTGGTCAAAAATGGGGGTCTTTTTAGTGACATGCTCAACTAAAACGTAGAGTAAATAGGCCGTAACGGGGAGGAAGAGTATTTGTAATATTCTCGAGGCTAAGTTAACTTTGGCGACAAGTCCCGTAACTGATACAAACAAAGAAAGCAAAACGACCAAAACCAGGAACAACGACCTGACTTTTTTCATAGCAGTTTCAAGGATACCACGAATTTTAATTCGTGGAGGAATTGAACCTGATATATCATCCTCCCTCAAGGGAAACCGCAAACTTTAGTTTGCGGAGGATGTTATAACTGATTTAAGTTTACCATAATCATCAATGATTATGGCAAGCTCCGCTTACCACACGCTGGAAGTATTTTTGCAAGTATTGAGAGTTGCAAACTCAAAAAAAAGGGGTATTATTATTTCAGATGGAGCATCTTCTTTTCCTTATTTGCTGGCTTTTAAATTCTTTGATAATTGGTCTAACGGGGTTAGTTTTTCCCTCCTCGGTAGTTTTGGGAAATATGCGCCTTCTTCCCCTGGAAGCTTCCATCTACGCCGGTTTTTGGGTTACATTTTTTGTTTGGACAATGTGGGATTATGTGTTGGTCCGCAAAGTAAAACTTGAGCCGTCTGCCTTGAGATTTCTCTTTTTCTTTTTTGTGAACAGTCTTGGAATCTGGTTAGTTTCCCGGTATGCAGAGAAATACACAGGCTTGGGTATTGTAAGTTTTTGGTGGGCGCTAATTTTGGGGGGAATTACAACCTTACTTCAAGGTATTTCCTGGAATCTTGGAGGAAAGAGACTTAAGGATTAACTTCCGTAAACCATCTTGCTTCAACCCAGCCTTGACTTACTTTATACCAATCACCGGTTTTCTCGTAGAATGGATAGACTACACCATATTGTGCTGACCCCGTAACCTTACTATCTGGGGACCCCGTTTCATAAATTGCGACCGTTGTCAGGTTTGCATCCTTCACGGTGATTTGGCCAATGGCGGCTACCGGGGAAGCTGAGCTTTCGGGTAGGGAGGCAGTACCAAGGACGGTCACATCTCTTGCCCCCAGGCTATCTATTTTTGCTTTTAACTGACTGATTTCAGCTTCAAGCTGCGTCTTAAATTCTTTATCATCTGCATTTGATTGGCTAAGACCTTGCTTGATTTGGTCCAGATTCATATTGCCGGTAGGAGTAGCTGGGGAGTATTTGGCAAAGAGGAAATAAGAAAAAATTCCAAGTAGGCAAAAAATAATAGTAATTGCCCCAAATTTTGGGGACCATTTAGGAATAGAGAAGAAATCCGGATTTAAAGCATGGGTCCACAAGAAAAAAACCACGGGTGCAAGTAGGATTGTATTGGCTATATTCTGGGGCTTTGGGAGGATAAAGTATGAAGCCAAAAGAAGAATGGTTGTTGCCGCCAGTGAGTAGTAAAAAAGGAAAACATTTCCCGGCTTCATAATAGGAGTTTATACTGAGCCAAGTCGGAGTGCAACAAGAATTGCCATATTTAACCACAAAATAGCTATTGACATATTTGTTTCACTTTGATATTTTCTGACTAAGAAAGATAAGCGTCAGGCAGGGGACTCTATTAAAATGGATCAAAGTACTAAAAAGAAAATCAGATTGGAAGATCTTCCGGATTTACTTACCGTTCGTGAAGTCAGCGAGCTTCTTAGGGTTTCTCCTTTAACAATTAAGCGTTGGGGAAAACGCGGAAAACTTCCCGCGATACGTATTAACTCCCGTGGAGACCGCCGCTACAAAAAAGAAGCTGTACTTTGGTTACTGGGTATGCAGAGTAAAGAGGAATAGTATTGCTTGCCCCGCCGAAGCTCCAAAGGAGCGAAGGGGGGTGGCTTCTTGGAATGCAAAGCAAGGAAGAGTAAACTTCGATAAGAGAAAAGTGAAGACAGCCCTGATAATTCCCACATATAATGAAGTTCTGAATATAAGTAAACTTATTCGTGCCTTGAAACGTCTGGAAATAAATTTAAAAATAATTGTTGTCGATGATGCATCTCCCGATGGGACGGGAAAGATTGCTTCGGCAATACCTGACGTAGTTTTAATTTCCAGAAAAGGGAAAATGGGTTTGGGTTCTGCCTACAAGGAAGGGTTCAAATACGCATTCGCTCACGGCTACGATGTTGTGGCAACAATGGACGCTGATTTATCCCACGATCCGAAATTTCTACCCAAAATGATAGCCGAAATAAAAGATAATGATATGGTAATCGGTTCAAGGTATGTAAAAGGAGGAGGTATCATCGGTTTTAACTTTTGGAGGAAGTTAATAAGCGGTACAGCCCAATTTTTATCAAGAGTTCTTTTGGGTATTAATATAAAAGACGCCACAAGCGGTTACAGAGTTTATAAAAAGCAGGTTCTAACTAAAATTGGATATTCTTCGATTTTGTCGGAAGGATATTCATATTTACTCGAATCGCTCTATTTGGCTCGTAAACACGGATTTAGTGTATATGAGGTTCCCATTGTTTTTAAGAACAGAAGGCTTGGTCTTTCTAAAATATCGGGCTTAGAAATTCTGAAAGCGCTATTTACAGTTATTAGGCTAAAGTATAAATCAATATAGTAAACCCCCTTATAGGCTGATCGTCTTGCCAGGCTAGGTAAATGATGGTATATATAGCCATATTTCAATGAAGGCTTTGATTCTGGCGGGGGGGTTTGGCACAAGACTTAAAGAGGTAATAAGCGATAGGCCCAAGGTAATGGCGCCGGTTAACGGCAAACCCTTTTTGGAATATATTATTCAACTTCTCAGAAGAAACGGATTTAAAGAAATAGTTATCTCTCTTGGCTATCTTGGTGATTATATAAAAGCTTATTTTGGTGACGGAACTAATTTTGGAGTAGAAATTGAATATGCGGTAGAAGATTTTCCGCTGGGAACCGGAGGCGCAATAAAAAATGCCCAAGACTTTTTTAAAGAACCGTTTTTAGTTGTTAACGGGGATACATATTTAGAAACAGACTTACACAATCTCATCGCCTTTCATAATGATAAGAAATCTTTGGCAACCATTGCACTGGCTGTAATAAATAATGTAGGTGAATCAGGACTTGTGTCGTTGCAAAAATCAGGAAAAATAAAATCTTTTAAAGAAAAATCAAAAAGCGGTAGGAGGGGTCTTGTTAATGCCGGCTATTATTTTTTCAACCCGAAGATTTTTAAATATATTCCCGCTGGCAAACGCCTTTCTTTGGAGAAAATAATTTTCCCAAAACTGGCAAGCAGCGGACTGATTTATGGTTTCCCCATGAATGCGAATTTTTTGGATATAGGTAAACCCGAAACCTACGAAATAGCAAAGACATATTTTCAAAAGCTAAAAAAGATTGTAATTGAAGCAAACGCTCCTGTTAGAATTTGCTTTGCGGGAAGCGGAACCGATTTGCCGGAATACTTTAGAAAATACGGCGGCAAGATATTTTCTGCAACTATCGGGATGTTCGCACATGTAAAAATTCAACTTACAGACCAAGCGTTTATTAAAATTCACCTGAAAGATTACAAAAGAGAAGAAATTTACCAACTTGGTAAAATCTTGCCGTATGACGGTGGAATTTTCGATTTATACAAAGCCGTAATCAATAGGTTGGGACTCGATTTGGGGATGGATGTTGAGGTCTGGGGGGATTTTCCGGCAGGAACAGGACTGGGTTCATCTTCTGCTGTTTGCGTGGCTTTTATAGCCGGGATATTAAGATTACAAAAGGCAGATTTTACGAAAGAAAAAATTGCAGGGCTTGCGATAGAAATTGAGCGGGACATTCTTAAAATTCCCGGCGGTTGGCAGGACCAATATGCAGCTTCTTTTGGCGGCTTTAATTTATTTGACTTTTTGACCGACGGCTCAGTAAAGGTAAAGCCATTAAAGTTTTCAGATAAAATTACAAAAAAATTAGCAAAGAGTTTATTGCTTTTTTACATCGGCGCAAAAAGAAGTGAAAGAGAACAGCAAACAGGTTTGCGAAGAAATATTAATGTTGGGAAGAGTCTCAAAAGCTTTGGAATATTGAAGACTCTTACAAAGGGATCGATAGAATCTGTTAAGAAGGGTGATATGAGAGGTTTTGGAAAAATTTTGGATCAAGTGTGGCAGGCAAAAAAGGAAACCAGCGCCGCAATATCAAACGTAAGAATTGATGAACTTTATGAAATAGCCATGAAAAAAGGTGCTTATGGTTGTAAAGTTTTAGGCGCTGGCGGAGGAGGGTGTCTTTTGGTTTCTGCTCCACCCAAAACCCACCCGTCAATTATTAGAAATTTGAAAAAGCGGGGAGTCATACAGCTTCCTTTGGTTTTTGATTCTCAAGGCGTTCAGATAATATCGAATGAAAATTAAAAGATATATCGAAAACAATTTCTTGGAAAATATTAAGACGGAGCGGGAAGCTCTTAAGTTTTGTTGGCCGAAAATAATTGAAGCGGCACACGCAGTAATCGATTGTTATTACAAAAGGGGCGGATCGGTTTTTACTTTTGGCAATGGAGGATCGGCAACCGATGCAGAACACGTTGCCGAAGAACTTCTAAACCGGTATAAAAAATACCGCATTCCAATTTCGGCATATGCCCTAACTTCCCAGCCGGCAATAATAACCGGGATTGCTAATGATTTTGGTTTTGAAAAAGTTTTCTCACGTCAACTGGAAGCCTTGGCAACACCAAAAGATTTGATTATGGCTTTTTCAACTTCAGGGAATTCGAAAGATGTAATTAATGGAGTTATCTTAGTTAAATCACGGGGAATAAAATCAATTGGATTTACCGGAAGTGGTGGAGGAGAGCTGGCAAAACTTGTGGACATTCCAATTAAGGTTCCATCGGATGATGTTGCCAGAATTCAAGAAGTTCATACAGTAATCGGTCACATTATTTGCGGTATTGTCGACGAAACACTTTTTGGCGAGGAAGGTTTAGAATGGTAAAGATATGAGAATATTAATCACTGGTGTAACAGGACTAATCGGCAGCCACATGGCGGAATTTGCTATTTCAAAAGGACACACCGTTTGGGGACTGCGAAGATTCAGAAGCGATAATAAAAATATTGAAGGAATTGAAAAACTTGAAATAATAAATGGCGATATTACCGACGCTGCGTCGGTTGAAAGAGCTGTTGCGGTTTCCAAGCCCGATATAATTTTTCACCTGGCGGGACAGAGTTATCCATCCGAGTCATGGGACTCGCCCGAATATACAATTGACGTTAATTTGATCGGTACTTTGCGAATTCTTGAAACAGCCAGAAAAATGAAAAAGATCCCTAAGGTTTTCATCGCATGTTCCTCTGCCGAATATGGACTAACCAAAAAACTTCCGACGACAGAAGATACTTTACTAAAACCCGTAAGCCCTTATGGAGTAAGCAAACTAGCGGCAGAGGCTTTGGGTTACCAATATTTTATTAATTATAAAATTTCGGTTTACCTGGGAAGATATTTTATCCAGGTCGGCCCCGGACAGGACGAAAGGACCTCCATTCAAACTTTCTGTAAACAAGTAGCAATTGCAGAAAAAGATAAATCAAAAAATATTATTTATGTGGGAAATCTTAAGCCAAAAAGAGATTTTCTGGACGTTCGGGATGGAGTTGACGCAGCATGGGCAATAGTAACAAAAGGAAAACCCGGGGAACCCTACAACATTTGTTCGGAAAAAGCTCCTGCAATGAAAGAAGTCTTAAAGATGGTAATTTCCAAAAGTAAAACCAAAGTTGAAATTAAGGTAGACCCGGCTAGGCTCAGACCGACCGATGAGCCCGTTATCTGGGGTTCAAATCATAAAATTTTTAAAGATACAGGTTGGAAACCGAAGGTCGCACTTACGGATACAATCCTCTGGGTATTGGATTACTGGCGCCGGAAATGAAATTACTTCAGTGAGGTAGTTGTTTTTTAGGCACCTGCCTCACTGAGTTTGTATCATGGTTTTATTTTTTTGTTCTCGTCGCGTTTGGCCTTCTCCTCGATAACTATTCGAATAATGAGCCAGACGGCTAAGACTCCAGCCGGGATTAACAGCCAACCTACTGGGGCACGGAGAAAAGCAATTACCACCAATGCCATTACTGACAAAACAACAAGGACAACTCCTAGTTTGTGCATTTTGTCTCCTTTCTGAGAATATATAATATGATTATTTACAAGGAAACGGTGGGCGCGATCCGACTGACAAGTTTTGACAACTTGTCCTTTAACATTCTCTTGGGTAAACAAACCTCCGCAAACCGGGCAATTTGTTACCCAGTCACCGATGGTTATGGCGGGTTCCATATTATCTTCCCAGTGAGACTGCACTCTGGTAGAGCGGGGCAATCTCTATAAGAAAGTAAACCAAAACGGTTAAAAGAACTGCCATTAAGACGAATGTGCCCAAATGATTCTTTTGACGTTCCCGATTAATCCGGATCGGTTTCATACCTTTCTCCTTTCTGATTAAAAAACCATGATAATTTAAAGAGCTGAACAGAATTATATCCTGTAGTAAATGAAAAGTCAAGCCTGCCGGAAAGTGGAGATTTGGCCTTGTAAGTTGTATAATTGTCACACTTTCATTAAAAGAAACCCATGCGAAAACTAATAGTCTTGTTGTTTTTAGTGGCTTTGGCCTTTGGAGTATCTAAGCCAATGGGAGTTTTTGCTTTGGCTAGAGTTACGCCGACTCCAACCCCGCCACCGGTGGCAGTTTCTACACCCGAGCCCGCCAGAGTGGATATTACTCAAAAAAGTGTAGAAAGCTTGGGGCCTTTGGAGAAGCTCCTGAAGGAACAGACACTGGGCCCGGTTTGGCCGTTTAATTCTATTAAATATGCCATCCGTTCATCTGTTGCTTCCGGCGTTCCGGCTAACACGCTGGTTTTACTTTTACTTTTGCCAATCGTTGCTTTTGTTATCGCTTTTACAAGAAATGTCATTGGTGTCAGGGGTTTCGGAATTTTCCTCCCGGCGGCGCTTTCCGTTGTTTTTGTCGCTATGGGGCCGGTTGTCGGAATCGGACTTTTTCTTGTGATCGTAGTTGTTTCCACTGCCATGAGGCTAGCCTTAAGGAAACTCAAAGTTAAGCTCCAATACCTGCCCAGAATGGCTTTTATTCTTTGGGCTGTGGTTTTGGGAGTATTAGGCGTTCTTTTTCTGGCGCCGATTGTTAAGTTTACAGACCTTGCCAACGTTTCAATATTTGCTGTCCTTTTTCTTGTGCTTTTGGCGGAGGACTTCACCCGGGTACAGCTTGGCAAAAGTGTTAAAACAGCTTTAAATCTGACTTTTGAAACGTTAATCTTGTCCCTTATTTCATTTTTATTCCTTACTTTCCAACCGCTCCAGCAGTATGTACTTCTTAACCCTGAAATTTCACTGCTTTTGGTCGCAGGCGCCGACCTTCTCCTTGGTAAATATACCGGCCTCAGGGTAATGGAGTTCTACCGGTTTAGGAAACTTATTAGAAGTTAAAATTATGAAAATACCCTCAATTTTGGGGTTAAACGCCCGTACACAGCTTTTTGCCTATAAATATAACTCTAAGCGTGGTAAAAATATTGCCGACTCCAAAATCCAAACGGCCAAGATTCTTAAGAAAGCGGCTGTTGCCCACCCCAAAATTATTAAGAAGTTTATTGACCCGCGAGACGTTTTTGAGTTTGACTGGACAACCCTGCCGGACAAATTTGCCCTTAAGCCAAGCCGTGGAATGGGAGGAGAGGGAATCATAGTCGTCAAGAAACAACTTAAGGATGGAGGATGGTTAACAACAAACAAAGAACGGGTAGCCGCAGATGATTTAAAACTCCACATACTGGATACATTGGAAGGTGCGTATTCTATAGGAAACGTACCTGATGTTGCTTTCGTTCAGGAGTATGTGGGCCGGGCCAAGGCATTTAGAAGGTGGGCATATAGAGGAACTCCCGATATCCGTATTATTGTATTTAACAAGGTTCCGGTAATGGCCATGTTGCGGCTTCCGACCAAAGAAAGCGGTGGAAGGGCTAATTTGCATCAGGGGGCAATTGGGGTTGGAGTAGATATCGCCACAGGCATTACCACAAAGGCTATCTGGCATGGGGAGCAGATAGTATTTAAACCCGGGACGGAAAGAAAACTCCGAGGGATAAAAATTCCCAGCTGGACGGGAATTTTGGAAACCGCCGTCAAGGCTCAAATAGCCTCCGGACTCGGGTATGTTGGGGTGGATATTGTTCTTCATCCGGAAAAAGGACCGATGGTACTCGAACTTAATGCTCAGCCGGGGCTTCAGATACAACTTGCCAATATGGAGGGTCTTAAAAAAAGACTGGAAAGGGTTGAAGATCTTGATGTTGTCGATGCCCAGCATGGTGTCATGATTGCCAAAGCTCTTTTTGCAGGCAGGTTTGAAAATAGAAAAGCGGTAGTAGAAGGGATAAAGACCCTTAAAAGTTTGGAGGAGGTTAAGATTTACAGTTTTGATAGATCCAAAAAAGCCAAAGTTGTCGCCCGTGTTGACACAGGCGCAGTAAGAAGCTCTATAGATAAAAAACTTGCGGAAAATTTGGGACTTTTGACTAAGGAAAATATTTTATGGAAAGAAAAGGGTTATAGATCCGCAAGCGGCCGGGAAACGCGTCCTGTTATAGGGGTAAAGTATATAATTGCCGGTAACAAAATTAAATCTACCGCTTCGGTCACCGACCGGTCAAAAATGGCAACATTGTTTTTGATGGGTAGAAATGATATGGCGGGTTTTTTGGTCGATCCGAGTTTGGAATAACAGCTATAAGCCGATATGTCATTAGAAATGTCATGAAAAACAAAAAGATACTTATTTTGGCAGGAGGAGGGATTAATCACCTCCTGGCTTTTTCCAAAGAAGCTAAAAAACTTGGACTTAGCGTAACTCTGGCATCGTTTTCGGATTTGGAATATGACTTTAAGGGAACCGGCAGAGTGCCGGTGATTAAAATGGGCGGAGAAGATTTGGCCTCCTTCGATACGATATATTTCAGACTTGTGGGTAAGCGACTGGAGGATGCCTCAATTGTCGCCGATTATGCAAGGGGAAAAGGAGTGAGAATAATTGACAGAATATATCAAAAATCCCAATTTATCCGCCTTCCTTTAACAAAAGGTCTTGAAACAAAACTATTGTTTGAAAAGGGTCTTCCTGTTCCAAGGACATTATTTTTATCCTTACGCGAGATGGTGAAAAAGGCTCCAAAATTACTGGGATTTCCGTTTGTTATTAAGGGTACAAATGGCAAACAGGGACACGCAGTGTGGTCGCCCGAGAATCAAAAAGAACTGGAGGGTCTTGTCGAAAATTTAGAAATTCGGGAAAGGTTGGGAGAAAGATTCCTTGCCCAGGAGTTTATCAGGGCAAGTATTAGGATTAGGGTTTTTATTATCGGTGGAAAAGCAAAAGCCGCTATTGTGAGACCCACAAGATGGAGAAGCCGGTTCGATAAAGGTAAACCCCAAAGGAACGCCTATAAGAAGGTACCCTTGAAGTATTCGAAGATCGCCCAAAAGGCAGCCAAGTCTCTGTTTATCGATATAGCCGGGGTTGATTTGCTGGAGGATAAAGATAAAAAGTTGTATGTACTGGAAGTAAATTCTGCGCCACGCTGGGCCTCAATCAAGAATGATACGGGTTTAAATGTAGAAAGGGAAATTCTTAAATTTTTAATTGCTGTCAGACCTAAGCATAAGATTCTGATGGATGAATTTGCCAAAAAAGCCTCTGGCCTTGGTTACTCTGTCAGAGAATATCCGTCAGATAAGAGAGTCTACGAATTTTCCAAAAACGGCAAAACCATACTTACCCTTAGTAAACATTTACCGCTAAATTCGATTGTGGGATATAAGTTGGCAAGAAGAAAACATTTGACAAAAAAGATCCTTAAGAGTGCAGGTATTCCGACTCCGGCAGGAATTTTAATTGATAACTGGGACGATGTCTTACAATCAATTAATACCGGAAAGATTGGTTTTCCGTTGGTTGCAAAACCGGATATTTCTTCATTGGGAAAATTTGTTGCGGCAAAAATTGATGATCTGGGGGAGTTAAAAAGCGTTTTTGAAAGAGTTAAAAATAGATTCAGGTCCGTTTTGATAGAGGAATATATTAGTGGGGAAGAATATCGTTTTTTGGTCCTCGACAAGAAAGTTTTGGCGGTTGCTCACAGAATATTGCCGTTTGTCACTGCTGACGGAAAATCAAAAATATCAGGGTTGATAGCTAAATATAATCAAGGAAGAATAGAGCCACTTGTATTGGGATATGAGGTCGAAAGGGTTCTTGGCAAGCAAGGGTATAATTATGATAGTATTCCCGGCAGAGGCCAAAAAGTACTTCTGAGAAGAAATTCTAATGCTCATACAGGGGGAATAGTTGAGAATCCCGCGGGTTCTATTCATCCGAAATATTTTGAAATAGCCATTAAGGCAACGCAGGCTTTGGGATTGAGATTTTGCGGAGTAGATATTATCTCGGAGGATATCACCAAGGAAAAATCGAGTTATTTTGTTATCGAACTTAACGCCGACCCAGGGTACGATTTACATTTGGAGACTGAAATTGGGGCTAAATATGATGCATCAAAAGATATACTAAATACGCTATTTTCAAGTAAATCTGTATAATAATATTACTCTTCTAATTGTGAAATTGTGATGATTTTCACAATCCAAATATAATACGAAAAGAATCCTTGATCCACAAAAAATCCCTCGGTTTCTCTCGGGATAATTTGCTGTAGACTCAAATAAATTATTTGAGTTCTACGGTTGCTCCTGCTGCATTTAATTTCTCGCTAGCTGCCTTTACGTCTTCCGCTTTTGCGTCTTTAATAACTTCAGCAGGAACGGTTTCGGTCATGGCTTTTGCGTCCATTAAAGTAAGATTGGGATTAATCTCTCTTAAAGCTTTAATAACTGCAATTTTATTAGGACCCGAAACGGTCATAACAACTGTTTGGTTGGCACTTCCCGCGTCAGCTGCTGCCTGTGCCTCGCCAGAGCCCGAAGGGGCGGCGGCGGGTGCCGCGACCGGCATGGCTGCACTTACTCCGAGTTTTTCCTGGAGAGCACTAACGAGTTCAGAGAGTTCCAAAACCGAAAGTTTTGCAACTTCTTCTACTAATTCTTCAACCTTTTTTGATAATTTCTTTTCTTCTGCCATAATGATTCACCCCCTGTCCTTATTTTTTGCTGGCTGTGTCTAATACATAAACCAGCTTCTGCAAATTAGCATTCAATGTTCCTACAAGTCCATATTCGCTGCCCATTAAGGTTCCCAATAATTGCCCGAGCAGTGCATCGCGGCCGGGGAGGGTGGAAAGTTTTGCCAAAGAGGCCCCGTTCTGGAAAGATCCTTCAATAACTCCGACCTTGAATTTCGGTATAGGCAAACCTGCAACACTTACAAATTCCTTGGCAAACTTACCCAAAACCTGAATTGGGGCAATAGGATCCTCACTTGCAATTACCAAGGCGGTTTGACCTGCGAGGATTGGCTCGGTCAGTAAACCCTTGTCAATTCCGATGGCCTCACCTGCGCGCTTAAGAAGCGTGTTTTTTACGACAATCATTTTTCCGCCAACATCGGCAAGGCGGGATTTTAATTCCTGTTGGGCCTTAACTCCAAGCCCTTCATAATTAACCAAGATTACAGACTTGGCGCTTTTTAGCTCCTCTTTCAAATTATCTACGAATATTACTTTTTCAGCCTTTTTCATTGTTTTGTTTCCAAAAAAAACGCGCCCCGAGGGCGCTTTCAACCTGAAGCGTTGTTTCCTCGGTACGACTTACCCCTTCGACCTGGCTCAGGGCGCATACTTTCTTAGGACAAAGTATTATCTGACAATTAGCTTGATTAGTCAACCAGGGTTTAAACTTTTACCTTCACTGATGGCCCCATGGTGGCTTTGATGAACGCCTTGTCTATCTGTTTGCCGCCTCCAAAAGCCTTAAAAATTGCTTCAAGGTTTTCGGCCAATTCTTTTGGATCCTGGCTGACTTTACCGATTACAGTATGAATAAGTGGAGCCTCCTTCTCTGTTTTAAGAGTTACAGTTCCGGCCGAAAAATCTTGGGCTTTTTTGGCATCTGGTACTAAAGTTCCGTTTTTTGGATTCGGCATGAGTCCTTTGGGTCCCAAAAGCCTGGCAAAAGGAACGAGTTTTGGCATCATTTCCGTTGTTGCGACCAGGACATCAAAATCGATCTTGCCGTTTTTCAGTTTTTCGACGGTTTCATCTGATGCAATCTCAATTTTCTTGGTTTTTCCCGCCTGGTGGGGGAGGGCGATTTGGGCCGTAATACCGGCCTTTTTGACAATTATGTGAAGTTCAATGGTGCCGTCAAATTTTGAATATGAAGTTTCCTTGACAAGTTTGATTGCTTCGTTTGCGGAGTAAATTTTTACATTATCAAATTTTTTCTTGGCCTCAAGGTATTTTTTCGAGCGAGCCTTTGGTTCGCGAAGATCCTTAGAAGCTTTAGCGGAGGAGGGTGCTTCTGTCGTTGTTTCAGCGGGAATTTCGGCTTCAACCATTTTTACTCTCTGGCCGCCCTTAAGCCCGCTCAGATGGACTTTCTCGGCCTCTGCTTTGTGGGCTCTTTCGCTTTTTTCTTTGTTTTTGTTTTCGCCTACTTGGGCGGTTTTCATTTTTCCCATAAGAATTATTCGACTTTGACTCCCATACTTCTTGCTGTTCCTTCAACAATTTTCATAGCCGCATCGATATTTTTGGTATTAAGGTCAGCCAATTTTTCTTCGGCGATTGCCCTTACTTGTGCCTTTGTCAGCGTGCCGGCAGATTCCCTGGGAGTTTTGCCCGATCCTTTTTCAATCCCGAGAGTTTTTTTAATCATGTCGGAGACCGGAGCCTTTTTAATAATGAAAGTGAAGGTTCTGTCTTCAAAAATCGTGATAACGGCAGGGACAACCTGGCCCTTCATGTCCTTGGTTTTTTCGTTATATTGTTTGACGAAATCCATGATGGCAACACCATGCTGCCCCAAGGCTGTTCCCACCGGAGGCGCGGGGGTAGCAACCCCTGCCTGTAAATTGATTTTGACTACTGTTTTGACTTTCTTTGCCATGGATTCGATTCTCCTTCGATTTCACTCAGGATCACTCACCACAAGTTATGTGTTTTTGGGCCGCGAGGTGAAAACTAAAAGAAGCTTTCGACCTGACGGTCTTCCTCAAATTAAATGAGGTAGAGTGATTATAACAGCCGACAGGTAAAAAGTAAACGCGTGTGGTAAAATAGCCACAAAATGGAACGGGGAATATCTTTTGAAGAAAAAAGCTACTTGACCGCATCAGAAGTGGCCAAAATACTTGGGGTTAGCAATGTGGTTCTGTACCTGATGGTCGAGCATGGAATTGTCAGACCACCACATATACCCAGGCGAAACGGTAAGAAACTTTGGGGACCTGAGGAAATCTTTCGCGCCTTTTTATCTTTACGCTTGGCTGACGAATTCAGGAAGAAGTATGGAAACGAGTATGACGAATATTTGTTCGATCAAGTCAGGTGTGACATTTTGTCGGCAAGGCGCGTTAGAGGGCGGGAAATTCTTAAATCTAAAGAATGGGTTGATGTGACGGAAAGAGCTGCGAATAAAGGCTTAAATCTTTTGGATTTGCAGGAAGTCCAGTTCAACGGGGGTCTCCCGTCCGAAGATTGACACCAGAACTTTAACCTTACCTTTTTCCTCATCCATTTCGTGAATTGTCCCAAGGAAATCGGAGAAGGGTCCGTCCGTAATTTTAATTGCTTCTCCAACCGAGAACTTGGTTTTGAACCTCGGAGCCGGGGAGCTTACAAACTTTTGAATATTGGCAACTTCTGCTTCGGAAAGAGGTGTGGGTTTATTGCCTGCACCTACAAATCCCGTAATTCCGGCTGTAGTTCTAACTGCGAGCCAAGTCGGGTCGTCCAAAATCATTTTAATAAGAAGGTAACCGGGGAAAATCTTTTCCTTTATCGTGGCCTTTTTGCCGCTTCTTATGATAACTCTATCCTGCGTGGGGACAAGCATTTCAAAAACACGGCCGACGAGATTCATGGTTTCAACCCTTTGACGCAGGGTTTCCATGACGCGGACTTCATGTCCTGATGAGGTATGGACCACGTACCATTTTGCCTTGGGATCTTCGGTTGCGGCAATGATCATGTGTCCGGGAATTTTTTTATTTCCGGTTCCGCGCTCGGCCACACCTGGTGTGTTAACAGACTGTTGAGTTTTATCTTCGTCCATTTTAGGTTATTTGGTTATTACTAAAGTCAAGATTTTGGTAAAAAGGAAATCGAGGCCTCCGACGTATAATCCAATGGCTCCGGATATCAAAAAAACTATCAAGGTAAGCCTTACTATCTCGTTTCTCTTGGGCCAGGTAACCTTTGAAAGCTCGCTTCTTACTTCAGAAAAGAAAGTAACAATGGATTTCATGCTAGGCGTAAATTGTAGCAGATATTTAGCCCGCAAACAAGGCACGAGTTTTACCAGCTGTGATATCATATTGGCACAATGGCGGATCCTGAAAGAAAACAAGTTCCGGAGATTCCCGGAGTAAAGCGGGGAGGAGAGTTTTTCAAAGGACTTTCCGTTGAGATGGGCGGCCAGAAGGCCGGCTCCCGACGGAGGGGAGAATTTGGGGAAATGCCCCTCGATCTCTATGTAATAAAGCTAAATCAGGCTGGTTACATGAGTATGCCGTTTTTAGGCAGGGAAAAAAGTGATGAATTAGCCGAATTGTGGGAACCCAGGGTTGATCCTTCAGATGGGAGCATAATTACCTGGAGATGGGAAGGCCAAAAGCCGGACAGGTATGATTATTCAGACTGCGTTGCTTTTGCCGGGAGAAAAATGAATACCGGCTTTAATTATAACCGGGTACCTCCGGGGTGGACTGTCAGTATGATTATCCCTCAGAGAGTCAAGGAGGGCATTGAAGCCGCAATGCGCCAGCAGGACGAAATGGCTCACGATTATGGAAAAGAGGTTGGGCCGGAGAAAGCCCGTGTTGATGAAACCTTTGATCTTCTTTATGAAACAAGCGCCGCGTTTGCGATGGGTGAAGTGAACGGTCAGGATGATCTTAAAAATCTGGCTAAATTGGCAGAGAGCCATTTTATAGTTCACGGACTCCTTGACAGTAAAGACCCGATTTGGCAGCGCGTGGTGACATATACTCTTAGAGCAGCCGAGAAGGACAGAATTAATCGTATTAACCCTTTAATTTCCAGAGTAAGAGCCCGGGCGGCATTCTTGGCGGGGACGCAAAGGGAAATGATCGCCCGAAGTGCCGGAGACAAGGCGGAAAAAGTCTATAACCGTTTGGCAATGGTCAGAGTCGGAATCCGACTGAAGATGCGGATGGCGATTGATGCCCTGGACGATTTTTGCGGTTTAAGCAGAGTAAAAATCGCATCGAATCAGGTTATGGAGGAAGGCAGGGAAACTTGCAGTGCGCGTGAGGGTCAGGAGATGGAGCAATATATAAAGGTAGTTTCAAATATAGTTCTTAAGGGTATTCAACCCGCACCGTATTTACTGCCTGTCACGGCTGCGCGGATTATCCTGACAGGGGAAAAAACTTTTAGAAATAGTGAGGAAAAAACTACAGTTTTGAAAGTATTGGAAAAGAGTAATTATCTTAAATTTCTGGATAATTCGGCAGCCCGCTGGTTACGTGAGAGAAAACCGTTGGTAGCCAGAACCAGGATACTTCTTGCATACTCTCTTCTCAAACAAAGCCTTAACGATCGAAGAACGACCGATACAAGAGTTTTTGATTGATAATGGATTACCCCAACTTTCTTTTTGAGCGACGTCTTTGGAAAAGTGGTTATAAATTTGTTGCCGGAGTGGATGAGGTCGGAAGGGGGTGTTTTGCCGGGCCTATTGTGGCCGGGTGCGTAGTTTTTTCACCAGGTTCCAAATTCAAGATTCCAGATTCTATTTTGATCAATGATTCGAAGAAACTTACTCCAAAACAAAGGGAGACTGCAGATAAATGGATCAGGAAAAACGCTCTCGCTACTGGAATCGGACAGGCCAGTGTAAGTCAGATTAACCGTTTGGGTATTAAAAAAGCTTCGGAAATTGCTTTTCGTAAGGCAATTGTAAATTGTAAATTGTCAATTAATTATTTGCTGATTGACGCTTTCTACATCCCGTATGTCAGAGGACTTAGACGAAAAAATCAAAAGGCTATCGTAAAAGGGGATACCAAATCCATTTCCATCGCGGCGGCCTCAATTATTGCCAAGGTTTACCGTGACAATCTGATGCGGCTGCTTAGTAAAAAGCCGAAATACAGGAAATACAAATGGGGCAAGAATAAAGGCTACGGCACATTGGAACATAGGAAAGCCATCAAAAAACACGGATCGACTCGATACCACAGAAAGCAATTTGTGGAAACTTGGCTCAAAAATTCCTCTTTTTCTCGAGTTCGATAGAGTGGGCGATGCGGTATTTGGCTTCTTTTCTCTTCTCTGCGGGCTTTTGGTAGTGTTCACGGTCACGATATTCCTGCATGACGCCCTCCACGATGGTTTTTTTACGAAACCTCGCGATTAATTTGTCTTCGGATTCTCCTTTTTTCTTTCTTAATATAAACATCCATAAATCACCTTACTTTCTAGTTACCGCTATTTTACCAATTTTGGTCAATTAAATGAAGTACCATCTAATGTTTTCTCCAGAAGTCCAAGGTATCTTTGAGGGTTTTTCCCAGAGGAATTTTGGGTTTCCAGCCGGTCAAATCTACGAATTTCTTGTTGTTGCCGACGTAAACCGGGGTATCGGAAGAGCGGAGCTTTGAAGGGTCCTGCCTGACAACCAATTTTTTATTTGCCAGTTTTAGCAAAATTTCGAGAATTTCTTTTATTTTGACCCCCTTGCCTGAGCAAATGTTGTAGCTGTCGCCGGATACCCAGTCTTTGTCAATTACAGCTGTATATGCCGCCACGACATCCCGGACATCAAGATAGTCACGGATCGGTTCCAGATTGCCAACCTTAAGAACGTCGCTTTTTGGATCTTTCTCAAGTTCGGCGATTTGGGAGGCAAAGTCCGGTACTACAAATCCTTTGCCCTGACCCGGACCGGTATGTGTAAAAGGCCTGAGAATTAAAATATTTAATTTTTCACTTTGCGAGTAGCTATAACTCAATCTATCCGAAGCGGCCTTACTGGCCGAGTAAAATTTGGCAGGGAAAAGGGGAGAAGTTTCGGTTATGTTTTTCGGGTCGGTAGTATTTCCGTAAACTTCGGATGAGCTGATAAAAAATATTTTGGGATTAAAGTCTGTTTCTTTTCTTACATCCAGAATACTTTCATACAGATTGATAGTACCCAGCATGTTTATTTTGAAGACCTCCTCAACGTTTCTTGCCCAGGTCATGCTTTTGGCAGCCAGATGGAAAATTATTTCTGGTTTTTCTTTTGAAATCAATTCGGTCAGAAACTTTTTATCTAAAATATCGCCGGGGAAATATCCCATTTTGGGATTCGGATTATCTCCGGCAACATCGGTCCCGATTACCTGGTATTTCTCAAGAAGTGAATCAGTAAGATAATGCCCTACGAAACCTGCCGCACCGGTAATTATAGCTGTTTGCATTTAGGAAGGGTACTTACTTAAACCTTTTGAGATCCGCGTCCACCATCATTTCGATTAGCGTCTTAAAATCAGTTTTTGGTTCCCAATTGAGCTCTTTTTTGGCCTTTGAATAGTCACCGGTAGATTCTTTAATTTCTGTGGGTCTAAAAAACTTTTTATCGGATATAACATGATCTTCCCAATTCAAGCCCACATGTTCAAATGCAATTTTGCAAAGGTCTTTAATCGAGTAGGAAGTGTCAGTCGCGATAACATAATCTTCAGGTTTATCCCGCTGCATCATTTTCCAGACGGCCTCCATATATTCTTTGGCGTATCCCCAGTCGCGTTTGGCGTTGAGGTCTCCCAGATGCACTTTTCCATTTGAATCAACTAAAGGCTCGCCCAGTTCGTCAAGGGGAATCTGCTTTGCATTATTTTTAATGCAGGCAACCGCGGCAGTTACTTTTCTTGAAACGAAGTGCAAACCGCGCCTAGGGCTTTCGTGGTTGAAAAGAATACCGGCAGTCGCAAACATTCCGTAAGATTCACGGTAGCAGCGTACCATCAAGTGTGCGTAGGTTTTGGCGATTCCGTAGGGATTGTTGGGGTCAAACGGGGTAGTCTCATCTGCCTTTATTCTGGCAATGTTTCCAAAAATTTCACGGCTTGAGGCCTGGTAAAAACGGGAGGCAGGGGAGAGATTCTTGATCGATTCCAAAATCCGGACAACCCCCATCCCCGTTACCTCACCTGTATAAAAAGGCTGGGCCCAGCTGTCTGCCGGAACGGATTGGGCGGCAAAGTTATAAACCTCATCGGGTTTATGATCTCTTATAACACGGCTTATAGATTCGTAATCTGTAAGATCGGCCAATTCTATCTTGATTTTACCCAATAGATGGCTGATATTTTCCTTTTCGTGGGTTGTGCTTCTTCTTATGGTGCCTATTACTTTATAATTCTTTTCGACCAATAGATCCGCCATGTAGGATCCGTCCTGAGAGGATACTCCGAAAATTACGGCCGTTTTTTTGTCTGCCATACAATAACCAGAATTATAACAGATTTCAGTGAGACCGCGAATAGCGGGCGAGCTGAACGTGGAGGATAAATTGAGGACTTTCTGGGCGTATCGGATTTTCAAAATGGTTTTTATTTAAATTTTGAACCGTTAAGATTCCGATACGCCCCGAGCCAACACCCGCAAAAAACAGATATATACCAATAAAAATTAAAAGCCCGCGCAAAATTGCGG
>JBGPAU010000010.1:0-22594 GCA_041480845.1 Patescibacteria group bacterium | reverse complement strand
GCACAGGTTTCCATGAACTTGGTAGACTACAAAAAGACCAACTTTGATGAAGCCTACCGTGCCGTTACCGCGGAGGCGGAGAAATTGGGCGTCAAAATCAAAAGCTCGGAAATTTATGGTATGATTCCTCTCGAATCATTGGTTGGCGCTGTTAAAAACACTTTCAAGGTAGAAAATTTTAAGTCGGATCAGGTTTTGGAAAAGAAACTTTGGGAATGACGATCAAAAATCAAACAGTTGAAGAATTTTTAGAACAGGTCGCAGACAAAAATCCGACTCCGGGAGGAGGATCTGTAGCAGCCGTAACCGCGGCATTGGCGGCGTCACTTGTCGAAATGGTTTGTAATTTAACCATCGGTAAAAAAGGTTATGAGGAGGTTGAAGCAAGGGTAAAAAATATTTCTCAAAAAGTCTCAGAAATCAGATTGGAATTGATGGACTTGGCGGATGCGGACAGCGAAGCCTTCCAAAAAGTGATGGAGGCCTATAAGACTAAAGATAATTCGAAAATTAAGGCGGCTTTGTATTGGGCCATTGAGATTCCGGATAGGGTAAAACGGCTCTCCGAGGAGGTTCAAGCGATGGCTTTAGAAATAGCCAAAATCGGCAATAAAAATGCCTATTCCGATGCGGTAAGCGCAGAAAGCCTTGCCAATGCCGCGATTGAGGCCGCAGGGGAAAATATTGAGATTAACAAAAAAGCTCTTGCAGGCTTGGTTTAAGTTGAGTATAATACCCGTACACACATCAGTCAGGCTTCCTGGAATCTTCCGACTGATGGCGGTTTAAGGAAGCAATAAGATATCATGGCAGTTAAAGTTTCACTAGATCAATTACTGGATAGCGGTGCCCATTTTGGGCATCAGACCCGCCGTTGGAATCCCAAAATGGAGGAGTATCTTTATGGCCAGGAAAACGGAGTCCATATTTTTGATTTAACCAAGGTAAAGCCCCTAATTGAGGAAGCTTTGGAATTTTTGACAAGATCTATAAAAGAAGGCAAAACCGTTCTTCTTCTTGGAACTAAAAAACAGGTTAAAGACAAGGTCGCCGCAGTTGCCGAGAAGGTCGGTATTCCTTATGTCAATGAGAGATGGCTGGGAGGTACTATCTCCAATTTTCCCCAAATGCAGAGGTCTCTCAAAAAGATGGAGGAAATGAAGATCAATATGACCTCAGGGTTTTATAACAAATACACAAAGAAAGAAAGACTTTTGATCGATCGTGAAATTGCCCGTCTTGAGAGATTTTTTGGGGGAATTAAAATGCTGACAAACGTTCCGGATGTGCTTTTTGTAATTGATACAAAAAGGGAAGCCGGCGCGGTCCATGAGGCAAATGTGCGAAAAGTTCCGGTTGTGGGAATAGTTGACAGCAACTCCGACCCGGATCCTATTGATTATCCAATCCCGATGAATGATGATGCCAGCAAAGCCCTCGAATATATATTAGACTTGGTAGGAGAGGCCATAGAAGAAGGGAAAAAACATGTCAAAAATTGATATAGCTTTAATTAAAAGACTCCGCAAGGAAACAGGAGTGGCAATAATTAGAATCAGGGAAGTTCTCGAAGAAGTTGGCGGGGTTGAAAAAAAAGCGCTGGTAATTTTGAAAAAAGAAGGTGTAGAAAAGGCCGCCAAACGCGAGGGCAGAGAAACCGGCGAGGGCAAAGTTTTTGTTTATTCACACCACACCGGGAAAATCGTTGGGGTTGCCGAACTTCTTTGTGAAACAGATTTTGTTGCCAAAAATGAACTTTTTGAAACACTTGGCAAGGGTATCGCAATGCAGGTTGCGTCCATGGGGGATGAAAATCTTTTGGAGCAGGAATTTATAAAAGACCCTTCCAAAAAAATTGCTGGTTTAATCAAAGAAGTTATAGCCAAAACCGGAGAAAACGTTCGCATTGGCAGAGTTTTTCGTGTAGAATTGGGGAAGTGATGGATGAAGCGGTAGTCAGATCCAAAATGCAGTCATCGCTGGATATTGTGGCTTCAGATATTGCCGGAATCAGAACAGGGCGAGCCACACCTTCACTCGTTGAAAATATTATCTGCCCGGCTTACGGCGGAACCCAAAGATTAAAAGTAGTTGAACTGGCAACAATTACCGCTCCCGATCCTTCACAAATCATTATTAATCCTTGGGATAAATCAATTATCGGAGATATCAGAAAAGGAATAATGGAGGCAAATATCGGTATGAACCCGTCAATTGATGGGGAAATCATAAGAATCACAATGCCGCCGTTAACCACCGAAGACAGGGAAAAATATGTCAAACTTCTTTCGACAAAACTTGAAAACGGGAAAGTTGTAATCAGGCAAGTGCGTGCCGATGAAATGCACGTGATTAAGAAGAAATTCGAGGCCAAAGAAATGACGGAAGACGAAAAATTCGGAAGCGAAAAAAGACTTCAGGAAATTACCGATGAATTTGTCGGCAAAATTGAAGAAATGGGGGAAAAGAAAAAGGCAGAGCTTCTTCAGATCTAGGGCTCCCTGTAAATTAGATTATTGTGTTAAACTGAGTGTATGGTTATGGATACAAGTACAGAGTTGACGTCGGAGAAACTTCATGAGATGGGCAGGGAAAAAGTCAGAAGTTTTAGTGAAAAATGGGGGATCTTAGGGGTGGATACAAAGTTGGAACCTGCATGGTGGGAAAACAATATTAAGAATCACCTTTCCGAAGGGCGGGAAATAAAAAGCCCCGTTTTAAAATCACTCTATCAGGAATATTTGGACGAATATTATGGTGTTAAAGATGAAGCCGAACTTAGAAAAATTTTTATGAAAGACATGGATAGATTTGCGGGGACTGAGGAAGACGAAAAGAAAGCTTTCGGCGGTTATTTATTTAATAATTTTTCGGATTGGATGAAAGGACCGGTTCCTGCGGCCATAGCTAAAGAGAGGGACAAATTTGAGTTCGAACCGGAGAGAGAAATAGAAAAAAAGAATAAGTCGGAAAGGGAGAGCGGCGAACGAATTGATTTAAAAATAAACTGGGAAAAAGTCTCCGAACTTGCTCCTTGGTTAAGAAACGAATTCCGTGAGTTTGAAAAAATTTGGGCATCGGGAAATGTAGTGGAACTTACTCTTGGGCTGGAGGGTGATGCAATTACTTCTATTGGGCTTACCGGTGATGGGGGAAAGTACGCATCAATTCCGATTGAAAAGATTTTTGGAATGGTTGACGGCGTAGAAGATTTTAAAAACAGCATTACGGGAAAGGCCGGGTTTAAATTTAGTGTAAGCGGGGAATACATCGATCCGGACACTGGCATAAGCCTGGCTAAGCGGATTCTTTGCAAGGTAGCAATCGGAGACAAAAAATTGAATAACGACTTCTGGGTGCATAAAAGTAACTTGGACAAGGGCCAAGTTAAAGAGACACGCCGAATATGATTGTTTCAATTATTATTTTTCTTATTGTTCTTTCAATTCTGGTTTTAGTGCATGAACTGGGGCACTTTATTGTCGCAAGGCGGGCGGGTGTAAAGGTTGAGGAATTTGGTTTTGGGATTCCGCCCCGCATAGTCGGTAAAAAAATTGGGGAGACAATATATTCTATTAACGCTCTTCCTTTCGGCGGGTTTGTCCGTCTTCATGGGGAGAATGATGAAGGGGGAATAACACATCTCAAACGTGCATTTTTAAATAAAAGTAAAAAAGCCAGAGCATTGATTGTAGTTGCAGGTGTGATTATGAACTTCATTCTCGCGATTGTTACCTTTGCAATTGTTTATTCATTTTCCGGAATTCCCCGCGACACCGGGAAACTTAAGGTTATTGATGTAACAGCAGGCTCTCCTGCCCAGGTTGCGGGAGTAGTTGTAGGCGATATCGTGACGAAGGTCGGCAAAGACTCAATTACTTCTTCTGACGATTTCATAAGTAAGACTTCCTTTCTGAAAGGTAAAAAAACCGCTTTCGAGATTCAGAGAAATGGTGCAACTATAAAAGTGAATTTAACACCCAGGGAAAGTCCGCCCGCAGGTGAAGGCCCAATAGGTGTAACCATAACCACGATGGAAATTTATTTTCCACCCGTGTGGCAGCGTCCTTTTTATGGAGTTTATTACGGATTTAAAGATGCCTTGTTTTGGGGGCAGACGATTGTTTTGGGTCTTTGGGGTCTTTTTGCAGGGCTTTTGAAAGGACAGGCCCCTCAGGGAGTATCCGGCCCGGTTGGAATTTTTGCGGTAACTACAGAAGCAGCCAAAAGCGGAATTTTAACGCTGATTAATTTTGTCGGCATACTTTCCGTAAATCTGGCAATTCTTAATATCCTGCCCTTCCCGGCTCTTGATGGGGGCAGACTTCTTTTTATCGGAATCGAATCGGTAACGAGGCGAAGAGTCTCTCCAAAAATTGAAGGAGCGATTCATAATATCGGGATGATAATTTTACTCATTCTCCTTTTGGTTATAACGATTGGGGACGTTCGGAGACTAATAACTTTTGGTGGAATTCAGGGATTCATTAATTCCATCGGAAATGGTGTAAAATAGCTTCATATGAAACAATCAGTTCTTTTTCCCAAAACCCGCAAGGAAGCTCCGAAAGACGCCGAAAGCATCAATCATAAACTTTTGGTACGGGCTGGGTTTATCGACCAGCTTATGTCCGGCAGCTGGACGCTTTTACCATTAGGCTTTCGAGTGGTAACCAAAATAAATCAGATTATCAGAGAGGAGATGAATGCTGTGGGTGGACAAGAAATGTCGATGCCACTACTTAACCCAAAAAGTATTTGGGAGGAAACGGGAAGATGGGATAAAGCCAAAGAGATCATGTATCAATTTGAAGCATGGGATAAGTGGTTTGGCCTTGCCTTTACACACGAGGAGGTTGTCATGGACTTGCTTAGGAAAAATATAAACAGTTATCAAGATCTACCTGTGGCGGTTTATCATTTTTCCACCAAATTTCGAAAAGAAGTCCGTGCTAAAAGTGGGATCTTAAGAGGTAGGGAATTTTTGATGAAGGATCTTTATTCCGCTCATGTAAGTGAAGAGGATATGACGGATTATTATGAAAAGGTAAAGGACGCATACTCCAAAATTTTTAAAAGAATTGGTTTCGATTTTCGCATAACTGAGGCTTCCGGCGGTGTATTTACAGACAAACATACTCACGAATTTCAAGTTTTAGCGGACGGTGGCGAAGATACAATTTTTTACTGTAACAGATGCGACTGGGGAGAAAACAAAGAGATTTTTGGCACCGGAGGTGATGCTTCCGGTAAAAGTGGAGACAAATGTCCAAATTGCGGGAGTCCAATTAAAGAAGCTAAGTCGATAGAGGTTGGGAATATCTTTCCTCTCGGCACATGGTTTGCAGAAAGAATGAGGGTCTACTATACAGACGACAAAGGGTTGAAGAAACCGGTTTGGTTTGCAAGTTACGGAATAGGGCCTACTAGGGTTATGGGAGCATTGGTCGAAGTGGGTCACGATGAAAAAGGGATTATCTGGCCGAAATCTGTTGCACCCTTTGATGTTCATTTAGTTGAACTGCCCGGCGCAAAAAATGTAAAGAAAATTTACGAAGCTCTTATTGAGAAGGGAATTGATGTTTTGTGGGACGACAGGGATGTGGGACCCGGGGAAAAGTTTGCGGATGCGGACCTAATTGGAATCCCCGTTCGGTTGGTCGTATCGGAAAAAACGGGGAGTAAAATTGAGTTGAAGGAAAGGACTTCGGAAAAAATCGAACTTCTGAGTTTCGATGAGATAGTAGAGCGGCTTAAAAAATAAATGGAAGATTGTGTGTTTTGCAAAATTATCAAAAAGGAAATTCCATCAGAAACAATAAAAGAAACTAAAAATTTAATCGCGATAAAGGACATTCATCCCCAGGCCGATATACACATATTAATTATTCCTAAAAACCACACCATAGATGTGAATGATTTGGAAGATTCGGTTTGGACGGACATTAAAAAATTGGGGCTGGAACTTGTTAAAGAAAAAGGTATAACTAACTTTAGAATGACAACAAATGCGGGTGATGCTGCCGCGGTGCATCATATGCATATGCATTTGTTGGGCGAGATTACAAGTGATCGAAAAATATGATTGCTCAAACTTTACAGAAAAAAATCGGGGAGTCAATGAAGGCTCACGATGAAATCAGAACTTCGACCCTGAGACTTCTTCTCTCTGCTTTTAATTATGAAAAAATTGACAAACAGCATGATCTAACCGACGAGGAGGAACTGGTTGTAATAAGACGCGAGGCAAAAAAAAGGAAAGAGGCAATCGAAATGTACAAAAAGGCAGGGGCGGAAGACCGCGCCGCAAAGGAAGGAGAGGAACTAACAATCTTGCAGGAATATTTGCCGCCGGAAATGGGGAATGAAGAATTAATAAAGGTAATTGATGAAGCATTTGCGGAAGTCAAACCCGCAGGGTTGAGTGACATGGGTAAAGTGATAGGGTTTGTTAAAGGAAAAGCGCCCAATGCCGACGGGGGGAAAATCGCAGAAATTGTAAAGGGAAAACTTTCTTAAGTAATGAGTGTTCACATCTAATGATCAAGGTCTCCGTAACTAAACAGTCGAGTTATCCGGTCAGAGTTTCGGTTATTAAAAAGAAATTAGCCGAATTTTTGGCTAAAAATGGCATTGTTTCTGACGCCGAAGTAACCGTGGCGATAATAGGAGAAAAAAAGATGATGGAGATTGGGGGAAAATACCTTAAAGACAAAAGGCTTCACAATGTGCTATCTTTTGTACCCGGCGAGGTAAAGGGTGGATTTGTCTACCCTCCCGATGGCAAAATCCATCTGGGCGAAATTGTTGTTTGTTACCCGCAGGCGGTAAAAGAAGCGGGAGAAGAAAATGTTTTGATCGATGAAAGAGTTTATGAGCTTATTGAACACGGAGCAACACACCTACTTGGGATACATCACGAAGAATGACGCTATATCTTAAATACCGGCCGAAAAATTTGGACGAACTGGATCTTAAGGATGTTGGCGAATCACTTAAAAAAATACTGTCGGGAAAATCAATTCCGCACGCATTTCTTTTTGCCGGGCCAAAAGGAACCGGTAAAACTTCAGCGGCAAGAATTTTGGCAAAAATAGTCAACTGTGAATCAAGAAATCCTCCTTGTGGAAAATGTGAGCAGTGCTTATCAATCGATAGAGGAAATAATCTGGATGTAATCGAAATGGATGCTGCGTCTCATAGGGGAATTGATGATGTCAGGATTTTAAGGGACGCGGTAAAACTTGCCCCGGTTGCTGCTGCGAAAAAAATTTACATTATTGATGAGGCACACATGCTAACTACGGAAGCGAGTAATGCCCTTCTTAAAACACTGGAAGAGCCCCCCGAACATGTAATTTTTATTTTGGCGACGACCAATCCGGAAAAACTGATTGACACAATTAAATCCCGCACCACACATATTCCTTTCAGAAAGGCAAAACCTGATGAAATTGTGCAGTCTCTCAAAAGGGCAATCCTTGGGGAGAAAATAAAAGTTGATGAAGAAACTCTTTCGGTTATCGCAGAGGCTTCAGACGGATCTTTCCGCGACGGAATAAAAATTTTGGAACAGTTGGTTGCCGAAGAGAGGCAACTTTCAAAAGAATTTTTAGAGGAGTTTCTCCACAAGAAGAAAGCGTTTAATTTAGACACTTTTGTGGCCTTTTTGATTAAAAAAGACGCAAAAAGTCTAATCGAGGAAATTGGTAAATTCGACGCGAAAGGGGTTGCGGTTGAAAATTTTCTGGAGGCTCTTCTTAGAAAATTACGAAGATCCCTTTTAGCAAAGGTCGGAATCGGAACTGACGAAATAGCAGAAATGGATACAACCAACTTAATTAATCTGATTGAACTAATGGATGCAGCTTCGAAAGATTCTGCCGACTCATTAATTGAAGAGCTGCCACTCGAAATTGCGGCTATTAAGTGGTGCGGGGATAGTGGTCACTTGCAGTCTACTCGTTTGGAAATTAACTCGCCTTCCGGTAAAGCCGGAACCGATCGCGACGACTCCCGCTCGGCGACTCCCGTCGATCGCGATCTGGCTCAAACAAAAATTTCCGGCACTCGTGGACTATCAAGTGACTCAGGAGGTGTGGTGGGTGTTGGCGTTCGCGAACACGCGGCCGCTTCTGAAGCGGGTGGAGAAGGCGTAGGCGATGATGTCTGGAAAAATATACTGGCACTTGTTAAGCCGATAAATGCATCAATCGAAGCACTTTTACGAGCGGCAAGACCCATGACCTATGACGGGAAAACCCTTACACTGGGAGTTTATTATAAATTTCATAAGGAAAGACTTGAGGATACCCGTCATAGGAAAATATTGGAAGATATTGTAGCAAAAGTTTTGCTTGCACCGACGAAGGTCGTCTGTACATTAGTTGAACCCCCGCCAAGGAAAATTATCGAGGAGGTAAAGGTGGAGGCGGTTTTGACGGAAGGGAAAGATAAAGATATAATAAAAGCCGCCGAGGAAATTTTCGGAAATTAATATGTTTGACAAATTTAAACAACTTGGGGAACTCGCTAAGATGCGCCAGAAGGCGGTGCAGCTCCAAAAGGAACTTGAAAAAATCATTAAGACCGCGGAGAAACACGGTTATTCTGTTTCGGTTACGGGGGATCAAAAAATCCGTTATATCAAAAAGGGAGAAGAAGATATGAAAGATCTGACGGATCTTATAAACGATCTGATGAAAGATGTTCAAAAAGAATCTGCCAAAAAGATGATGGAAATGGGAGGCGGACTTAGTGGTCTTCTTGGAGGTTTGGGAAAATAAAAAAAGGGCTACTTTTCAAAAACAAAAAGTAGCCCCTTGTAGCAAAAAAAACTTCAGCTATTTCCAGCCGCCCGAATTGGAATTAGCCAATGTATACATCTGCATAATTTGCAGCAGAGTTTTATTGTTCGGTCTTCCGGAAATTCCATGCGAGCCCGGTGGAAGGATTCTGGGAAGTTTGTAATAATCCTCCGGTTTATCTCTCCATATGGTGTTTTCCAATATCGGGTAGGTATTTCCTCCGAATGCGGTTAGAAAACCGATGGAAGAAATATTGGGTCCCCATTCGGGAACCGATTCGAAAGGCCAAGTTAGAGTGGTGACAACGCAACCGTTACCGATGTTTTCTTCAATAATATTTTTTGAAGTAATCAACTCGGCCAGACCTTCTTCTTGGGAAAGTGTTGCGAAATCCAAATGGTGCACGGTGTGGCTTCCGATATCCACATAACCCGAAAGGTAGGCGTCGCGATATGTTTGCCAACAAATATCATTGACGCATTTGGATGATTCTTCGGCACTCATGCCGTCAACAAAAATAGTGAATATCCCGAACATCTGGTAATTGGCAAATACTGGGATAATCCTATTAATGGCACTAATGCTTCCGTTTCCGATATCAAAAGTCAAAACAACCGACCTTGCCGGAAGTTCAATTTTCCCCTGCATCCAATCGTTCAGTTCCGGTACGGTAACAGCATGAACACGGTTTTCATGGAACCATTTCATCTGGGATTCAAATCCGGCAGGATTTAGTTCGACCACAGCGCCGTTACTGTATTCGAAATAGTAATTGTCGCCATGATATTCCAGAACCGGAATTTGGATTGCCGAACCCTGTTCAGCAAGATATTGCACCCGTTCTTCCTCGTGCCGCATCAGCGTAATTTCCCGCTCGGTTGGCACAGGACTTGGCGTAAATGTAGGCGTCGGCGGGGCGGTGGCGGTTGGAACAAGTGTAATTGTAGGAACAGTTGTCGGTATGGGAAGAGTTGGTGTTGATTGTGCTTCAGCCGTAGCAGTGGTACTTATGGGTGTTGGGGAGCAGGACACAATCAATATAACAAGCGTTATAACAAATACAATTTTTGGCATTTTTTCCTCCGAAGAAAAATCTTTTGGCAGTGCTTTTTAAGGAGCGTTATGAAACTATAGGGCAACTGCAAAAGATAGAATATAGAATTACTAATTTTGAAGTGTAGCAAAGAAAAAGCATAAGTCAAGAACTATGAGTATGGGTTTGTTAATTTCTTTATAGTTCGAATAAAATTCTGTTAAAATGCTTTTATATGAAGATAGCACGTCCGATTGCTGCATTAATTGAATCTTTTCAAAAACTTCCGGGTGTTGGACCGAAAAGTGCACAAAGACTTACTTATTATTTACTTCATGTCCCGCAAGCGCAGCTGGACGATTTTGCCGAGAGTATCTCCCGACTGAAAAAAGATACGGTTCTTTGTTCGGTCTGCAAAAACGTAAGCGAGACAAACCCCTGCCCAATTTGTTCCGATCCGTCCCGTGATCAGTCGCAAATCATGGTTGTCGAACAGCCTCTCGACATTCTGGCATTTGAAAAAACTCAGAAGTTTAAGGGTGTTTACCATGTTTTGCACGGGGCAATTAATCCATTGGATAATATTGGCCCTGATGAAATTTATATAGCCGACCTCTTGAAAAGAGTATCGGGTATCAAACCAAAAGTATCTGAGTTGATTATTGCGACGAACCCCACAATGGAGGGGGAAGCAACAAGTATGTTTCTCACGAAACAATTAAAAAATGTAGATGGAAAAATAAAACCCGGCGTTGCCGTAAAAATTACGCGCCTAGGAATGGGAATTCCAACAGGGGCCGACTTAGAATATGCTGATGAGGTTACTTTAACACAGGCCCTTGAAGGGCGTAGGGAATTATAATTCATGAATAACACTGCCAAACAAACGGGCCGGTCTGCCCGCGATCTTGCACAAAAAATTGCCAGACAAATGGCCCAGGAGCCTCCTGAGATTCTAAAAACCACTAGGCAGCAGGTTGCGGGCGGTGAGCAAGTCGCAAATCGTCAAGAGGTCCGACCTCTAGATAATCAGAATCCCGAGGGTCAGGCAAAAATAATTCAACATCAAAATGAACTTCTGGATAAAGCCAAATCGGGCCGCAGGATTGAGGCACTTAATCAAGAGATTAAGGATATTCACAAACAGGATCTATTTAAAAATCTCCAAAATAAGATTGCTCAGGGAATGGAAGTTCCCGTCGCGGATTATACGGAACTTTCGATGGAACAAAAACAGGTTCTTAAGGCCCAAATGGAGGCTGTTCGCGCCCAGGCGGCCAAGCAACAGGCGGCTGGACAAAAGGTATTAGAGATACCTAGATCAAAAAGAGGGAGGCGATTCGGGCAGACTCAGAAGCAAGAAGCGGAAAGACAGCAAACCCGCGTCGAAAAACCCGTTCCTCCAAGCGGATAAATTTGTCATTGTTGACTTCAAACTAAACCCGTGTATACTATAAGTCTTGTTCATTAACATGGGGGGAATTTAGTAATTATTGTATCCGGAGAACTTCCGACAGGAAGATATTCAAAAAAGGAGAATGCAATGAAAGCTAAAAGTATTATTTTGATGATATTGGCGTTTGTCACGGTCGGGTGCAATGCAGTCGAAGCCAAAAATCCGCCGGCTCCAATTGTGCTGCCAACCATAACATCTGCACCTGTACCAATTAAAACGGTGACACTTATGCCTGACATTCCAACTGCGGTAATCCCGGTCACAGAGGTTCCAACTGCGACACTCACGCCGGATGATCTGGTTTCTTTTAATCCGCCGGTCGAATACCCTGGCAGTTTGGATGAGATGTGGGATTTTATTGACGAGGGAAAATACGGATGGACTTTCTCACCGTGCCAGGATGGTGAGCCACCCAAACCATATGTGACTTGGGAAATGGCTAAATTGGCCGTTTTTTTCCAGGCACCGGAACGCCACCATCCCTTTCTCATGATTCAAGCAGCCGATACGGCACACATTCTTGCTCCGGGAGGAGGTATATTTCCCGATACAGGGAAAGTCACCATCGAGGAAAATCAGGTTTTTATGAAATTGCTTGAGTTGGCGATGCGAGGAAAAATCCTGATGTGTTCCACAACCGGTGATGGAAAACCGACTCTGTATGGTCCCGGAATTCAGGAATTTCTGGATTGGCTGGGAAGCTATATCGTCAAGTAAGTTGATAAATCCCGTACTTTTGGTTTAAGTAACTGTTAGGTTGACCAAATGTACGGGATTTTTTTTGTATTATCTTTCCAATCTAGTAGAATATAGCTATGGATATTTATTTAACCAATTCTCTTACTCGGAAAAAGGAAAAGTTTGAGGCGATTGCCCCACCGGATGTCGGAATGTACACCTGCGGAATGACGGTTTATGACTACGCCCATATCGGTCACGGCAGAAAATATGTTACCGACGATATTCTAAAAAGGCTTCTTACAGCAAACGGTTATAAAGTCAAACATGTCCAAAATGTCACCGATGTCGGGCATTTGGTTTCGGATGCAGACGAGGGGGAAGATAAACTGGAAAAGGGGGCAACCAAGCAGGGTATGACGGTTTGGGAGGTTGCCGAATTCTTCACCAAAAATTTCTACGAGTCGATGGATAAGCTGAACATTATTAGGCCCGATGTTATCTGCAAAGCCACAGATCATATTAAAGAGCAGATAGAACTGGTTCAAAAATTAATGGATAAAGGATTTGCATACGATACTCCTGAAGCGGTTTACTTTGATATTGCAAAATTTCCGAAATACGGCGAGGCCTTCGGGCAGAAACTGGAAGATAAAAAAATAGCAGTAAGAGGCGAGGTGAAAACGGGGGAGTATAAAAAGAATCCGCAGGATTTTGCACTTTGGTTCAAAAAAGTCGGCAGATTTGAAAATCATACCATGCATTGGGACTCTCCTTGGGGGGATGGGTTTCCGGGTTGGCACATAGAGTGTTCCGCGATGAGCATGAAATATTTGGGAGAACAAATCGATATTCATACAGGCGGGGAGGATCATATCAGTATTCATCATCCCAACGAAATTGCACAAAGCGAGGCGGCTACCGGAAAATCCCCATTTGTAAAATATTGGCTGCATACGGCGTTTCTGACTATCGACGGCAAAAAGATGAGCAAGAGTCTGGAAAATTTTTACACCGTTAGCGACGTTGAGAAAAAGGATTTCGATCCCTTGGCTCTTAGGTATCTTTATTTGGGAGCACACTACCGCGATCCTCTTAACTTTACTTGGGATTCGTTGCAAGCTGCGCAGAGCGCGCATATAAAAATCAAAAATCAAATATCAAATCTCAAAAACGCGGATAGGACAATTTTATCTATGGAAAAGAATGAAAAAGTTGATAAGTTTAGAAACGAATTTATGGAATCGGTTAATGATGATTTAAACACACCCAAAGCTCTGGCAGTTTTGTGGGAGGTGTTGGGAAGTAATATTCCCTCGACAGATAAATATGATCTGGCTATGTTATTTGATGAAGTATTAGGATTAAAACTCGGAGAAAGTAAAGAGATTGAAATTCCCAAAGAAGTAAAAAAAATGATAGCAGAGCGGAAAAAGTTAAGAGAAAAAGGCGATTTTGCCGCATCTGACGTAATCAGAGACAAGATTGTTAGCTCAGGATTTTCGATCGAGGATACTCCCGAAGGCCCGACAATTAAACCTTTTAAATGAAAATCTCTAATGCCGAAATTACTCCAAAAGTAATTGAGGAGTTGTAAGACGGTTAGTTTATACAATATAATTAGGTAGCATGCCAAACCAGAATCCTGCAGTTTCCCCGTTTGAAACAGTTACAAATAAAAAATCCGGAAAAAACAGCAAACGCGCCATTGTGATTACCATCTGTGTAGTTGTGTTTTTGATATTGGGCGTTGTTGCCGGGGTACTTCTTGTTCGGCAGCAACAACTAATTTCGGAAAAGGCATCGGGGAGTATTTGCCCCGCGGCAGAAGCCTGTCCGGTTTCGGGGCAACCTGGTTTACTTCGAAATTGTAATCCGGCAAATGCCGATGGCACTCCGCAGGAAGTGAGTTGTTCAAACGTAGGAAATGTCGGACAAATATCCCCTTGCGGAACGTTAAGTTTTTGCTGCCCCTCCCTCGGTTCGTCCTGGACAACGGATTTGACCCTTTGTACATCCCCTTCACCTACACCTACGATTTCACCAACCCCGATTGCCACAAATACACCAACTGCTTCTGCTTCAGCGACACCGACGTCTACCGCATCTGCTTCTGCTTCACCCGCCGCATTGGCAACACCAAGAGAAATTCCTGTAACAGGAACCGATTGGCCTACCCTGATCGGAGCGGGGATTGGTGCGGTTGCAATTATCGGAGCGATACTTCTTGCGATCTAAAGTTTGATTTTCTTTAAAGAAAATTTGTTGACGACAATTCCTATGTGGTCAATCAGGGGAAAGTGGCTTTTAATTTCAGCTTGAAATTTCTCGGCAAGTCCCGATGTATAGCTTCCAAAACCTGCCTTTTCGGATTGTTTACAAAGTTTATCCTCCCATTCGTGAATAATTTTAAGAATGGCCCCGCCTTCTTGATTGAATTTTTCCTGATTTTTGTCCTGATCAATCGAATATTCAAAATGTATTTGTGTAAACTTGCCGAAAACCTCCTTATTTTCCGAAACCATTTTGTCGAAGTATTCCTTGTACTTGGTCATATCTGTATCTTGGAGAATAGGTATGTGCCGATTCCGATAAGGATTGCAGTAGCCAGGGAAAGAACAATTAAGTCAGTCGAAAGACCAAAGTTAAATACCCCTGTAACAGTACCTCTTAGTCCGTCAACCCCGTAAGAGAGCGGGTTGGCGGCAACAATCGCTTGTATTGCTTTAGGAAGTCCCTGAAGGGGGAAAAGTGCGCCGGAAAGAAAGAAAATAGGCATGATAAGGAAATTCATAATAAGTTGGAATCCTTGCATATCGGTTAAGATCGAGGCAATGGCGGTCCCGAGGGCGGTAAAAAGGAGTGCAATTAAAATCATAAATATTAGCATTTGGGGGATAAGGGTAAAAGTTTCAATTCTGAATCCAAAAAAGAGGGAAAGAATTAGGACAATAAGTCCCTGAAAGACCGCAACAGTTGCGCCCCCTAGGGTTCTACCAACCATTATTTGCCATCTGGTAATGGGGGCAACTAAAGTTTCTTTCAAAAATCCGAATTGTCTATCCCAAATGATTTCGATTCCGGAAAAAATTGCAGTAAAGAGAATGCTCATGGAAATTATTCCCGGGGCGATAAACTCAAGATAATTTCCCTGTCCGGCTTTTGCAAAAGTGGGCCCCAGTCCAAATCCGAAGGCAACCAGAAAAAGAATCGGTTGTCCCAATGACCCGACAATTCTTGAACGGGATCTGAAATATCTTTTAAGTTGTCTTAGCCAAAGAATGTAAATGCTGTTCATACAATTAGTGTCTGACCCAAGTTCGGTGATTCATTCTGAACGCTTCCCCTGCACCCACTGGTTCGTCGCGTATCTCATGTCCCGTCAAAGCCAAAAATGCATCTTCTAACGAACCTTTCTTGGTTTTTTTGAGAAGTTCGGAAACGGTACCTGTTTCAATAATCTGCCCGTGATCAATTACGGAAACGCGGTCAGCCACGCGTGCAGCCTCATCCATATAATGTGTTGTAAAGAAAACCGTAACTCCTTCCTTTTCATTTAAATTTTTAATGTAACTCCAAATATGATTTCGGGTTTGAGGGTCAAGGCCGAGAGTGGGCTCATCCAAAAAGAAAATCTTCGGGTGGTGCAGAAGGCCTCTGGCAATCTCCAAGCGCCTTTTCATCCCGCCCGAAAAAGTTTTTACCTGAGAACTTTTTCTTTCCCAAAGGTCGACGTATTTCAAAAGTTCCTCAATTCTTTGTTTTCTCAGTAGTTTAGGCACTCCATATAAAACCCCGTGAAATTCCAGATTTTCATAAGCTGTAAGCTCGTCATCAAGAGAGGGATCTTGAAAAACGATTCCGAAAGATTTTCTAACCTCATGTTGATTCGTTACAGGATCGAAACCGTTAATTTTAATCCGGCCGGAAGTCGGGTGGAGAAGCGTGGTCAGCATTTTGATGGAAGTAGTTTTACCCGCGCCGTTTGGACCCAGGAAAGCGAAAATTTCGCCGCGTTTTACATTAAAGGAGATATCGTTAACCGCAGAAAAATCTCCAAACTTTCTGATCAGGTTTTTTACCTCAATGATGTTATTATTTGCCACAATCAGAAATTGTACCCCATGGTGCTCCGGTGTTTCAAGAGCCAGACATGCCGATAAATTAAGCTTTCAGCCATTTTTCAACTAAAAGAGTATAATATAGCCTTGCTATGCGAATATTAGTTGTAGAGGATGAACACAAAATTGCAAACTCCATAAAACGCGGATTTGAACAGGAGACCTGGGCTACCGACGTGGCCTATGACGGAGAGGAAGGGTATGATATGGCCTCATCTGAAGATTATGATGTGATAGTTTTAGACCTCATGCTTCCAAAAATGGATGGAATGGAAATTTGTAAAAAACTCCGAGCTGAGGAAATCCACATTCCGATATTAATGCTTACCGCGCGTGGGGAACTTGCGGATAAAGTCGGGGGTTTAAATAGCGGAGCCGATGATTATTTGGTCAAGCCATTTGCCTTTGAGGAACTTTTGGCAAGGGTGAAAGCGCTGGCAAGGCGTCCTAAGCTAACTAATAACGAAGAACTAAGAACTAATAACCTAACACTAAACACAAACACTTTTGAGGTAAAAATGAATGGCAAAAGTATCGAACTTTCCCGTAAGGAATTTGCCCTTTTGGAATATCTTATGAGGAATACCGGTAGGGTAGTTTCCAAAGAAAATATAATTGCCCATGTTTGGGATTATGAAAGCGATATATTGCCCAATACCGTAGAAGTTTTTATCGGATACTTAAGAGATAAAATAGGAAAAGACGTAATAAAAACGGTGAGGGGATTTGGATACCGTATCGAATAAATGTTCAAAGAAGCCCGTATTAAATTAACCGGTTGGTACTTGCTGATTATTATGGCGATAAGCCTTTCCTTTTCTGTGACAATTTATGCCGGGATTAATAGGGAATTGGTAAGAATCGGTGATATGCAAAGAGCGAGACAGGAGAGGGTCGACACAATCAGCAACTTCCTAAGGCAAAACGGTCTTCCTGTTCCGCCCGAAGTCCAGTCTTTTGATTCGGAAACGGTTGAGCAGGCAAGACTTAGAATTATTTCTGCACTAGGACTTATTAATGTTTCTATTTTGGTTCTCTCCGGACTTGGCGGATATTTATTGGCGGGCTTGACTCTCGACCCGATTTCAAAAATGGTTAAAAAACAAAAAGAGTTTGTTGGCAATGCTTCGCATGAACTTCGTACCCCCTTAACTTCTCTTAAAACCGAAATCGAAGTTGCCTTAAGAGATAAGAAGCTGGACCTTGTGCAGGCTAAAAATATTTTTAGAAGTAATCTTGAAGATGTCAACAGCATGCAGAAGCTTTCTAATTATTTGCTTGAATTGAATAGGTATGAAAATACCGATATAAATCTTGAGATTAAAAAAGTTGACTTGGCGGAGATGGTCACCCGGGCTATCAAAAAAGTCGAACCGGTTGCCGGCAAAAAGAAAATCAAAATAGTTACCAGGCTGCAAAAAGTAATGGTCAATGGCAATGAGGATGCACTAATTGAACTTTCAACAATACTAATTGAAAATGCCATCAAATATTCGGGTAAAAGTAAAAGTGTGGAGGTAAAAACCGGAGGTAAGGGGACTCTCGAGGTGAAAGATTTTGGAATAGGAATTCCTCCTGCTGACATCCCTCATATTTTTGAAAGATTTTACAGGGCCGAAAGTTCGAGATCAAAAGAAAAAATAGACGGATATGGCTTAGGTTTATCAATCGCCAAATCAATAGTCGATAAACTCGGAGGCAAAATTAAAGTCAGTAGTAAACTTGGACAGGGTGCCACCTTTTCCGTGCAGTTCCCCGGTGCTTAAAAGGAATTTTCAGCTTCTTCTAAGAATGTGGACTCAGAATGCCTGTAAGAGGTATAATCCTCCGTCAGTATGGCAAAAAAGGATACCAACTTAAATGTGTGGCAGAAGGTTGTCCAAAAGGTCAAAACTTTTTGGGATTGGATCCGTGCGGACAAAAAGAGATTAATCAGTGCGGTTGTAGTTGCAATCGTTTTGATTTTTGGGATCTGGAAACTTGCTTCGGCGAAGAGTGCGAAAGTTCAGTACCAAACCTCGACCGTGGTAAAAGGGACGGTTGTTTCCACGATTTCGGCCTCAGGAAAAGTCTTAACAACGAACACTCTATCTATAAATACCCAAGCTTCAGGTGTTGTTAAAAAGGTTTATATAAAAGATGGGGATAGAGTTACTGTGGGGCAGGTATTAGCTCAGATTGAACTTGATTCGGACGGAACTTTGGCCAACGCAAGGGCTTATGCCAGTTTGGTTCAGGCCCAGAATGGCGTTAACTCGGCAAATAACAATTACCGTTCAACCCAGGCATCACTGGCTAATGTCTATGATCAGTTGAAGGGACACGCAACCGATGAAACTTTTGCCCAGAAAGACCAAAGAACAAGGGCTGAGGTTGCTAACGATAATGCCTACGACCAAACAAGAGCTGCCGCTGCAAATTTAACCTATGCCGCGATGAGCTACCGTCTGACATCTCCTACAATCACAGCGCCATTTTCCGGGGTGGTCGGAAGTGTTGGCCTAGTGGAGGGAATGGTTTTGACTAGCTCAACCTCAACTACCAATATTAATTCTCAAAGAGTTGCCGTGATAAAGGGGGATTCCCTCCCTGTTATAAGCGTTTCTCTTAGTGAAGTTGATGTGCCAAACGTCAAAGTAGGACAAAAAGTTACAGTTACTCTTGATTCAATTTCTGATAGAACTTTTACGGGAGTTGTGGCAACGGTTGATAGGGTTGGTTCAACAATAAATAATGTGACCAGCTATAACGCCAATATCAAATTAGATTCCGACAGCAATGCGATATTGCCCAATATGGCAGCAACCGCTGATATAATTACGGATACGGCAACGGATGTCTTGTTTGTGCCGTCAGCCGCACTTATTACTCAAAACGGAACTATTTATGCAAAGACTCTGGTAAACGGGAAGGAGATAGACGCCCCAGTTGAAACCGGCATTTCGTCCGACACTGATACGGTCATTACCTCGGGGCTGACGGAAGGGGAAACTGTAATAACGGGAACCGTTTCGGCAAGCTCTTCAACCAGTGGATCAACAGGAACCTCGGTGTTTAGCAGAAGTTTTGGTGGAGGCGGAGGTACCGTAGTCAGAACAGGCGGAGCCGCAGTAGGGAGGTAACCGGCATGATTCAGGTTTCTCACGTCAGTAAAATTTATACAACTGGAGATGTTGAGGTAAAAGCGCTTGATGATGTTAGCTTCAAAATAGAAAATGGCGAGTTTGTGGCCATAATGGGTCCTTCCGGGTCGGGGAAATCGACCTTAATGCATATTATCGGGGCTCTTGATACTCCAACTTCCGGAACTTACATTTTGGATGGGGAAAATGTGGAAAATCTTTCTGATGATGAACTGGCCGGTATCAGGAACAGAAAAATCGGATTTGTTTTTCAATTTTTTAACCTTCTACCAAGGACGTCTGCATTAAAAAATGTTGAGCTTCCAATGGTTTACGGCGGAATTGCGAAGGAGGAAAGGGAAAGGACCGCCAGGAAATTTTTAGACCTGGTAGATCTAAGCAATCGGCTCGGTAATGCGCCCAATCAACTCTCTGGCGGGCAACAGCAAAGAGTCGCTATAGCCAGAAGTCTGGTTATGAACCCTTCAATAATCTTGGCCGATGAACCCACAGGTAACATTGCCACGGTTCAGGCGGAGGAGATAATGGCAATTTTTCAAAAACTCAATAGTGAGGGGCGTACTATTGTGATGATTACTCACGAATCGGATATCGCCGAACATGCAAAAAGAATAATTCATTTAAGGGACGGAAAAATAGTGGAAGACGGAAACGGTCACCGCCAAAAAATTATTAAGGGAAAAATTAACTAATATGGATATCAACGAACTGATTGCCGAAGCATTAAATACTTTGAGAGTAAATAAACTAAGAACTTTCTTAGCCGTTTTGGGAATTGTGATCGGGATCGGAAGTGTGATTGCCTTGATATCCTTAGGCCAAGGATCCCAGGCTTCCATTTCAAACCAAATTGAGTCTCTGGGAGCCAACCTTTTGACAATTTCTCCCGGAAGCCAACGCGGCGGGTTTATTCAGGGGGGAGCCGGAAGTGCAACTACATTAACTCTTGAGGATGCCCAGGCGATTTTAACCTCACCCACAGTGACTGAGGTAGCCAATGTTTCACCCGAATACACAAGGCGGGCGCAAGTTACGGCCGGAGGCAAAAATACCAACACCGAAATTATTGGTGCGACTACCGTGTATATGACTGTGCACAAAGTTGGTGTTGCTACGGGCCAATTCTTAACTGATAGTGATAACGCCCGGCAAACAAAGGTAGCGGTTTTGGGACCGACCGTGGTAACTGATCTTTTTGGTGACGGAGTAAATCCCATTGGCCAAAGTATCAGAATTCAAGGACAGGCTTTCAGAGTAATCGGAGTTACCGTAAGTAAGGGCGGGTCAGGTTTAGGCAATCAGGATGATGTTATATATATTCCGCTTTCAACTGCGCAGAAAGTTCTATTTGGAGCAACAAGTTTAAGTGCCATTTCTGTTGAGGCAAAAAGCGCCGCCGTGATGACTGCCGCGGAAGATCAAATCGGGTATTTACTTTTGGACAGACACAAAATCGCCAGTCCCACAAATGCCGATTTTTCGATCTTTTCCCAAAATGACATATTAAATACAGTAAGCAGCGTCACAGGGACTTTTACGGCCCTACTTAGCGGTATCGCGGCGATTTCGTTGATAGTCGGCGGAATCGGGATAATGAACATCATGCTTGTTACGGTTACCGAAAGAACCCGCGAGATTGGGCTTAGAAAAGCGTTGGGGGCAAAAAAGAAAGACATCATTTCCCAATTTTTGATAGAGTCAATAATTCTGACTTTTGCCGGAGGAGTAATAGGAATGCTTGTCGGAGTTTTGATATCGGTCGTTATCTCCAAGCTTGTAAGTATCCCGTTTGCGGTGTCTATCGGATCCGTCGCATTGGCAATAGGGGTTTCGGCAAGTATTGGAATTATTTTCGGCTGGTATCCTGCCAAGAAAGCCAGCGACCTTCAACCAATCGAAGCGCTACGCTATGAGTAGTGCGAAGATGGTGAGCGTAGTCGAATCCATTGAGGCTTTACGATACGAGTAAAGTGTAGATCCTGTGCTTGTCGAATGGATCGAAGTCCCAAGGTACAACTAATTATTTATTGATCTTCGATAACTTAAAAATTTAAAGAGGATATCGTGGGAGTACACTACTTTTTGCTTCACTAGACTCTTTGGATTCAAAAAGTAGTGTACTCCGTGAAGCTTCACTTTTCAAGTCATGTTTTTCACAGACAGTTATAGAATTTCGCCCCGAGATCTCAGTAAATTTTAATTTATTTTCAGCGTCATTTTTAGACATTTCTTTATTTACAATACCAATCATTATATATTTTTTGGGAATAAAAGTCAAGCGAAAAAGCCGAAAAATAGGCTAAAACGGTACTTCTGTCAGCGACGGAGAAGTGATTACAATTACAACATGAGCGGTATTGACTAAAGGTGTAAAATGGGCGATGATGGATGGAGGAGGTTATAAACATATGCCCGACCTGCCTAATGCCCAATCAGTTGCAAAGTATTTTATTTGGAAGTCCAATCAAGAAGGGAAACAAATAACAAATAAAAAGCTTCAAAAACTTCTTTATTATGCACAAGCTTGGAGTTTGGTTTTAAAGAATAGGCCTCTTTTTAAAGACAAAATAGAGGCTTGGATTCATGGGCCAACCATACCGGGTGTATACCACTTTTATAAAAAATATGGTTTTGATCCCATCAAAGAAAAAGTGACAGAAGCTGAGATTAAGCAAATTCCTGAACGGGACGTGCTCGATGCAGTATGGGATGCCTATGGCCGGAAGTATGACGCGGATTATTTAGAAATCCTAACCCACAACGAAGAACCCTGGCAGAAAGCAAGGGAAGGTATTTCTTTAAACGTGAGCTCCTCTGCAGAAATTACATTAGATTCTATGCAAGACTTTTACAAATCTTTCCTCCCGGCTTAGCAAATGCCAAAGATAGATATTAATGCGAAGGTTCCTCAATATTTACCAAGAAGACAGGTTATTCCAGCAGAGGCGGCACTACAAAAAGACAAATCTGACATCGAAACAAAAAATTACCTGATCTCTTTTGCATCTTATAAAGAAAATATGTGTCAAATACAAGATCTCAATACCTCATGTGCTAGAAAACTTTTGACTATATTAAGGAATATAGGTAATAAGTGCACTAGTTACAAAGATTTATCACAAATAGGACTTAACATGAAGCCCGTAGGTAACCAAGGTGAATACAATGGTCTTTATAAGAATCTTACTGAAGATGTAGAATTGTTTGAACATTATCTATCCGAAGATGCAAGACTTTTTTATTTTGTCTCCCCAGTAATGTTATTTGAGGTTGTGGCAATTAGAAATAAGCATTTTCGAACGGACAAAAATAAATGAGCAGAGTTTTTTCTTAAGCTTCCTCTCAGGTAGTATAAT
>JBGPAU010000009.1:0-25754 GCA_041480845.1 Patescibacteria group bacterium | reverse complement strand
TAACTTTCATACAATTTCATGATTGGATTTTATCAATTTATGTCTTGACAAACAAATCAGATAGTTATTAAGTTAATTGTATGAGTATATTCAAGCATTTGAATATAATGTTATTAGGAATTTTACTTTACCTATTATTTCCATTAAAAATTTTAGCTTCAATAAATATCTCAAATTGGCAACAAAATACTGCTCTCCCCTATTCAATCGCTAGCCATGTTACTTTTACAAATGCAGACAAAATCTATGTGATCGGCGGAGGTGGTACTGACGGGGTTATCCATTCAAACGTCCTACGGGCAGATATTGAAAATAATGGAATTCTCTCAGCTTGGACTACTATTTCAAACTTGCCAAAGCCAATAATATGGCATTCGTTAGCTACTAATGGCTCAAGAGTATACATACTTGGCGGGTTCACAGGTAGCTCGGCCGATTATAACAACTTCGATACAGTATATAAAGCGGATATAACCGCCGATGGCTCCATTGAATCTTGGGATACTTTAACCCCACTTCAGACTGAATCCGCATTAGGTTCTTCCGTAATTGTGGAAAATAGACTCTATTATGCCGGTGGAAATCTAAACCCACATCAGGCCAACGATCCCAACGCCGCATCTTCAACAATTTATAAAGCCGATATTGATCCTTCAGACGGCACGATAGGTACTTGGTCGATTGTGGGAAATCTTCCCGATAAGATGCTAGGATTCGAAATGATGAAAATTAATAACTATTTATATATTTTTGGTGGCAATACTACTTCAGGTGCCACTGCCAGCGTCAAAAGAGCTTTGTTAAATTCTGATGGAACAATTGGCGATTGGCAAGACCAACCCTCCTTTCCTCAAGAAATCTGGAGGTTTGGAATTACACGAGTAAATAATACTTTGATAACAGCAGGTGGTGGCACAAATACGTCAATCATTAATAAGGTATATTATTCAAACATCAATCTTGATGGTTCAATCACTGATTGGCATGAAGGGTCTGATCTACCAAATATAAATTGTTGTTCTCCACTTGTGTCATGGGGAAATAAAATATATTTGTCCGGTGGCCATGATGGCAGCAGCTATTTTGACACTGTGTACTCAGCAACGGTCGAGGATTTATCTGCAACTCCCGAAGCAACCCCCATATCCTCCCCCACTCCCTACCCTGTATCAAAAGTCTTTTTTATCCCTGGTCTTGGGGCCAGTTGGAACGTTGACGCTTTAATCAACTGCAAAGATTCAGACTATACAGGAAGTTGGACACTAGCCCCATACGCTAAAGATATTTATGATCCGGTTTTATCCACGCTACCAACTAAAGGATGGAACACCATTGCCTTTTACTATGATTGGAGAAGAGATATTAGAGATAACGCTCAATTTTTAAATACCTATATTACAAATTCAAACATCGCCCAGAACGAAAAAATAAATTTGGTCGGGCATAGTATGGGAGGCCTAATTGGAAGAAATTATATTGAAACCCAAGAAGGCGGTAAAGCTAACAAATTACTTATGGTTGGCACGCCAAATCAGGGTTCTGCCTTAGCCTATCCGGCTGTTGTTAATGGTGAAGTTTGGGCAAATGATTTAATCGAAAGGATCGCCGCAACTTTACAATTTAAGCATTGCGGTGTTCCTAATTCTCTTAAAAACTTACTTCCGACATACAACTATTTAAGGGGCAGTAAAACAAAACAACTAAAAGACGTGTCTACAATGAAAACACAAAACAATTATTTACCGACAATTTTTGCCACGCCATTTTGGGGTGTAAAAATCGGAACGCTTGCAGGAACGGGAAATGCTACATTAAAAATAATTGACGTAATCAAGAGTTCTAATTGGCCTGATGGAAAACCTGTGGGGCGCTGGAATGTTAACGAAGGCGACGGCACAGTTTTAGTCCAAAGTGCACAAATTCCGAATGCAAATTCTAATCAAGTAATTAATCAGTCTCACTCAGGAATAATTGCCTCAACCGAAGGAGTAAATAAAGTTCTGGAATTCCTTGGCTCGCCGGGAATTTCCGATCCTGTATATGCCGATCAAACCTCTGCCTTAATTATCGTAGGATATCCGGGAGTTTTTTGGGTTACCGATAAAAAGGGTGTTTCCACTCAAAGCGATAACGGAATGGTTGCAATTATGAACCCGCAGGATGGCAATTATCGACTTCAAATGTTGCCAACCTCATCCACTACAACCTTCATAGTCTCTCAATTTCTTTCAAACGGACAAACTTTATATAAGGAGTATAAGTTCAAAGGTTTCCAATCAATATCGAAAACCATTAAATACTCTGCCGCACATCCCGATGAAGACTGTGTCAAAGGTGATCATGAAGGAAGATCCAAAAATAATTGGAACTGATTCTATTTATTAACTTCTAATCCAATTACCAAAGTTTTTGTAAAGCTTGGGGATTTCGATAAAGACTACTACTCCCGCTACTATTGCATAGGCAAGAATTGCAAATGAATAAAAAGGCTGGGCTCTAAAGTCCTGCCCAATCAAAAATCCGTGAGCCCCGACAATTAGGAAAACGGCGTAATTAATTACATGCAGTTTTCTCCAGTTTGCCTTAAGCCAGGGATTAGCTTTCCTGAAAAGTCCTGCAAAAACTGCAACCGTCAAAAGCCAAAAAGAAAGCATCCCCAATGTGTAGTAATACTCCAATGGTGTCTGACAAAGTAAACAGGCATTAATAAAAACACGGTAAGGATCCCATCCGATCCCCACATAATGATTGAGTAAAATCAAGAACAAGGCATGTGCTAAAGCCAATGTATAAACCAGACCTCCTTCAAAAACATGGAATTTGAAAATCCATCCACCGAGCCTTTTCGTTAGCTTATCCATAAAGGCACCCAAGATAAGTTGAACAAATAAAAGGGTAAAAGCGGTTAATCCAATTATTCTTTGGATAAAATTCGTCAAATATGCGGGACTTTTGAGTGCCAATGCCAATGGGGTTACATGAATAACTGTAATGGGAACCAAAAACAACAAAATTACCAAAATTGTAAAGAAAGCTAATTTCCTCATCGATATTCGCTACGAGTATTGTACAAAATATCAGTCACATCTACCAGATCAAATTCTAATTTGCTTTTCTAACTCATAGTGATATACTCCGCTCATGGCTGAAAGAATCGTTCCAGTTGTCACAGAAAAAACGGTAGCACTAACTGATTGGATCCCGTCCGGTGACTGGGATCAACCCCAAGGAAGCATAGAAAGAGATGGTGGCGTTTTATTAGAGGCTCATCAGGTAGATGGCAGTGAAAAAATCGCCTACAAAGTTTGTACCACTTACCCCGAATGCAAACCCTGCATCAATAATGCCACTTGTCCGGTTGCTCCGATTGTGGCACAAAGAAAAGCCTTCAAATAAAACCGACCCAAATATGGTCGCGCCGATTTCATACCCTCATATTACTCGAGCATTGCATTCTCACATTTTAAAAGTTCCAAATGATATTTCATAAGTAGTATATGAGTAATACTATCAATACAATCATACCTTTCAAGAATTTCTTCCTTTTCATCTACCCGTTTAAGTAGTTCGTTTTTGGCCTCGGGCAACATCACCTCAATGTTCCTTCTTTCCACAGGCATCTTTAAAGTCGTTAGCTTTTCGTAATAAGCAAATGTTTTCCTTCTAATATCGTTCCCCCAATCCTTTGTATCCGGAGTGTAAGCTACAAACGGTTCAAATCTTTCTGTACACGGATTTCTTTTAAAGTCATCGTGCATTAAGAAAAACAATAAAGTTTGACGATTGAGAGCAACTTCTATCGGTAAATTCTTGATAACATCCGGGTCATTGAAGCTCGCGTTTCCAAACACTTCCTCGTTTTTCCCCGCCTTTAGCCAATTCCAGGCGGCTGTCAATAAATCATCATCTTGATGATTATAATGACGAACATAAATACTTCTAATTTTTATCGCCGTCGGCACTATATCCTGATTCCAAAATGTACTTAGAGTCCTTGACGGAAGACCAACTACTTCTAATTCCTGTGGCGGAACCAAGGCATAGAAATTTTTTTGTTCAATAAACCCACCGTCTCTGGGCGAACCGTTTACCCAAACAGGCTTTTCAACCATTAGTGGTCGCAATTATGGCACTTATCGCCTCCATAATCAAAATGTGGTCGCGACTGGGTAAAAATTAGTGGACGACGTTGGATTCGAACCAACGACCTCTTCGATGTGAACGAAGCGCTCTACCACTGAGCTAGTCGTCCGAAACCTCGTGTATATAATATCATGAAAACCCTGTTGACATAAAAAATCTTTTTCGATAAAGTTAAATGTAATGATTCATATCATTACGTAATATGAATCAGAAGTTTCCTCTCGGCTTATCCTACAATGACGTTCTCCTAATTCCCCAATATTCCGAAATAAAAAGCAGAAGCGACATTGATCTATCAACACAGATTACGCCTCATGTAAAACTTAAACTGCCTTTAATAAGTATCAATATGACGGATGTTACCGGGGTCAAGATGGCAATTACGTTGGGAAAATTGGGTGGTTTAGGCTTTTTACCCAGATTTTTTTCAGCCGAAGAACAGGCAGACATGGCTGCACAAGTTAAAAAGGCGGGTGTCTACGTAGCCGCAGCCGTCGGCTGTCGTGAGGGTTATCTCGATAGGGCCGAAAAACTGGTGAATGCCGGCGTTGATATCTTAACTCTCGACGTTGCCCACGCGCATATGCTTCAAGCACTCGAGGCCACCTCCGAACTAAAACGGAGGTTTGGAAAAACTGTTGATGTTATTTCCGGAGTTATCGGAACGGAAAATGGTGCCAACGATTTATTCAAACACGGTGCAGACTCGGTACGTGTTGGGGTAGGACCCGGTACTATTTGTATAACCAGAATCGTAACAGGCTCGGGCGTTCCGCAAATTACCGCCATTCTAAATGCTGCAAAAGCTGCAAGAAAATGGAAAAGGACAATTCTTTGCGACGGAGGAACAAATAATTCCGGTGATGTTGTTAAAGGACTGGCTGCAGGGGCGTCTGCAGTGGTAATCGGCAGCCAATTTGCAGGAACAGATGAAGCTCCGGGAAAAAAGATTGCCAAAAACGGATACTTTTTTAAAGTCTATAACGCATCTACATCCCTGACTGAAAAAGAAAACCACCTTAACATTAAAGGTGAAAATCTTGGAAAAAATTACACCAAACAAATCGAGGGAGTCGAAAGTATGGTTAAATACGCAGGCCCACTCTCTTCCGTCCTTGATCGGATGATTGCAAATGTTCGTTCGGGGCTAAGTTACTCTGGTGCCAAAAATATCCAGGAATTCTGGAAAAGAGCTAAATTTATAAGAATTACATCGCTGGGAAAATCTGAAAATGGAACCCACAATGTGATACTTGCAAGCTAACCCCCCATGGTAAATAATTAGAACATATGATTAAGCGTCTGGGCGCGTTTTTTTTGGATATTTTGGAAGTTATAGTTTTTGCTGTCGGAATTTTCTTCTTTATTTACCTTCTTATCATGCGTCCTCACAAAATCAGCGGACAATCCATGATGCCAAATTTCCGGGACGGCGAATTTCTATTAACCGAAAAAGTGACTTATTACGCCAGAAGTCCCACTCGGGGCGATGTCGTAGTTTTTATGCCGCCTGTCTCAAATACGGATGAATTTATTAAAAGGGTGATAGGTCTTCCCGGAGAAAAAGTAATGCTTAAAGATGGCCGTGTCTATATAAACGACAGGATGCTTCCGGAGTCTTATATCAAAGACGGTGTTGTGACTTCCGGCGGCCCGTTTTTGGCTGACGGCACCGAGTTTACCGTTCCGCCGGGTGAATATTTTGTCATGGGGGATAACCGCCCCAATTCTTCCGATTCGCGTTATTGGGGACCTATTACCAAAAAGGTGATGACGGGACGTGCCTGGATTTCTTATTGGCCAATTAATACTTCCGGAGTAGTCCAAAAACCAAGTTATAACTTCTGAGGATTTTTAACTTGTCACGGCTTTGTATATCTTTTGAAGTGTGCTTTCTGTTTCCTCTAAACCGCCCTTAAGAACAAACACAACTCTTGTTTCTCTCCTCGATCTGATGAGTTTTACGGAGTTGTTGCGTAGACTACCCTCTTCCGCGCCATTTTTAAGAGCAGTTTCCATATCCGCCTGCATTTTATCGATTTCTTCAGATATTATTCTTACATGACCGCTCGGCCTATCCACTTCCTGTTGGGATTTAACCTTCATCCTTCTGGCAAGCTCCTCAGCCCGCCTCACAGAGCCGCTCTCTCTCAGAATGATCTTATAGGCTTCAATCATCAGGCTGCTGTCGTCGATGGCCGCTAGAGCTCTTGCGTGGCCTTCACTGATTAGCCCGGAGAGAAGCCCGTCTTTGAGCGCATCCGGAAGAGACAAGAGTCTCAGGGAATTGCTTACGTAGGCCACACTTTTCCCGATTCTTACTGCGATTTCGCTGGTTGTAAGGCCAAACTCATTCATCAAGCGCTCAAAGCCTTTGGCTCTATCAAGAGGATTAAGGTCAACTCTTTGAACATTTTCTACAAGAGCCATTTCAAGCATGCCCTTCGGAGAAGTTTCTCTAATTATCGCGGGAACGTGTGTAAGTCCTGCCAATTTTGCAGCTCTCCAACGCCTTTCCCCCGCAATAATTTGAAACCCGGCCGGGGTTTTGGCAATAACCAAAGGCTCCAAAATTCCGTGCTCGCGGATAGAATCAACAAGATCCACCAAGCTTTCAGGAGTTATCGCACCACGGGGTTGAAGAGGGTTGGGTTGCAGCTGATTTACTTCAATTTGAATTACTTCCTCTGCCATATTATTTGGAAACTACACTAATTACCTTTTTACCTAATTTCTTGCTAAATACCGCCACCCCATCCATTACGGAATAAAGACTATGATCTCTTCCCTCCTTTACTCCTGTTCCCTTTGCAAATATTGTTCCCCTTTGACGTACAAGAATTTGTCCTTTAACCACTTTTTCTCCACCAAACATTTTGACCCCAAGCCTTTTCCCCGCGGGACTTACATGTTGTGAAGCTTTTCCTCCTGCTTTATGAGTAGACATATCCTTCGCACAATATAAAGTATGTTTTCACAGTTGTCAAGAGGTCAGAGAGATGTGGTTTGATATCTTATCCGATCTTTTCTATAAGAAGTCGGGTATATTGCGGCCTGAAGCCGGTGTGTCTTTTATATCTGCTTTTTGCTTTAAATTTATAAATCTCTATCTTTTCCCCCTTTTCCATATCGGTGAGAACTTTAACCTTAATTTTGGCGTCCTTAATAACAGGTTTGCCCACCTGTACTTTTTCCCCATCAACCAAAAGCAACACTTCAGTTTCAAATTTTTTGGGGTCGGTAAGTTTATCGACAAGGATTTCCTTACCTTCGACAACTTTATACTGTTTTCCCCCAATTCGGACTACGGCATATTTCATATGGGATATTTTACCTTTTGTAGGCTCCGAGTGCAATCCCCAAGCCTGCCATTGTAGCCAGAAGCGACGATCCCCCAGCAGAAAGCAATGGGAAAGGTACCCCCGTAATTGGAAGCATGCCCATATTCATGCCGACATGCACAAAAATCTGAACAAGATAAATCAGGAAGAATCCTGATATGTAAGCTCTGGCCGCAGGTGAAACCGCGTTTTCCATAAAATGAGTAAGCCTGAAAAGAATAATAAAACTTACCACCAGTATTAAGCCGGCACCGGTAAGTCCCAGTTCTTCCGCCGTTGCTGCAAAAATAAAATCCGTTTGTTTTTCAGGTAAGAAAGCGAGCTGTGTTTGAATGCCTTTTCCAAGTCCCGTACCAAAAATCTTTCCGGAGCCTACGGCAATTGTAGATTGAAGACTATTATATCCGGCACCCAAGGGATCACTGGTAGGTTCCAGAAAGGTCAGTATTCTCTGTTTTTGATACGAAGCCAAAAGATTCCAAAGTAGAGGAAGAAGAATTATGATTCCCGCCAAACCAACCAAAAGATATTTTTTATTAAATTTGGAGGCAATTAGCACTCCGAAAAAACCTATTACAGTAAGAGCTGATACCCCCAGGCTTGGCTGAACTAAAATAAGGATTACGGGGATGGCTAATAGTCCGACTGATTTAAATATTTTTTTTAAATTTATGTCGCCTTTTGTCATATAGTTGGCAAAAAATATTAAAAGTAAAGGTCTGACTATTTCCGCCGGTTGAAGACTTAAGGGCCCGATGGGAATCCAGCGGAACGTACCTCTTGTAACCCGACCGATTATCAAAGTCATAAGAAGAAGTGCAATACTTGCGATATAAAAATGTTTAGAAAAAAGTGAAACAATATCAAAATCAACTTGCGAAAAGAACCAAAAAGCGGCTAGCGCTACAACAATATAAACAAAATATAAAGGGAAAAGGTGTATGTCTAACGAGGATAAAATCACAACACCAAAAATTATTAAAAACAGGACGGAGATAGAAAGGGTGGTGTCTTTAAAAAGAAAACTTAAAATCGACCGCATATCAAGAGGATTTTACCACTTTATATTTTCCTTTTTTCAAACTCGCAATCTGAGCTTTTTTTGTCATCCATTCGATGAAATCTTTTCTCACAGGTATTTTTTCCAGGGTTACGTCTACGGTCTGACCCAAGTTAAGACCCAATTTTTTTCTGTCTTCTTGAACACTTCTGACCAACTCCCTCACCTCTGCTTCCTCTTTGAGTTCTGGTGTAATTTTGGTATCCAACTCTATTTTGTCCGACCCTCCCAAAAATTGAATACTTTTTATATTAAGTTCCATACAGGCCAAATCCAAAACCTCCTTACTGATTTTTGCACTCTGGCCATATACTTTGGCCTTGCTCAGTGGTTGTCTGACGGGGATCCCCGATTCTTTTCTTTTGGCATGTATTTTTTCTACAATTTCCCTGATTTTAGCCATTTCTTCAATAAGCTTGACGTCAGCTGAATTTAAACGCGAGGCATCGGTAAATTCAGGCCAGTTGGCAAGATGAACCGATACATCCTTTGTAAGATTTGTATAAATTATATCCGTAATAAATGGCGTAAATGGGGCCATGATCTTACAAAGGGTAAGGAGGGTGTAATGAGTGGTGAGATAGAAAGCATTACTGTCCGTTTCAGTTTCCTTAGCAGGACCAACTCTATCGCGGGAGCGCCTTATATACCAAAGTGAAAAATCATCAACAAATTTTTCAATCTCGGTTGCGGCGCCGACTGCATCAAATTTTTCAAGAAATTCGCTTACTTGGCAAACGGTTTGATTAAGCTTTACTAAAATCCATTTGTCTAAAATATTGGATGGTCTACCCGGTTTGCGGAGAGTACCCGGAACCCATCCGTCGAGGTTTGCATATGTAACGAAAAAGTTATAAATGTTCCAAAGCTTAAGATGTAATTTTCTCCTAACTTCGTCTGCCGATTCATATCCGAATTGCAGATTTTCCGCAGGATTTTGCCTGGCACACATCCATCTGATTACATCTGCCCCGGCTTTATCTGCTCCTTCTACAAATTCGATTGAATTTCCTAAACTTTTATGAAAACCGCGGCCGGACGAATCCACCATTGTTGCAAAACCCAGCACGGTCTTGACGGGACTAACGTCTTCCAATACTGTGCTCATTGCAATAATTGCGTAAAACCAGTTTTTAAATTGTCCCGGGAAGCTCTCGGTAATAAAATCCGCCGGGAACCATTTTTGCCAACTTTCGCGGTCAATAAGGTAAAGCGGCTTGATTTTGGATACGCCAAAACCACAGGCTTTATTGTTCTCGCTAATTGTGGAAAAAGGAACTATGCCGGCATCAAGCCAGGGGTCACCCACAGGTTCAATTCGGCAAGCTTCCGCCCCGCATTTCGAACATTTTATTTTGACTGCATCAATCTGGGGTTTATGAGGAGATTTGCTGTCAAAACCTTTCCATCCTTCCACAGTCCGCTGCCTTAACTCTTCTTTAGAGCCAAAAACCTCAAAATTATGGCATTTTTTGCACTCCCAAATCGGCAAAGCCAGTCCCCAGTATCTGTTTTTTTTGCTTATCAGCCAATCATGCATATTCGTCAGCCAATCCATTTCACGGTCAAGTCCAAAGGCAGGAATCCAATTTATTTTCTCGGTAATTGCTTTCATCCTCTCTCTTAATGTTCTTGTGTCGGCAGTAGGCTTAACTTCATCTTCCCCATCTTTCCATTTCTCTATTTTATTTGGTATTTGGATCTTGGATTTTGTAATTTTTGATGGAGTATCCATCGCTATATACCACTCATCTGTTATTTTCCAAACAAGCTCGGTCTTGCACCTCCAGCAGGAAGGGTAACGGTGTTTATAGGGCATCGTTCTATACAAAAACCTTCCGCCTTCAAACTCTTTCAAATAATTAATAACTAAATCCGGATCTTTCTTGGCATTTTTGCCGGACAGAAATCCAAAGCCGTTTAAATAATTAGCCTGATCGTCGATGGCGGCAACAACCGGAAGGCCAATCTTTTTGCCAAACCGGTGATCCTCCGCACCGGTTCCTGTTGATGTATGAACAATTCCGGTCCCCTCCTCCATGCCGATTGGTAAAATTAACGGGTCTGTAGCGGTAACCGTATGGAACTTATCGTTTTTAGCAGTTCCGGATTTTACCGCCGGTAGGGCATCAAATGCCCCGATGTACCTTAACCCGATAAGTTTTGATCCTCTGGTGACCTTTAGTTCTTTCGCCTTTACTCCTGCAAAGACCCTGTCCCTCGCGCCTTTTGCAACCCAGTATTTCTTTTTATCAACCTCCATGAGTGAATATTCGGTGTCGCCGTCAATAGCGAGAGCAATATTTGCAGGCACGGTCCACGGGGTTGTTGTCCAAGCTAGTAAATTCTCATCCGGCTGTCCCACAATTGGGAAAGAAAGAAATACCGATTCGTGAGTAACCTCCTTGTAGTCTTCGGTCAAAATCTCATGCTCGGAAATTGCCGTTTCGCATCTGGGACACCAGGCAACGACATCGTTACCCTTATAAATCCAGCCCATGTCATTACAAATCTTAAGAAAGTGCCAAATCATATAATTATTGTCCTCGCTTAAGGTGTAGTAGGAGTTATCCCAATCCATAAAGTAGCCGAGTCTTTTGCTTTGTTCGGCTTGAATTTCGGAGTACTTTTTAACACGGTCTTTACAAAGTTGAACAAACTTGGCCACGCCAAATTTCTCAATATCTTTTTTATTTTTAAAGCCAAGTTCTTTTTCTACTTCAACTTCAACCCAAAGTCCCTGACAATCAAAGCCGTTTTGGAACCTTTCACGGTAACCCTGCATGTTCTTAAACCTCTGCCAAAGATCTTTATACATTCTTCCCCAGGCATGGTGAACCCCCATGGAATTGTTGGCTGTTATCGGCCCGTCGAGGAAAGAAAAATAACTTTTACTCTTTTTGTTGCGGCTTAGGTATTTTTTAACTACCCCCTGCTCGCTCCAATCATGAAGAAGCTCCCGCTCGGCACTGGGAAAATCAACTTTAAGGTCAACGGGCTCAAAAAAAGGTCTACGATTCCGAGTCTTGCTGAAGGACTTATTTTTAGCCATATAGGCTTATTCTACCTTAGTTAACGTCTTTGTTCCAGATCACCTCTTCTGTGGAGTATACTTAATCATGATCATACGAAGGAAGGATGGCTATTTTGTAATTTCCGAAAAAGGAAAGAAAAAACTGGGAGGTCCTTATAAAAAACGCGAGGACGCGGTTAGGCGCCTGCAACAGGTCGAGTACTTCAAACGCATTGGAAGATAGTCAAAATCACAAACGTTAATGAATTTTTCGCCAAAAATGAATTCAAATTTCCTGCTGATGTGGTTTTCCTTTTAAAATATTACCTTCGGCTTCAGTTTTTTGCAGGAGAACTCTTTCTTCCTGCCGCCCTTCAATAAACTTCCTGCGTACTTCTGTAAAGTCAATTAGGTCGTCTCCGTCCCCCGCCATCTTGGCTAGAACTTCCAAATTTACACTCGGACCCGAATAAACGGTCGCTCGATAATAGGCAAGTAAACGCTCTAAAAGAATATTGCGGGCTATCTTTGGGCTTATCTCGATATGTCCGGATATGGGATGTTTGAAAGATTCCAAAATGGTGTCAAGTTTTGTTGGTCTTCTATCCTGTTCAATTGTCATGATATTCACCTCCCTTATTAATGAATTTTCCTTAAAAATGCCGGGATTTCAAATTTTTCTCCAAAGACGTCTTCGTCTTTTGGCGTTCCCCCGTCTTCTTCAGGGGGTTCATTATCGCCTTCGTCACCTTCTTCTTTATAACTCGTTGCCGTCTCACTAACCACGCCTTGAACTATTGGTTTTTGGGCTTGTGTTTGGCTCATCGAAGCAAGACGGGAACGTGTCTCATCAAATCCTGTCGCAATAACGGTAATTCTTACCTGATCGGTCAAATCGGATTTAATTACGGCTCCAAAAATAACATTGGCATCAGGGTCCGCCGCAGAAGAAATAATCCGTGCCGCCTCATCAACTTCAAACATGGTCAGGTCATCCCCTCCCGCAATATTGAAAAGAACCCCCCGCGCCCCTTCGATTGAAATATCAAGAAGGGGGGAGGAAATTGCCGCGCGGGCCGCCATTTGGGCTCTATTTTCCCCGACTCCGGTTCCGATGCCAAGAAGGGCGCTCCCTGCATCTTTCATAATTGTCTTAACATCTGCAAAGTCCACATTAACAAGACCGGGCGTGGTAATAATATCCGCAATTCCCCCAACTCCTTGGCCAAGTACCGAATCCACTACTTTAAATGCTTCGAGAAGCGTCATTTTTCTGTCAATTACATCCATCAACCTTTGGTTCGGAATAACTATTAATGTATCGGTTGATTCTCTTAGTTTTTCTATTCCTTCCTCTGCCGCTACCATCCTCCTGGTTCCCTCAAAGGCAAACGGTTTGGTTACAACTCCCACGGTGAGCGCCCCCGCCTCTTTGGCAAGCTGGGCAATTATCGGGGAAGCACCCGTTCCCGTTCCGCCACCCATTCCGGCCGTAACAAAAACCATATCGGAATCAATTAAAAGTTCCTTAATTTTTTCCATTGATTCTTCGGCTGCCTGACGTCCGAGTTCCGGATCTCCCCCCACCCCAAGACCTTTAGTTAGTTTTTCGCCGATCTGAAGTTTTGTCGGAGCTTTACTATTAAGAAGCACCTGTGCATCCGTATTTGTGGCAATAAACTCAACACCGTCTACAAGTCCCGATTCCATCATTGAAGAAACAGCATTTCCTCCGCCTCCGCCCACGCCGATAACTTTTATTTTTGCTACTCTGGCGGAATCAGGTTTAACAAGGCCCATATATATTAAATTAAAACACTCAAAACGACTGTGGCAGCATTGTACCGTGGGCAGAAGAAAAACTCAAGGCAACAGATTTTTTATGTTATCAATCAATTTACCAAATATTCCAACTGAGGGTAGTTTTATCTTTTTTGCAAAGCTTGTCAAGTTCTCATCCGGCATAGCTTTTGCCCCGTAGATAAGAAGTCCAACCGGTGTTGCGAATGATGGCGTCATTATATCGTCGATAAGTCCTCCAACCCCCACCGGAACACCGATTCTGACGGGAAGAGCAAGCATGCGTTTTGCGGAATCGATAATTCCGGCTGTTTCGGCTCCTCCGCCGGTAATAACCGCCCCCGAAGGAACCCTATTGGCAAGACCTTCTCTTTCAAGCTCAATTCTGACCATAGTAAATATTTCGTTAAGCCTGGGTCTTATTATTCCTTCCAAAAGGGTTTTTTTAGAAATTTTCTTTATCTCGGCAACACCCAATCTTTCCAAATCCATTTCATCGCCCTCATCTTTATCTTTTTGCTTTTTTTCAGAAAGAGCGACTTTAATTTTTTCCGCGGTTTCGAGGGAAACTCTAAGCCCGATTGCCAAATCATTAGTGACATTTCTTGCCCCAACAGGAATTACACCAGAATAAGCCAAAGATCCGTCGATAAACGCCGCGATCGCGGTCGTTCCACCACCTATATCGACAAGAACGCACCCCAGTTCCTTTTCTGTGGGAGACAAAACACTTTCCGCCGACGCCAATCCCGAAAAAACCAAATCTTCAATTGCTACTCCCACTTCGTTTACTGCCTTCCTGATATTTTTTACGGCAGCTCCCGCAGCAGAAATAATATGAGTGTCAACTTCAAGTCTGACTCCGCTCATTCCCACTGCATCGCGCACTCCGCTCTCCCCGTCCACAATAAATTCTCTGGGAAGAACATGTATTACCTCGCGTGAAGTTGGAAGAGAAATTGCGGATGCCGCTTCCACCGCCCTATCAATATCATTCTGATTTATTTCCCCACTGGGGTCGGATACCGCAACAACCCCATGAGAATTTTGGGAGTGTACATGTGCGCCGCCAAGAGCTACAAAAACACTTTCAAGGTTATATCCTGCCATCCTTTCGGCTGCCTCCACCGAAGAAATTGTCGCTTCAACGGCTTCTTCAATATCGACAATTTGTCCTTTTTTAATTCCGCGGGATTGGGTAGCGGATGCTCCCACAACATTTATAGAAGTTTCTAACGTGACAGGGTCCACGCTCACCTGACTAATAAGAGTTGCGATCTTACTGGACCCGATATCAATCGCGGCCACAATTTTTGATTTGCCAATTTTTTTCATTTTAATACGGGATTTTTAAAACGCAGGTCTATTTGCGAATACCCTGCAAGATTACCATCTTCTTGGATCTTTGAATAGATCAATCTTAAAGATCCAAGTAAAGCGTCCCTATCCCCGTCTAAAGGAAATATTACTCTGATTTGGCCTGGAAGTTCAACAAGCAAACTTCCCTCCCGGATGGATGACTCTCTAACTTGATACATTTGATAAACTCCGCCGGCCAAATTAAGAGCAAAAAGATTTGCGCTGCCTATATTTTGTCCGACACCCGGTAAATTCTCTTCCAAGTCAATAACCGGCAGCACGGAATCTTGAGCAGTCGAAAGGACAATCCCCTCTTTGTCAACCAAAATTTCCGATTGGGATTTATTGACCCTAAATGCGGCAACGGCTTTTTTGACTAATATTTCCGCGTGTAAAATATTTGGAATCTTAAACTGAATTGAATAACCGGATACTAAAAAATCCGATTTAAGGATTTTCTTCATGCCGCTTTTTGCAATAAATAGACTTTTTCCGTTAAAAAAGTTTAGTTTATCCAGAATTTGAAAAGGACAGATGCCGTATTGGCTTTTACAATCAACTTTCACCCTGATAAAAAACGGTGAAATAAATAGAAAGCTAAAGATTAAGGCTAGACAAATAATTACAAGTATTTTTTTCACTTCACATACTTTCTTAATATTAATAAAAGTTTTCGGGACGATCCTGCATCCGGACTCGCTTTTGATTTAATTTTTCCAACTACCACCGAATAATTATCAACCGTATTTTCAATATATTTAAACAAAATTGCCGGTGTTAAATTTTTTTGCGGAATAATTTTTGCTATCCCCCAATCTCTGGCAATCTTTGCATTTTTCATCTGCTCGTCCATAAAACTTATCGAAAGAGGAATAAGTACTGCGGGGCGCTTAACGGACATAATTTCCGAAACCGTGTTTGCACCCGCCCTCGCAACAACGATGTCGCATTTTTGATAAATTTCATGAACCGTAAGTGGGTTGACTCTAACAAACACCTCGTAATTATCCCTAAGTGCCTGTGGAAGTTTTTGTTTAATATCGGAAAATTTTAGGTAGTCCAACCCTCCGGTTTGATGAATCAATCTATACTTTGACAAAAGTTTTTTTAGTATTACCTCTAACACTCCATTGATTTTTTGAGAGCCGCGGGATCCGCCCGTTATAAAAATCACCGGAGTACTTCCCGGTTTCGACTTGGGCTTAACTTTTACAATCTCTTTCATCACAGGATTTCCCGTAAGTACGCATTTATCTGCGGGGAAGTGTTTTTTGCTTTCGTTTCTGGAAATGGCAATGACGGACGCAAATTTTGCTGAAAAGAGATTGGCTCTACCGGCAACGGAGGTTTGCTCGTGAATCACAACAGGGATGCCCAATAGCTTTGCACTAAGTACCACAGGAAATGCGGCAAATCCCCCGAATGAAAGGACTACGCGGGGTTTTATTTTTACCAAATAGGCAAACGCCTGAAGAATTCCAATAGGAATTTTCAGTATTGAAGGAATGGTCCAAACAGTAAAACGTCTTTGAACTCTGCCGGTTATCAAAGGCAAGAATTTTACTCCGAGTCCGGGCAAAACCTCAGATTCCAAAGTCACAACTTTCTTGCCCTCAATGGCATTTTTTACGCCTATCCAATAAAGATCCCAATCTAGACCGCCGGATTTTATTTCTTCAACAACGGCAACTGCGGTGGTTGCCGCATGTCCGCCAGTTAATACTACTTTATGTTCTTTGGATTTTGGGTTTTCCATGCTTTGTCTCTAATACCGCAAACCTGGATATATTAAGGAGTATACCGCAGGCAGCCAAGATCATCACCAGGCTGCTGCCGCCGTAGGAAATAAAGGGCAGAGGAATTCCTGTTAAAGGCACCAGGGCTACCATTGAGGCAATATTTAAAAATGCCTGTCCCCCAATCCAAGTCGCAATTCCGATTGCAAGAGTCTTGGAAAAAGTATCGGGAGCATTCCGGGCAATCTTAAGCGTCCGTACAATAAAGTATACAAAAAGACCAATCACCACAATCCCGCCTATCAGCCCCAGTTCTTCGGCGATGACGGCAAAAATTGAATCGGTTGACGCTTCAGGAAGAAAAGAATATTTTTGACGGGAAGCTCCAAGTCCCACTCCGAATATTCCACCCGATCCTAAACCTAAAAGTATTTGTCTCATGTGGTACGACTTACCCAGTGGATCTTCAGTCATTTGTAAAAAAGTAAGAAGCCTTTCCTTCCTATATGGAGAAAGAAGGATCAAAGGAATTCCAACGAGAAATCCTATTACTCCCGCATCCAAAAGATACCAAAGGTTTACCCCGGAAACAAAAATCTGGGAAAGTCCGATAACAACAATAATAAGGGTGGTTCCCAAATCCGGTTGAAGCATAATTAAGCCCACTATTAAAATAAGCGGCAGGAAATATGAAAGGGCGCTTTTGGCTTTTGAAGCAAGCTTTGCAAAATATAAACAAAGGGCAAACTTAACAATTTCCGATGGCTGGAAATTGAGAGGACCCAAAAAAATCCAACGCCTTGCCCCAAGAGCTGAAAAACCCAGACGCGGTAAAAGAACAACTATCAAAAAGATTAATGAGACAAAAAAGATCGGAGTTGCCATTTTTTCCCAAAATGTATACTTTATTTTTGAGATAATAAGAAGTACTAATATACCCACCCCCGCCCATTCCAGTTGTTGTTTTAAAAGATAAAACTTGTCACCATAGTTATTTAGAGCCTGAGGAGCGGAAGTATCAGCAACGGCTACCAAACCTATCACTATAAATGCAAATATTAAGAATAATAACTTTTTGTCAACTGAATCATTTTGCTTCGAAAGTTTTGATTTAAGGTTTTTCACTTATCCTTTTTAAATAGTCGCCAGCCAAAGACCAAAAATCGCGAGAAGAAGGCCGAGCATCCACGCCCTCATCACAATTTTGGGTTCCTGCCATCCCTTAGCCAGCAAGGTGTGGTGAATCGGAGCCAGCGGGAAAATTGGTTTTTTCAGATATTTCCATCCGATTATTTGAATAGCTGATGTAGCCACTTCTATTACAAAAACTCCGCCGATAATAACGAGCGCAATAATTTTTCCGGTAACAAGCCCAATAACACCAAGCATTGCCCCAAATGATAACGCTCCCGCATCCCCCAGAAATACTCTTGCCGGCCAAACATTAAAATACAAAAAGGCAATTAAGCCTCCAACCCACAAAGATATAAAAAGAGAAAGCGGAGTATCCAGATTCCCCGCAGCGATTATTTCAAATGCAATTAAACAAATCACCAAAAGTCCCACCGAAAGGCCATCCAGCCCGTCCGTGATATTAAAAGCATTTGTAAACGCAACGATAACAAAAGCGGCAAAGGGGATATACCAAATCCCCAAATTAATTACAATATTAAGAAGCGGTATATTTATTATTTGGATTCCAAGATATTTATAAATAAAAAACCCTATAAATAGGGCAAGCGCACATTGTAAAGCAAACTTGTGCTTTCGCCTTAGTCCAAACCAAAGTCCCAAAACGCCTCTCGTCGGTTTGGCAAAAATCTTAAGAAGATCATCTGAAAGACCAAGAACCCCGAAAGAAATAAATGTAAAAAATATGATAAACAGCTCCGTCCTTAAAGGAAATGAACTTCTGATGTACATACCAAGGTACGAAGAAAGCGGAAAAATAACGGCAAACAAAACGGAAATCAAAACTATCAATAAAATACCGCCTCCTACAGGAGTACCGGTTTTAATATCGTGCAGTCTGTCAAAAAGGGGGATCTTCCCGGTTCTTGGGGCCTCACGCTTCCTGGTTAATTTTAATTTATAGAGGAGGTTTATAAAAGGAACAATTAAAACAAAGCAGATCAGGAATGAGAAAATGATAAGCCCCAGAGCCAGGGGTAAAAAGTTAGTCATATAGGCTACCCTTCAGATTATATCCTTGCCTGTGAAAAGAGGCAATCATATAAGAGAATCCACAAGTTTATCAAGATGGATTGAACGCGAACCCTTAACAAAAAGTGTAGTTTTACTATTCAGAAGCGGTTTAACGATCATGGCTGCTTCGGACACGTTAGAAGTGAGGAAACATTTCTCTTTAGTTAACAACTTGCTGGCTTCTTCAACTACAAACCGTGAACCCCTGCCTACACCTACGACATAATCAAATCCCAATTTACCGACTTTTTTCCCAAGCTCTTTATGAGATAACTCTTCAAACATACCAAGTTCAAGCATGTCGCCTAATACGGCTATTTTAGTTTTTGAGTCTGCAAGTTTAATGAATGTATCCAATGATTCACTTGCGGCCTTTGGGTTGCTGTTGTAGGAGTCATCAAATATCATTCCAAAATTTTTATTTATCGTAATGTTCAACCGGTGTTTGGAGAGCTTAAATTTTTCAATGCCGGAGGAAATGTTTGCCAAGTTCAATCCCAGTGAAAACGCGGCAGCCGAGGCGGCAACGGCATTGGTAACAAATTGCACTCCGTACGCTTTCATTTGGATATCTTTTTTGTTCGTTCCAATTACCAGAGTAAAAGATGTACTCAAGTCCTCATTAAGGTTAACGCCTTCCGGATAGATACCGCTCGCGCCACCATACCAGCATACCTTGGCCTTGGTAAATTTAGCAAAGGATTTAACCGCAGCGTCTTCTAAATTAAGTACTGCCACTCCATTTTCGGACAGTGCTCTTATTAGCTTACTTTTTTCTGAAGCCACTCCCTCTACATTTTTTAAGAACTCCGTATGGGTCGTGGCAATATTTGTGACAATCCCAATATCCGGCTTTGCCAGCCATAAATAATAATCCATTTCATTTCTATACTCGACCGACATCTCTAAAATTATATATTTTGTACCCCAAGCGGCCCGTAATATTGTATTTGGAATATTATAGACAGGGTCAACCCCTTCCTCAGACCAGACTGTTTTGCCGTCAGTGCTTAAAATTGATCCCAGAATTTCCGTAGTGGTAGTCTTGCCTGTACTACCGGTTATTCCAATTACTCTTACCTTTGTGTACTTTTGAAGAAGTTTTAAATACCATCTCGCCAGCCGTCTTTTTAGGGGGTGGACCAGCCATTGAGAGATGAAATTGTGGGAAGCAAAAACATCTTCGGGAGGAAGTTTTGGCGTTACCCACCATTTTACGATTGGATTGAGCTTCTTCATTTTATAATTCTGGGCAAAAGCGGGCTAATTCTCGAAACCACTTCGTAGTTTATTGTACCAATTTTCTTAGCCCATTCATCGGCAGAGACTTTTAGACCGTCTTTGTTACCCAGAAGGGCAACTTCATCTTCCAGTTTAACGTTTTTAATATCAGTTACATCAATCATAATCATATTCATCGCCACCCTGCCGACTACGTTTGCGTAATGTCCGTTAATTATCACCCTGCCGATATTTGAAAGTCTTCTGTCATATCCGTCCGAATAGCCAACGGGGATTATGGCAATTTTTGTTTTTCTTGTTGCAAACCATGTTTGACCGTAACCTACAGATTCGCCAACTGAAATCTTTTTAATCTGAGCAACTATGCTTTTCCAGGTTAAAACAGGCTTTAACACCAAATCTCTTTTTTGGGCCAATAGTGAAACTCTCGTCTCAAGCGAAGACCACCAGCCGTAAATACCGAAGCCAACCCTTACCATTGAAAAATGAGTTTCCGGATAAAGAAGCGTTCCCGCGGACGCTGCAGAGTGAATAAGAGGAGGACGAAAACCCTCTTTTCGGATAATCTTTATCGCTTTCTTAAATTCAGTAAGCTGCTCCATTGCAAAGGTGGGGTCTAGCGTATCTTCTACATTTGCAAAATGCGTAGAAACTCCTTCAAAAATAAAGTACTTTTTATGGATTTTAATGAATTGAAGAAACTTTGGTATTTCATTTTTCCTAACTCCCTGCCTATTCAAACCGGTTTCAATCTTTAGGTGAATTTTTGCCGGTATATTTAATTTCAGTGAGGCAATGTTCTTTAAAGCATCCATATTGTAAACAACAAATGAAACATTATTCTCAATTGGTACCGAAAGATTTGATAACGTTATATATCCGAGAACCAATACAGGAACCGAACTGTCAATTTGCCGAATTACAAGCGCCTCGTCAATACTGTCAACCGCAAATACATCCACCTTATTTTTCAAAAGTGGAACGGTCTCTCTAAGCCCATGTCCGTATGCATTTGCTTTTACCACCGCAGCGATTTTTATATTTTTTCCGACACTTTTTCGGAAAACGTCTACATTATGGAGTAAGGCGCTTTTTGAGACTTCAACCCAACTTTTATACTTAAATTGCATAATGGATTATTTTATCAATCAATTTCGAAAAAGAAATGCCTGCTGATTTTGCCGCCTTAGGAACAAGGGACATTTTAGTCAAACCCGGAATCGTGTTTATTTCCAAAACAATAGGATATTTATTGTCTTTTAAAATGAAATCTACGCGGGCAAAACCGCTGCAACCAATAATTTTATAAACCTTGATCGAAAGCTCCTGAACTTTTTTTGCCATATTTTTTGAAATTCCGGCAGGAACAATTTCTTCCGACGCGTTTATTTTATATTTAGACTTATAATCGAAAAATTTTGCTTTGAGAGGATGTATTTCAATAACCGGCAGGGCAACAGGGTCTTCATTTCCAATAACGGCGCAAGTTAATTCGATCCCTTTTATATATTCTTCTACCAAAACATCATCCGAGAATTTTTTAGCTAATTTTATTGCTGGCTTTAGCATATTTTGTTTAAAGACTGGAGATGCACCCACTGATGAACCTTCTCCGTTTGGCTTTACAAAGCAGGGGATATAACTGATATCTTTGGGTACGGGGATTTTTTCGGTTCGCATTATTTTTTTAAATAAAATCTTATCCATTCCGATAGCTGAAGCTAATATTCCTGAACCGGTGTAGGAAATCCCCAGTTGTTCTAACATACCTTGAATCGACCCGTCCTCTCCGAAAGTCCCATGCAAAGCTATAAAAACAAGGTTAGGCTTTAATCTTAGTAATTGATCAATCCATTTATTACCGTTCTTTGGAATTTCCACGGAAGAAACGGAATAAGCATTCTTATCGATATTTGCCAAGATTTCTTTACCGGAAAGAAGAGATATTTCTCTTTCAGAAGACCTTCCTCCCATCAACACTACCACTCTAAGTTTCTTTTTCATTTATTTGCAGGACAGCTTTTTTAAACTGCATGCCCCTATCTTTATAATTTTCAAACATATCAAACGATGCCGAAGCGGGTGATAATATTACTACTCCGCCTTTTGGGGTAACCTCAAACGCCTTACCGACAATTTCCTTCATCAGCGTAAATCCTAAATCGTAAATCGCGGTTTTCAAATCTTTTTCTCCGATAGCTACTCTTATTTTACCCGCCGTAGAGCCGATCAATATTATATTTTTGATATTCGATTTTTTATGTATCACTTCCCCAAGTTCCGTATAATCTAAACCTTTGTCACTTCCTCCCAAAATTAATGTTTCCGGTTCGGTGAATGATTTAATCGCGGCAATTGTCGGTTGCGGGCCCGTTGCAAAGGAATCATTGTAGAAAGTAACGCCATTTACTGAATCGACCAATTCGAGTCTATGTTCAAGACCTTTGAAAGTTTGTACTGCCCGCAAAATCGTGTTTTTGTTGACGCCAACTATCTTTGCAACAGAAACGGCAGCGGCAATATTTTCCAGGTTATGCTCTCCCCTCAGCAACAACTTCTCTTTATACTTACTTTCCAAATCTTTTTTACTAAACAAAATTACTTTTCCTTTAGTTAATTTAGAAAAACTTCGAGGTACGTCATATTCGGAATTTATAACTGCGTAGTCATTTTTTGTTTGGTGTCTGACGATGTTTTCTTTTGCCTTTATATATTCTTCTTTGTCCTTGTGCCAATCCATATGATCAAGGGTAATGTTTAGAACGACGGCGATGTGGGGGCTCATGGCTAAATCAATTAATTGAAAGGAAGACAATTCCATCACAACTAAGCTATCTTTTTTCAATTTTGGCAAAAGTTCCAAATAGGGTTTCCCGATATTTCCTACAAGATAAGCATCCTTACCTGCATTTTTAAGAATTTCATAGATTAGAGTTGAAGTTGTCCCTTTTCCTTTAGTTCCTGTAACCCCTATAATTTTGCCTGGGCATTTTTCAAAAAAGATTTTTAGAGCCGACGTTATTTCAACTCCGCCTTTTTCGGCTTTTACAATCTCGGGTAAAAATCTGTAAACTCCGGGAGAGCGGACGATCGTATCAAAATTACCTAAATATTCAAGGTAGTTTTCGTCAAACTTCCTATCAAGTATTGCGACATCATCTCCCAAGCTTTTAAAATACTTTTCAGCGTCCTGCCCCTCAAGACCGTATCCTAAAATAGCAACCTTTTTACCAAAACCTATAAATTGAACTTCGGGTTCAAGCACTATTCCGAATTTTTCTTTTACACTTTCAATTATTTTTTGAGCAAGTTCGGCGATATCAGACGATTTTGCCTTACCCGATTTGTTAATAATAAAGAGTGCGTTCTTAGATGAGACACCGGCACCTTTATACGATTTCCCCTTCCATCCCGTTTTATTAATTAGCCAGCCGGCAAAGAGTTTGTATTTATTTCCAAACGGATAGCCCGGGATGCCATGGACTTCCTTATCTACAACCGGGTTTTTGAAAAAAGACCCGGCATTACCAAATTCATCGGGGTTCTCCAATTTTTCTTTTCTTAAAGTTAGGACCGCATTTCTAATTTGTTCCAAGGATGGGTTGTTAATATTTCGTTCGTTTAGGTAATTTAGAAGAGATTCATATTTAACCACCGGGTTATTATTCCTATTCAATTTAAAAGTGACAGAGGTAATTAGATATTTCTGCCAATTTTCAGGTTTTTTGAAGAAACTTTCTCTATATCCGAATTCACAGTCTTTATTTGAAATGTCGATAAACTTCCCGGTTTTAAACTCAAAAGCCCTGAGACTAATTAGCGTATCTTTAACTTCTTGTCCGTATGCACCAATGTTTTGAACGGGAGAAGCGCCAACCGTACCCGGAATGCCTGACATGCATTCGATGCCTTGATATTCATTTCTAACCGCGTATTCGACCAAATCATCCCATTTCATACCTGCTTGTGCTGTTATTCTAATATCTTTTGCCTCATTCAGCTTATAACCATTACCTGTAAACTTAATTACAACGCCGTTAAAGTCTTTATCTGAAACCAAAATGTCTGTTCCATCTCCAACTATAAAAATCTGTAAATTATTCTCCTTTGCATAGTTAATGGCACCGTCGATCTCTTTTCTGGTCTTAACTTCAAAATATTTTTTTATTTTTCCGCCAACTTTGAAAGAAGTAATATCTGAAAATTTCGGGTCAATAAATTTTGCAATTTCCCTCGCCCACAAATAACTTTTCCCTGCACCCATAACAATAGCCACATCACCGGGTTTTAAATTTTCCTTAAGGAATGAAAACATCCTTCCGGTTTCATTAAAACAGGTAGCATCTTTGTGTGCCGAAGCTTTAGCAATTGATTCCTCATTGATCCCGAATGTTTCGCTATCCCTCGCTTTAAAAATGGGCCCGATAACCACTTTATCTGCCGAATCAAAAACACCTTTATATTTGGAAAGAAGGGCTTTGGTTCTGGAATATGAATGCGCTTCGTAAACCGCCCAAATTCTTTTATTTTTATAATTCTGCCTAAGTGCATCCAATGTCGCCTTAATTGCGGTCGGGTGATGGGCATAATCGTCATAGACCGGTATTTCACCCAAACCAGAAATTAGTTCCATTCTTCTGCCTACTCCGGGAAAACTCTCAAGTGATTTAACAGTTACATCCTTGTCGATTTTTAAATATTTGCCAAGTTCAATTACACCCAGGGCATTCGCGACATTATGCTTTCCCATTACTTTGAGGTGTAAATCGTCTTTATAGTTTTTTAATGAATACGTAATTACTTTTATATTGGAGGTATCGATTTCTTTGAGAATTTTTTCAACACCAGGTGAGTCTCCGTTTACTATTAATACTTTTTCACCTACAAGGTTACCGATAAACCTTTTATAGCTGTCGAATATTTGCTTCTCGGATTTAAAGTAGTCCGGATGATCAAACTCGATATTGTTTAAGATAATTATTTCGGGGTGATAGTACAAAAAATTATCGAAAAACTCATCTGCTTCGGTTACAAAATAATCTCCTTTTCCAAACCTGGCTCCACCATTCCAATCTTTATAATTAGCACCCAAATTGACCAAGGGATCAAGTCCAGCATCTGCAAGAAGTTTGCCAACCATAGCTGTTGTGGTGGATTTCCCGTGAGTTCCTGCAACACAAATTACTTTTTTCCCTTTTTGAAGATATTTACCCAAAAAGTCCTGCCATGTAATAACAATTTTTCTTTTTTGCGCCTCGACAAGTTCGGAGTTATCCGGGTTTTGATAAAAAACTGCAGGTGTAACAACTAATAAATCGATATTTTTTAGATGATCGGGTGAATGCCCGTGATAAAAATTATCAGAATACGCAGTACTTTCTTCCAGATCGCAACCGGTTACGAGATATCCCATTTCTTTGGCCAAGTAGGCGATGCCATTCATTCCGCTCCCGCCAACACCCATCATATGAATACGTTTAATCATTAGTAATTAGTCTTGCCGCCATCTTTCTATTGGCTTCTTCTAATTGTTCCTGGGTGTTTACCCCCTGCCATTCGTCATCGTTCGGCAGAGTGTAAGTTGCCATCCTATCTCCCTGATCGATTGCAAGTTTAATTATGTCAACTAAATAAAATTCTCCTTGAGGACCTTTTTTAATTCTTTTTATATTTTCGCTAAACCAACCTTTATCAAATATGTATAATCCGTCATTAACTTCTTTTATTTTTCTCTCCGCATCGGTCGCATCTTTTTCTTCGACAATCTTGGTAATTAAACCATTCTCTCCTCTAATAACCCTACCCAAGCCTGTCGGGTCATCTTTTATTAATGAAACAAAAGTTAATTTTCTTTC
>JBGPAU010000008.1:0-29092 GCA_041480845.1 Patescibacteria group bacterium | reverse complement strand
TAGAGATGCGGGAGGAACGGGAGGAACGGGGTCTTGTAATGGAAACTGGTACTGTTGCAAGCTACCTAACCAAGTCCCAAAACCAACGCCCACACCCTTGCCTCCACAAACATGCAGTAAAACTGTTTCGATTGCTCTTTCCACCTCGTCAAATACTCCCAAAATCGATGATATCTGGTCAAGACTTGTAGCAGGACCAACGGCAGTTGTCAAAAGGATGTTTCCCAAACTTGGAACCCAGATAGGAACCCTCAAAGACATTCCGGGTTCGACCAGTGTTACTTACACGGGAGCGCAGGCTTCATCAGGTGAACTGAATTTTCCCCACATAGGCGGAATTTCGGAATATTTCCTAAAAGGAATTCAAACACTTCTAAGACCAAAAGGATATGGAGAACCCATCAGTTTTGGACCGCCAACAAGCACAACAACTGCATCGGGTGACATTTGCGCGGTAGCAAATAAATACAAAGTCCCCTGCTGCATGCTTAAGGGAATCATTGAGGTTGAGACAGCAAATAACCCCCTCTTTATAGGTACTGATTCGTGTGTGAGAAACGGCCGAACATTTAGTTGCTGTATCGGCAATTATTGCGGACCTACAAGAATTGCCTGCAATCAATATATGGCTTGGAACGGAAATGACAATTTGGATCTTTGCGATCCTACCGATTCTGCAGAACTTTTGGCAAGGGCAATGCTTTTCAAGCTTTGCCAAGCTGATGGTAAATGTGTTAGTGGTTGGGCGAAGGATGGTAATTATATTCTTGCTAATTATTCAATTGAGGATGGGGATTATACGGCAGCAGCCTACTTTTACGGTCTTGCCAATGGATGTAGGGTAACATCTTGTTCACAATTCAGGTGGGGAGAAGGGAAGGGTTATTGCGACTCTGTAGAAAGTTATTGCGAGACCGGCAAGACGCTTGAATCGAAGCCAGATGTGAGATATTGCGAACAATGTAACACAGATGAAATGATTCCTGCAGGGGTACCCATAGACTGTTCAATTTATCAATGACGGCTAACATTTGTTAATAAATTTTGCTAGTATTAGGTGTATGAAAAAGCTGCTCTTATCATTTTTGGCTGGTTTAATTATTCTTTTTTCTTTTGCTCCATACCTCTCCCCCGCCAAGGCACAGACCTGGTATAGCCAAAATCCTTTCGAGTGGTATCTAAAAGTTTACGATACAAACACTTCTCCCGCAAACGAAATCTTCGGTGAACGCTACACGGCAGCCCAGGTTCAGTGGGTAATTTGGAGTTTTCTCTTTATGCCCGTAAGAATGGTTGAAACTGTTGTTGGTGAGAATACTATCTCGTGTTTTATGAAAGGATTCGGTACAGGTACGATTGATTTAAATAATTGCGGTGGAGCAGTTATAGACCTGGTTAAGAGGATGACTGATAAAATCTTCCCCAATCCAATAAGTTATAACAATAAACCGTTTATTGCCCTCGTTTTTGATAGTAGTGGTAGGGGTGTATCGGGAATCGGTTATACCAAGGATCTCCTGAAAAAATTCTCCCTAGTCTCCGAAGTCAAAGCCCAGAGCATCGGATATACCGGTCTCAGTTGGATACAAAAGTACTGGAAGGGTTTTAGAGACATTTCTTATACCCTTCTTGTTCTGGTAATAATTGTTTTTGCTTTTATGATTATGTTTAGGGTGAAACTAAGTCCGCAAACGGTAATTTCGGTTCAGTCTGCCCTCCCGAAAGTAATCGTAGCCATGGTTCTCATTACTTTTTCCTATGCTATTGCCGGCTTTGCAATTGACCTGATGTATGTTGTGTCGGGTCTTTTTGCGCTTTTGTTAAATTATGCCGGATTCTCCCACAACATTAACAACGCTTTTGCAACAATCGCAGGTACAGGGTTAGGTTATGAAATGTTCGGTGGTTTTTGGGTATTTTTTATGATGCTCGCATATACTGTTATGTTTTTCATTTCGGCCGTGGTGTCACTTTTAACGACTTTCGCTGCAGGAGTCGATCTTTTTGGAATGATCTTAGCGCTTGTCTTTGTGCTGATTGCCGTCTGGGTTCTGGTACTTTGCATCTGGTATACATTTAAAATTCCCTATGTTTTGATCAAGACTCTGGTTAGTGTGTACATATCAATTATTACGGCTCCTGTTCAAATATTGGCAGGCACAATTGCTCCGTCGATGGGTTTTGGTGTTTGGTTTAAGAGACTTATGGCGGATATCCTCGTATTTCCAGTTGTTGGTCTTCTTTTTTGGTTTGCCTGGGCAACTCTCTGGACGTCATACGGCCAAGCATTTAAAGATGTTACCAGTTATTGGGTAAATTTCGGTACTATTAACTGGATACCCGGCATAATAGGCACTAAGGGTTTGGGCCAACCGAGCGGCATAGATGGAATTATCTTTTTGGCTATAAGTTTTGGTATAATGACCTTAATCCCAAAAGTTCCGGACATGCTTAAGGGAGTTATTATGGGCGAGAAATTCTCATTTGGTACTGCGATGGGTGAGGCCTACGGGCCGGTTAGTGGAATTGTAAAACAAGGAACTGGAGTAGCTTCTGGCGTCGCTTCAGGCACCGGAGCTTTGCTCTTGGGTTCCACTCTTGAAGCAAAAGGTAGTGGATTATTAAAAAGGGCTGGCGGCGTTATTGCAGAGTACGGGAATAAGTCGCTGGGACAAGCAACTGGTAAAAGAATGGGTGTAACAAAAACCGTTGGCCCCGGAGAGGAAAAATAAACTTATTTATATAACTTTCCAGCGGAAAACAGAGATGTATCTACGTCATCTCTCTGTAGATACGACGTCTTAACCACAGACCGAATATATCTTTCCAGTTGCAAATAAGTTACTACCGCGGATTGAGCAGCCGTTCCACCATAGTTGGTACAGTCACGAACAAAGCTCGGCATATCAAGTATTACGTTTACCCAAGGGGAAACCCATTTTTTGACCCATTCATGAATCCCGGCGTCAAGAATGGGTCCTATTGCAGAATTCTCCAAAACATTACTAAATCCAATTGATGAAATTATTTTGTTTTGCGCAAAAACGGTTGCCCTAAGAACACCTTCGGGGACTGTACCTCCACGGCCTCCCAGTCTTGCCCTTTTACCAGCCTCTTTTTCGGATTTACTGGAAGGCATCATGTAGTGCTTTTTAACTTCATCTGCCGTCATCCTGTTAAAGTCGTGCGGAGTTGCCAAAGGACCCAGCCATCTTTCCATTTGGTCATTGGTCACAATAGCCCAACTGTATTTGTATTTATCCATGTTCTCCCACTTCAACTCAGACAATTTCACCCCGCTAAGTCTCTTATGCCAGATTGATTCATTTGGATACTTGCGTATTTTTGCAGACGGTCCCTCCAAAGAAACCATTCTCCAGAAATTCATGTCCTTTATTTGGGTTGGTAGAAAAACAGGAAGGGTCAAAAAATCGCTAGTTGCATCACCCGGCTTTTCCAAAAACGGCGTGACAAATGCCCAAACATTTTCTTTTATATATTCAGCGGCTTTTGGATCATAACGACCGTAGGTCTGTTCACCCCTCTTACCTTCCCCAATCGAATATGCACCACGGCCAACTTTATTTTCCAAAACATTATTTGCACCGGTTATACCGGTATCTCCTTCCAACCCAAGCATTTTTTTCAACCCATGATCATTTGGAGCAAGATTTTCAATCTTCGGCCTCCAATATGGAGGCTCACTCTCCCAAAGATCCCTGTACCAACCAATGGTGGGCGGAAAGATTGTGCTTCTGGTATCAGCCAGGCTGTCATACTCAATCAGGTGCCTCGCTAAAAACATTACTGTTGTGACGTCGTGATTGTCATAAATACTCCCCAACTCAGACTTTCTTTTTACAAAAAACTGAACCCCATTATCAACTTGTAAACGGTCTGTGTCAGGTTTTGTATTGCCCGTTTCCGTTTCAACAATTTTAGATGAAAGTGTCGCCCATTCGTTTGGCGAAAATTCATAGGAACTGTGCTTCACTGCTTTTTGCGCCGGGGAAAGTGCGTCCCATTCTCCCTGTGTTAACCCGGTCTTTACTGCCAAAACCTCTCTTCCAGAATTGTCAATAAAAAACGTTCTGCCGTCCCGGCCAAGTTTCGTTTCTTTAAAAAGAATCTTTGTGGTAAATACATCCCAAACCTTGGGGTCAATATCGTTTTTATTCCACCTTATCTTTTCTCCGTTTAATCTTGTTTCAACTATTATGCTTGGTGGATTGGAACCCTCTTCAATTTTGAATGGCGAGATTTTATCGTAGTGCCACTCCCAACCCAGGTCCCCCGAAGCCAACGTCCCGTATTCCAAATTATTCAAATTGCGCATTACTGTATCGGTTAGACGGTCATACGGACCTTGTTCGTCCAGATTCTCCCACTTTAAGATCTTTTCATCCGTAATATCAAAGATCTTTCCCACTTGTTCTTGTATCTTCTCTGTTAGTTGCGTTTCGTTGAGCTGGCCGGAGGTGAAATCTTCATTCCATTTCTGAAGTAAACTCACATAGGTGTCATTGTTTTTTATAAGTTCTTGCACCCTCGCTCTGAAAGTTCTCACGGCAAGTTCGTCGGATCTTGGGTCCATGCAAAACGGATTAATCGTGGCTTCTTTCACTCTATAACCGTCCTTGTTAATTCCTTTCTTGTCCTTATATCTAAACGACTCAAAGGCTTTTGGCAAAACTTCATCCTTTTTGTCTTGGTTGGTGATTACGAATTTGCCATCATCGTCCAGTTTGGCGTAATCGGCGGGGTTAAATACGCTTTTGACATTAAAAACCTCCGATAAAAATTCATAAGTTGCCCTGTCAAACTCTGCATAATGTTCTCCGCTTTCTTTTAATTGATTGGCTTCTTGAAGCGTCTTTGGATCAGACACAGACTCCAGATTTTTTTGCCCAACTCCAATTAATTGATAAAGTAATTTCCCATACCTGTCCTGAACTTCGATGGCGGCTTCCCTTAATCCGATCTTTTCAACTGTTTCCCCATTCTCCAGTTTGGTTTGAAACTTTAATTCCGTTGACTTACCTATGATTTTAGATACATCTTCCATTTCACTCTTTGTTAGGCTTTCTCCAGGAACTTCTTTTTTAAATACCCGCATAAAATCCTCAGATGTTAATTCCGTGTGCGAAGTCCTAAGTCTTGAAAGTTCCATCTCACCGTCGAAATACATTTCAAAAGCCGGTCCCATTGCTTCGTCCACCTTGGCGGCGGAGGATGCCCACAAGAAGTCCCGCTTCAGAACTTTAAGAAAAGCCAGCCCTTCTTTGTCAAACTTCTCTGGGTTTCTTAAGCTGTCGTTTACTTGCTCCAGTGCTTGATCGAAAAACTGGATGGTCCAACGGGAATCATACGGATATGGGTTTCTCAAATTCTCCAGGTATTTATTAAGAGAATTAATTTCATCGAGAGACGTGTGCAATATATTCTTATAATCCTCCGCGATTCTCTCCCTTTCCTTGTCCAATTCGCCCTCTTTACCACCTTCAAGTTTCTTCAGCATTTTAAGGGACCCCGTTATTTCCCTGATATACCCCCCTCGCTCACCATACATTGCCTGCATTCTCATTTCAGCATTTAGTCTCTCTCGATTGGGATCTTTATCATCATCTTCTTTTTGCATCCTTATATCAGGAAGGTCGGATTTATATTCCAGTTGGGGAAATTCCTCTGCAGCTTTGAGTTGCTCCTCCGCACCCGGAAATTCAACCACAGCGCTGGGTTGGGGAAAATTTCTGGCTTCTTCCGCCCCAAGATTCATTACAGCCTTCACTGATGGGGAAATCGGTACTTGCGGATTTTCCGGTGACATATTGTCGGGCATACCCAAATTATATAACAAGAATGATAAGGGGGAAAGATGGGTGTGAAAAGCTCTCCGTCTTGCAACCAAAGCTTCACGACGTACTCTAAAGGTAGGGTAAAACCTGTCCCATGGAACAACATCCGATACCGCAAAACGTTTCTTCATACCAATTCAAACTGGTAGGAGACATGACCCTTAAGCAGTTTTTCCAACTGGCCGGAGGGCTTCTTATCGCACTTATCATTTATTCCTCCCCCCTTATCGGCATTGTTAAATGGCCGTTTGTAATTGTCTCCGCCATCCTCGGAGCCGCAATGGCTTTTGTTCCTTTGGAGGAGCGGCCGCTGGAACGCTGGATTTTTGCTTTTTTCAAAGCGATCTATACCCCCACTGAATTTTTCTGGAAAAAAACCACGTCTCCCGTCAAGTTTTTTCAGGACGAAGCGGTTGGGGCTCCCCCCGCATCGGCCTCTTCCCAACAGGAAGCAGCGCTTAAAGCTTATCTTTCTGCTCCCAGACAAACCACAAGTCCCTTGGCCAAATTTGAGTCGGCTGAACAGGGATTCATGGCAACTCTTAGTGGAATTTTTGCCGGGATGAAAAGCCAAGCCTCTGTCTCCGCTGCCGTAAGCCCAACCGCGCCAAAAAAAGAAATAAAAATTCCGGCTGCCCTCCCTATAAAAATCACCCAGCAGGGACCAACCCATTTGGTAGTTGAGGAAAAGGCAAAAGTTGCACCGTCCATCAATGCGACCACTCAGGCTGTTTCACCAATTATCGCGGGTGACGAAATTGTTTCGACCAAACAAGCCATTTTCTCTATTGATGCCGCACCCCCAAATCCTCCCACAACCCCAAATGTCGTTGTCGGACAGGTTGTTGATGAAAATAGACGCATAATCGAGGGGGCAATCATGGAAATAAGAGACGAGGTCGGGCGTCCCGTCCGTGCTCTAAGAAGCAATAAGGTCGGGCATTTCATTATTGTTACACCGCTTGACAGCGGCAGGTACGAAATCGCAACCGAAAAGGACGGTTATCAATTTGCCCCCGTCAGTTTTGAAGCGGCGGGAATGTTAATCCCGCCGATACTCGTTCAGGGAACAAGGGTCGCGACAGCTGAGGTCCAACCTATTCAACAAACCGTAAATCAAATTAATGCCCAACCTGTCCAACAATCTTATGTTAACTAAAATTCCATTTTTAAGTATCCCGGATAAACCGCTGATGGCAACAACCCAAGAGCACCTTCCCATAGCCGATATTACAAATGATATCGTCGTTTATAAAGACGGAGGTGCGGCCCTTGTCATGGAATCCACATCCTTGAATTTCGGCCTTTTATCAGAAAAGGAACAGGCCGCCGTTATCGCAGCCTACGCCGCAATGATTAATTCCCTGACTTTTTCCGTCCAAATAGTAATTCTTACACAAAGAAAGGATGTGTCTTCATATTTAAACTTTTTGGATGAACAGGCATCAAAAATTACACAACCCATCCTCGCCAAACTAATGCAGAATTACAAAACTTTTATTGTGGATTCCGTTAAGAAAAAGAATGTTCTCGGAAAAAGGTTTTTTGTTGTTCTTTATTTGTCTCCTCTTGAACTTGGTGTGGGGAAATCTGTTGCTGCCATTACAAAACGGGCTGGGCCTCTCCCCTTTCCCAAGTCATATGTTATTAAGAAAGCAAAAATTACCCTCTACCCGAGACGTGATCATTTAATCCGCCAAGCCGGGCGGCTTGGAATCAAATTTAAACAACTCGGAACTGCCGATCTGATTGACCTTTATCATTCCGTATATAATCCCGAACACCCGGCAGTCAAAAAAGAACCGGAAGTAACTTTGGAACACGAGCAAAAATGAAACCTAATCAACCCGAGATAAAACCCAAAGTCATCAATCCCAACCTTGCAATTGCCCAGGGAATGAGTTTACTTGACGCTATCGCCCCGCAATCAATTGAGGAGGATTTTGACTATATAAAAATCAATGACATATATTTCCGTACGATTTTTGTAGGCGGATATCCGAGATTTGTTGCCCCCGGGTGGTTGGAACCGGTTGTAAATATTGACACGTCTCTGGATATTTCTTTTTATGTCTACCCCGTTGACGGCAAAAGCGTGCTGGATGATCTCAGGCGCAAAATTGCAGAAATGGAAGCCGAAATGTCTACCGATATTGAACGCGGAAAAATAGTCGATCCGGGAACTCAAGCCAAACTTGAAGATGCACAGGCCCTTCAGGAACAGCTCGTTAAAGGAATTGAAAGATTTTACGAATTCAGTTTTTACATTACAATTCCCGCCAACTCGGTTGAGGAGCTTAATCACATAACCAAACAGGTAGAATCCCAACTCGGGTCGTTAATGATTGTCAGCAAACACGCACTTCTCGACATGGAAAGCGGTTTTCTTTCGACGGCCCCTTTCGGAATGGACCGGCTTAACGTGACTAGAAACATGGATACAACCTCAGTCGCCACAACTTTTCCACTAACTTCAACCGAACTTTCAAGCGACCGCGGGGTTCTTTACGGCATCAATTCCCAAAACGAATCCTTTATAATTTTTGACCGCTTCAGTCTGGAAAATGCAAATATGACAATTTTTGCCACGTCCGGTGCCGGAAAATCATATTTTGTTAAGCTTGAGGCTCTAAGATCCCTGATGACGGGCACGGAAGTAATTGTCATCGACCCAGAAAGCGAATATAAACCCCTAACAGCTGCTGTGGGAGGAGAATATATTTCCTTCTCTTTCAATGCTCCTGCCAAAATTAATCCTTTTGATTTAGCACAAATTAGGGAAGAGGGCGAAAATCAGCTCGGTCAAAAAATTCTCTCATTGCACTCTCTTTTAAAAGTAATCATGGGCGTAATTACCCCGACCCAGGAAGCACTTTTGGATCGTGCTCTTGTTATGACATACCGAAATAAAGGAATAACAATGGACCCGGATACTCAAGGGCGCGAACCTCCCCTTATGGAAGACCTTTATAAAACCCTTATCGGAATGGAGGTGCCGGAAGCCCTTGACCTTGCGGCAAGGATTGAAAAATTTGTACGCGGTTCTTTTGTCGGAATTTTTGACAAACAGACAAATATCAATATTAATAATCCCTTTACCGTTTTTTCCGTTAAGGATTTGCAGGATGCCCTTCGCCCCATTGCCATGTTTATTATTCTTGACTTTATTTGGACAAGGGTTAAAAAAGACCTCAAGAAACGCATCCTGATCGCCGAGGAGGCCTGGCAAATGATGAAGTACCCAGATACGGCACAATTCTTATGGAGCGTCGTTAAAAGGGCAAGAAAATATTATCTGGGCTTAACCACTATCACACAAGATGTTGAAGACTTTTTGAGCCAGGATATTGGCAAGGCCATTGTCACCAATAGCGCCATGCAGGTTCTTCTTAAACAAAGTCCTGCAGCAATAGACAAGATCGGTGATGTCTTTTATCTCTCTCAGGGAGAAAAACAACTACTCCTGGCGGCAAACGTCGGTGAAGGAATATTTTTTGCAGGTCCTCACCACGCACCCATCAGGGTTGTCGCCTCCGAGGAGGAAAACAGACTTATTACCACAAAACCGCAGGAGGTCATCAAGGTTAATACAAACCCGTACGAAGTTAAATAAAATATGGCAAGAGCACAATTTAATCGCGTTTTAACTAAAATTGATATTGATGAAATAAGGAACGCGCTCATTTTCTATTATCCTCAGGTTGTCGGCGAACAAGGAAAGGCAGATCCCGGGAAGTACTCCACCAGGAACTTTTTATGGAGTGGGAGGGTGGATTTCGACGTAGATATTAGGTTCCTCACGGATGTTGATCTAAAAAATGTCAGGGAGGGCCAGCTTTATCAATCGCTTAAGATTGTCGATCAAAGCTTGGGGAAACTCACAAACACCAACCCTGTTGAAAGCAATAGGCCCACAACCGAACAGCTTGCTTCAATGGAAGAAGAAAGAGTTAAAAGGGAGGCTTCGCAAAAAAGTGCGGTCGAGGAAGCAAAAAAGAGTGTTGAGGCGGCAATTAAAAAACAGCAGGAAATTCAAGAAACACTTCGTGATAAAAAAATATACGCAAAGGTTGAAGTTGCTAAGGGATCACCTGCACCGGACGAAAATACTGCCAGGTTTATAGAAGAGGCGAAAAACCATCCGTTATCTTTCCAAAAAGACTTGGCGGCGAGCATTAAAGCAAGGTTGGCTTCATCGTTTTCGGGAACTCTTACTGGTGAAGAAATTGATTTTTTGGCAAATAAGACTGCGTACGATACCGTTTTTGCAGCAAATAATTTTACCACGCAGTCATCAGCAAACACACAAGCCGCAATTCTCGGTGCCTTGGGCAAAGATACACAGACCTTACCTAAGGTAATTACCGATGAAAATACTGCCGAATTCCTGAAAAGGGCTTCGTCTGAGTTAAGCTTTTACAAAAACCAAACTCAACTGAGCAAGGTTATTCTTTCGTCTGTAAACGAAAACCTTGCCACTTCCGTTTTTGGTACCGGTCCCGAAAATTTAGCCGTAACTTTTACTACCAAACCCACCGCGGGCTATGACCACGAAGTAGATCTTGAAAAACTAAATCAAGGCCACACCGATGTTCTTGGTGCCCAGTCAAACGCGCTTGATAAGGTCCGTTCTTTTGCCGGTGAAGATGCAAAAAGACTGTTAACCGGACAAGTAAGAAATTTTATCGATTCACAAATTACCAAACTTCCTGCAGACAGCGCCATCTCCGAAATTTATAACAGTAAGGTTGCACAACAGGTATTATCTTCCATCGGGTTCGGTAGGGCTGCCCCATTAGGTGAAAGCCTTTTCGGAACAGTTATCCAACAAATTCCCGGCGGAACGGCTTTTCTGGAAGGCATAGGTAATTTTTTGGGTATCGATCTTATTGGAACCACGGGTGTCGAAGCAACGGTTGACGTTGTTGTAGAAGGATCCTCGTTGGTAGGAGAGGGCTTGGTCGGAGGAATTAATGTTGGAATCGGTGTTACAGAGGGCGCCGCCATTGGAGTAGAAACGCAGGTTGCACCCAAGGTTGTAACCGCAGCTGCAGGACAAACCGGCAAACTTAGCCTGAACGTTGCCTTGGGAAACGCAGTGGCCAAGGGTGCCTCAGCAATTGCCGCCAATCTTGGTTTCACCGCAGCGTCCGCCAAAATTGGTGCGATGATAGGGACAGGAATAATTCCTGTTATTGGCACAATTGCGGGACTAGTCCTCGGCGCATTGTTTGGTAGGGTTATCGAAAAAGTCGCTTCGTGGGCAAAAAAGCATCAGGAGGATTTAAAAATTGTCGGGGGGGCAATGCTCGCAGGAGGAATCGTAGTAAATTCCATTCCCGTTATTATTGTTGGTGGGCTTATATTTATCCCAACCGCTTTAAGAACGGGTTTTTCTGTGGCATTGTTTGCCAGAAGAACGTTCTGGTTTTTCGGCCGCATAGCAAGGTCAATAATAATAACCATTTCAACTCCGGTTATCGTCATCGTTGTTGTTATCCCAATTTTAGTTGCAATTATTTTATTTATCATCAATTCCGGTGCATACATTGTTCCCCCCACGGGTTCATTTATGGGACTCCAGAATCCTTATATAAATATTGATAAAAAAGCTAGCCCCGCCGGTCCTTTTAACAACTCAGACATCCCTTCAAAAACAAAAATTGAATATACCGTCACTGTTTCTGCCAAAAAAGGTTTGTTAACCAACATTACTTTCAAAGATGAATGCAAAGTAATCAAAAACGGAGCAGCCCCTCCTTGTCCAAGTCCTTCTCAAGCAACGCCCGTTCCACCAGATTCTATTTCACCGTCCTCGCCTTTTACTTTTAAGTACACTCTTAACTTCGACTCCCACAACTACGACGATTCTGCAATAGTAAACACGTTTACGGTTACCGCGGACACCGTAGAAGAAAAGGGGGTTACTACAGCAGGCTCTGCTTCGATAATAATTGGGAAGCCTCCGATGGAGTGTCCAAATAACGCCTGGCCACTCGCTAATGACGAGGGGTTAAATAGTGTCACGCAGGGACCCATGACTCCCCAGGGATGGACCCACTACAACACACCAAACGCAATCGACATAGGCGTAAACGGCGCAACAATCGTGGCCATGCATAGTGGAATAGTAAACATCGGGGAAGGTGCCTGTGGGGGAAAGTGGGTACGCGTGGTTTCTACCTGCGGATCGCTTTTTACTTCATATTACGGGCACTTGGGTGCTACTATAGTTGCCGATGGTCAAAAAGTAACAATTGGCCAAACTCTTGGCATTAGTGATAATACCGGAAGTTGTACCAGCGGCGCTCACTTGCATTTTCAGTTCTTTGATACGGGGTCTGTCCCCACAACCCAAAAGCCTTACCTTAAAAGAAATATTCCAATTGGGTGCACCAACCAGCTGGGAAATCTATGCAATTAAATATATGATATGAATATAAAAAAATTAGCCAAAATAACATTAGTCGGTTTATCCTTGCTAAGTATTGTTTGGATTATATCTATTTATCTGAAAGGGGGCCCTAAAAAAAGCTCCGGCATCGTTCCCGGCAAACCAAATCTTGTCAAAACATACAAAGGTAATTTGTCGATATCCTTTAATATTAAGGAGGGCGACTTTAAATACACTGGTAGCCTTCCGTTTTTAAGCGTCACAAAAAAGGTTTTAACGGAAGACTATCTCAATAAAGTAGCTTCATTTATGGGTTTTTCCGGTACTTCTACAAAAATAAATGATACGCAGGAAGGTTTAACCTACTTTTGGAAAAGTGACAAAGCAACTTTTTTTGCCTACACAAACACATCCAAAATTCGCTACAGCTCCGGTGAGCCTTTTGTTGCTCCAAATAAACAATTATCTGAGGATGCGGTTAAAGCCATCATCGAAAATTTTATCGCAGACAGTAGTGTCTTAAGCGCTAACAGTTATTCCTTGGGCAGCGTACAATTTTTGAAGGAAGGTTCTTTAAATGAAGGTTTCAAAAAGTCAACCAAAGACGACTTTTCCCTATATCAAGTAAACATATTACCAAAATCTACAGAGTATGAAATCGTTTCTCCAACCTCAACAGAAAGCACCAGTTATATACAATTAACAAAAGATGGAAATATTTATTCGCTCCAGTTGGTTGTTTTTGGTAATGTGCAAAAAGGACCAACCGAATACACAATTAAAACTTATAAAGAAGTTAATGATTCAATCGCAAACTCTGTGTTAATCAATCTGGACGGGGAAGAAACTCCTATCCAATATTTAACCGTGGACTATGTAAAAGAAATTGTTATAAACCGAATAGACATCGCTTATTTACTTGATTCAGTTTCATCGACAAATCTTCAACCTGTTTACAAACTGACAGGAGTGGCAACACTTCCAAATACCAGGGGTGTCCAGGCTATTTTATATCTACCTGCATTATCAGGTCTTTAGCTCTGAACTTTTACCGGCATTATCAGGTGAAGATAAGAAGAATCACTCGTATCGGTAAAAACCCCCGGAGACGAAACGCCAGAAAACTCCATTTTTACCTCTTCCCCTGAGGCAGAGTGCAGAAAATCCTCCAAAAAACGATAGTTAAAGGCTATTTCCCATTCGGCAAGCTCAGGGCCTTCGGCATTTATTTTTGCATCCACCTTGGTTTCTTGACTACCTGCGGTGCCACTTTCGGCCGAGACTTTAATTGAATCTTTCAAAACTTGTATTTTGACTATGTTTGCGGATTCTCTGGCAAATATTGATGCCAGCTTCACTGCCCGCATAAATTCCTCCTTGTCCAGAAGAACCTTTATGGGCGAACTTTTGGGAATGATTTTGGCAAAATCCGGGTATTCACCTTCCAAAAGGCGTGATGTCAGAACTGTATCCCCTATTCCGAAAATAACTTGTTTCTCTTTGTCCTGTACACCAAAAAGAATTTCCCCATCTTCCGAAACAGTTCTTGAAATTTCACTAAGCACTCCTTTAGGTATAACCACGTTGTCACCGGTATCTTTCCCCGCTTTCAAAGAAAATGTTTTTTTGGAAAGCCTAAACCCGTCAGTTGCAACAAGAGATAGCGAACTTTTTCCAAATATAAATAATACTCCGGTCAAAACAGGCCTGGTTTCGTCGGTGGATGTGGCAAAAACGACCTGACTCAGGGCTTTTACAAACTCGTTTTGAGAAAGTGAGATTGATTTCTCCTTATCCACCGTATTCGGAATTTTGGGAAAGTCTGATGCGTTCATTCCCAGAATGGTCGAAGCAAAACCAGACACAGAAACTTTCAACTGCTCCTTCTCTGCCGAAAGATTTACTGTTTCTTTGGGTAAATTAGCAATAAGCTCGGAAATAACCTTAGCCGGAACGCTTATTTCCCCTTCTTCTTCTATTTTCGCCCCCGCCTGAACCGATGCCGAAATTTCCAGATTTGTTGACGATACATAAATCTTACTTTTTCTGGTAGAAATAAGAATATTGCCAAGTATTGGAAGCTGGGCTCTGGTACTGGCAAACCTGGATGTTGTGCTAACCGCCTTTTCCAGATTTTCCTGAAGAATTTGTAGTTTCATTTAGTTTACGTTTTCTGTTTTTACCATATATTAACTAGTAGTTCTAGTAGTAGGCGGTGTTGATAAGTTGAGAACTAACACTTTTTAAGTACACTTTTCGGGACATTTTCGTGTTCATAACAAGCCTAAGATAATGTGTATATATTTGTGGATAAAAGTAATGTTGCGGTTGATAAGTACATAAGGGCATATATTTATCCTCAAATGCTTCGTTTTATCTTCAAGATATCCTCACGGATTTGCACATCGTTTGTAGCCAACTGGGTGATTTTCTCCACAGCGTGCATAACGGTTGTGTGGTCGCGTCCCCCAACCACTCTCCCAACTTCTTCCAAAGAAACGCCGAGGTGTGTCCGTAGCAAATACATTAGAACTTGTCTGGGCCGGGCTATGGGCCGGGCGCGGCTGTCGCCCAAAAGAAGTCTTTTGCCCACCTGATAATATTTGGACACGACTTCTGTTACCTCATCGGGGGTGCTTCTTTTTAAATTGCTTCCCGTTTCAAGGTTTTTGGCAAAGGACGCCTCGATAAGTTCGTTTGAGACGGGAACTTTTTTAACATGAACTTCCGTCATCAGTTTAGTTAGAAGCCCTTCAATTTTTCGGGCGGACTCCGAATTGGCGGCTATCATTTGAGCCTGTTCAGGGGTCAGCGCAATTCCTTTTTCCTGTGCTTTTATTTGAGTTATTGCACACCTAAGTTCAAAGTCGGGCAGAGCGATGTCCACAATCAAACCCGCCTCGAACCTGCTTCTAAGTCTTTCTTCCAGTTTGGAGATTTCCGAAGGAGGCCTGTCCGAAGTCAGAATAATTTGACCGCCAACAGAAGTAACCGCATTGAAAGTGTGGAAAAACTCTTCCTGAACACCCTCCTTGCCTGCGATAAATTGGATGTCGTCAAGTAAAAGCAAGTCAAGCTTTCTATACTTGTTTCTAAACGCCTGTGTGGTTTTATTCCTGATCCCCTCAACAATGTCGTTGGTAAAATCCTCTCCGGTACAAAAAAGAACTTTTTTCTCAGGGTCAACCCCTAGAACATGATTTCCGACAGAGGCCATTAAATGTGTTTTTCCGACCCCAACTCCGCCCCAGACAAACAAAGGGTTATAGGCACTTCCAAGGCTTTGGGACACAGCTTCGGCCGCGGCGTGGGCCATTTGGTTTGATGAGGAAACCGCAAAATTTTCGAATGTAAAACTTGGCCTGATGCGGGCCCTCTGTAGCACTTCAAGTAAACCCTTTCCCTCTTTTTCTACCGAAAAAAGAGGGGCCGCAGTTTCCTCCGTTGATTTTTGTTTGTTAGGGTTGGCCTTAACAACAAACGTCAGGTCGCAATTTTTCCCCAACACTTTACTTAATGAATCTTGAACCAGTCCGAAATATCTTGATTCAATTGTGTTTTTGGCAAACGAGGTCGGGCATCCGATTTCAACAATCGTTCTCTCCCCCGCTTCCTCAAGGGCAGACAGATGGCTTTGGGAAAACCACGTAGAAAATATTGCGGGAGAAACAGAAACTTTGATTATTTCTAAAGAATCTTTCCAAACCTGATTATTATCCATACCCGCTCTATTTACAAAGTTATCCACAATTCGTCAAGGGCCAATTACTCAATTCTCAATTTACAATTTTCAATTTTCAATTTATAATACGAACATGTCTACAAAACGAACATATCAACCCAGCAAAACCAAAAGAATCAAAAAACATGGATTTAGAGTCAGAATGAAATCAAAAAAAGGGAAACAGGTTTTGAAACGAAGAAGACTTAAAGGAAGGAAAAACCTTGCGGTCTCGTAATCCCCCAAATGCTTTCTAAGAAATTCAGACTTAAAGGAACAGCAAAATTTTCTAAAATCCAAAAGGAGGGGAAGGTGTATCAATCCGCAAACTTCGGGATTGCATATATAAAAAGGGGGGACGCGAACCCGAGCTGTTTCGGTTTTATTGTTTCTACAAAAATTGCCAAGGACGCGGTGGATCGGAACAGATTTAAAAGGGCAATGAGCGAGGCCGTAAGAATTGCCAGTATTGATTTAGTTAACGGCTTTGATGCTGTGTTTTTGGCCAAGACATCGATAGTAAGAATTCCTACATCCGAAATAATGAAAGAGGTGAGGCTTTCCTTAAAGGAATGCGGCTTATCAAGATGAATAAACCGATTGTTGGTATCCTAAAACTTTACAAAAAATTTGCTTCGCCCGTTCTGGAAAAGATTTTTGGTAAAGCCTGCCGGTTTACACCAACATGCGGCGAGTATATAATTCTAGCCTTGGATAAATTCGGTACCAGGAAGGGTTTAACCATGGGAATTAAGAGGCTCGCAAGGTGCCATCCCTGGGGAGGGTCGGGATACGACCCCGTACCGGATTTAAGCAGTAACTAAATTAAATGGGAAATATTTTTACAATCGCACTCGTTCAGCCGTTAACCAACGGCCTTATTCTTTTTTATAAAATTCTGGGCCAAAATCTGGGAATTGCCATACTGGTTTTTAGCCTTGTCCTTATTTTTCTTATGAGGCCTCTTACAAAACCTTATATGCAATCAATGAAACGGATTAAGGAGATGGAGCCTCAACTTGCCAAGCTAAGAAAAAAATTTGGTACAGATAAACTTAAAATGTCCCAAGCCCAAGCGGAACTTTATAAGCAGAATAAAATCAATCCTACCGCGGGCTGCCTCCCCTATATTTTGCAATTCGTGATTTTAATTGCTCTCTTCAATGTCTTTACCACAGCCCTTGCCACGAGTGGAGACGTGACCGCCAATCTTAATAAGCGTCTGTATGCTCCTTTACAATTTTCGCAAGGTCAAACGCTAAACACTAAATTTTTGTACCTGGATATCAGCAAACCCGATACCTTTAAAGTCCCAGGCATTCCTTTTGGGCTACCCGGAATATTCCTGATATTGGCTACTGTTGCCCAGTTTCTATCGGTTAAAATTACGGCTCCATATCTTTCAAAAGAGCAAAAGATTGCTAAGAAGACCAAATCCCAAACCGACGACATGCAAGTTGCAATGCAAAGTTCTATGACCTATACATTGCCTTTGATGACTCTTATTTTCGGCTTAAAGTTCCCGTCCGGACTTGCTCTTTACTGGCTAGTTTTTTCGATAGTTAACGTTTGGCAACAGGCTAGTATGTCAGGGTGGGGAAGTTTGACGCCGGTAGTTGATTCGATAAAATCCAAATTCGGTAGGAGTTAATATGGAAAATAAAGTAAAAATTCTACAAAAATTGACCGACGAACTCTTAAGCCTAATGTCAACCAAGGCCAAGGCGGAGGCATCTTACGACAAAGACAACGAAGCCTTTACCGTTAACATAGACGCGGGTGACGAAACGGGGCTTTTAATAGGTAAGAAAGGTGAAACGCTTTTGGGAATTCAGACGGTCTTGGGCTTTCTTTTAAAGCAAAAAACGGGGGAGTGGAACAGAATTCTGGTCAATGTGGGGGACTACAGAGAAAAAGAAGAAGGTTATCTTAAAGATTTGGCTGCAACCACCGCCCAGAGGGCAAAAGAAACCGGAGAACCACAAAATTTATATAATTTGAAAGCTTGGCAGAGAAGGATCATCCATCTTGTATTATCGGAGGACAAAGGAATAACCACAGAATCTGAAGGAGAAGGAGAAGACCGTTATTTAATAATTAAGCCAAAAAAGTGATTTCTTGCGGGGTTCGGCTGGAAAAGTTCTTAAATTACCTTCTTATTTTTTTGATTCCTACACAGTTGGCCCTTCATTTTTGGCCGCCATCAGCGTTTGTGTTTGGAATTAGGATTGACTATCTTGCGCCGAGTATTTATTTAACCGACATTTTGTTTTTGACTGTATTTTTGATTTGGATACGAAATCAATACAAGATATTTTTTGAATTTGTCGGGAGAAACGAAATCTTTATAATTCTTTTTGTTTCATTGGCAGTATTCAACACCGCCTTTTCAACGTCGATTTTTCCGTCAATATATAAATGGTTAAAATTGATTGAATTTGCACTTTTTTCTTATTATGTTTGGGAAAGGCGCGAAATTTTTAACTCAAGGATTTTATTTTCAACACTGTTTTACTCTCTGGTTTTCTTTTCCACAATAGGGATAGGTCAATTTGTTTTTGGGAGAACCCTGGGTGGACCGTTTTATTTTTTAGGGGAAAGGAATTTTAATATTTCAACTCCGGGAATAGCACTTGTTTCGATTTTGGGGAAGAATTTTATTAGAGCATATTCCACCTTTTCCCATCCCAATTCTTTCGCCGGTTTTTTGGGGTTGGGACTTATTACGGTACTTTTTGCATATTCTAAAAAGGAAATTACAGAAAAAATCTTGGGCATGTTTGTTATTTGTTTTGCTCTTATATTAACTTTCTCGCTCTCCGCGTTTGTAGGAATTGCGCTTTGTGTTGTGTTATTAATATTAATCCGTGCCAAATTATCTAATGCTAAATATATTAGTTATATTCCGGGAGCCCTATTGTTAATTAGTTTAGTTTTTCCACTTGTCTCAAGGGCTTTACTTCAAAATCGGCTGAGTTTTCCCCAAAACATACGCCAACGTATAGAGTTGTCGTCCCTCGCCGGAAGCATGATTTCGCAAAAGTTTCTGTTGGGCGAGGGGCTCAACACATTTGTTGTAAACGCACCCCGGATAAAATTTATGGGTTCCTATTTATGGAACCTGCAACCGGTTCATAATGTTTTCCTTTTGATTTTCAGCGAAACCGGAATCCTTGGTTTGCTGTTTGCCTATTTATTGCTGGTTAAGTTGAGCAAGAAAGCGCTGCTTTCTGATAATAAAATGTTTTATCTGGCTTTGGTGTTTATATTGGTGACGGGGCTGGTTGATCACTACTGGTTTACATTACAGCAAAATACGCTGCTTTTAGCTACGATTTTCGGCATCTCCTTTAGAGAAGAAGGCAAATTTTGTGATAAGCAGAGCTTGCATCTCGAAAACTCGATGTAAGCGAAGCTTGGCCATTTCGAAACGAAATGGTAAACTGTTTCAAATGAATGAAGACGCGATCATTATTCATGCAGATGGCGGGGCGAGGGGTAACCCTGGGCCGGCGGCTTGCGCTTTTGTTGCTGAAATGAAGGGAAAAATAATTCGGCAGGAATCAAAATTCTTGGACGCATCAACAAACAATTACGCCGAATATCAGGGCGTGCTACTTGCGCTTAAGTGGCTATGTGATAATTACGAAAGTCTTTCGGTTGGCTCTGCAATCTTTTATCTGGACTCCGAGTTGGTTGTCCGGCAATTAAACGGAGCATACAAAGTAAAAGACAAAAAACTTATAGAACTTTTCCACCAAGTCAATAAATTATCCGAGAATCTTAGTTTTGCCGTTTCTTATAAAAACATTCCCCGTTCGAAAAATAGAGTTGCTGACTTTCTGGTGAACAAAGAATTGGACAAAAGGTGCGGCGTGTAATTCGGGAAAATTTTGTATGAAAATTTCACGTTGCCAAAGTATGACGCAAAATATTTTTATTGTTAAAAACTTGAAAACTCTTTTTACCGTGGAATTTATTACCAGTTAAATAAATATTGCTGCGGAGATAATACTAATGACATGAACCCTCAGGCCAAATTATCTGTCTGTATTTTTTCAGATGCGAATTTTTTAGCACTAAATATTCTTGAAAATCTTCTATCAAGGAATTGTTTCATTAACATTATTACTAAAGACGTAAACAATTGGAGAGATAAAACAATGCACCTATCAATCAAAAGTAAATTTAATATTCTGGATATAAAGAACTTCGCTTTCGATAACCATTATGATTATGCAATTTTTTGTGGCGGTTTTGTTAACTCTACCGAAGCATACGTAGAGTATACCGGTTTTATTTCATTACCGAATATAAACGCAGCAAAAACTGTAGTCATTTTCCCCTTTGATGTATTTGACAGGGATCAGGTCGATAGAATTAAAATTTCAAATAACACCGCGATTCTGTTTTTGGGTGATTTACTTGGACCCCGAATTGATCTGGATAGCGACTTATTAATTGCCAGATCTTTATCTGAAATGCTCTGGAAAAGAAAGCTGACACTGGCGGTTGGGGAAACGTTTTACCCGATTTTTATAGCGGATGCTGTCAGATTGATAATTAAATGGCTTTTTTCTTTTGGGCCATACGGTAAAGTAGTTTTTGTTTTGGGTAGCCAGGTTTCGGGTGACACTTTTTGGAGCGATAACCAAAAACTTATCGGAAAACTGGAACCCAAATACGACACAGGAAAGTCGGCAAGAATTATACCGAAAGGATTTGAAACGGAAGTGGTTAATAGCAATTTAGGTTTTTCTTTGGCTGAAACGTACAACTGGTTAAAAAATAATTTGACAAGCCGTCCGACACTTTCGGAAAAGAAAAACGAAACTAAGAAGATTGTTGTTAAGAAGAAAAAGCCGGCATTTCCGAAAATTAAAACGGCACTGTCAATATTTGGTATCGTTTTTCTATTTCCTTTCATTACATTGTTCATTAGTTTGCTTGTCTCTTTTGTTGCTTATAAAAGTTTTGTTTCCGGTAGGGACAGTGCCGCACAAAACTCGTTTTATTTGGCTCGTACTTTTGCTGTGATTTCGGAAAAAGGGAGCGATATTCTGAGCTTCATACCGGGAGTCGGACTAATTTATAAAGAAGCAAAATTCGCCGCCACTTTTGCAAAACAATCGGATGCCGTGGGGATAGATGTGATACCCATTGTCAGAAACTCGACACAGTTGTTTGAAAACGTACTGGGTAATCAGGTATATGACTCTATTAATCAATCGGCCAAAATTGAAACCGAAATGGCCCTTCTTTACAATGATGTCTTATTTACAAAAACAATAACCAAAAGCGCTTCAGAAAAAAATGTTGTTTTGGCAAAAAAAATCCTGACAAAAATTGATTTTGAAAGGTTTATAAAACTGATTTCTGAGGGCAGAATTCTTGCGGGCAATCTTCCCGAGTTACTTGGTCAGGATAAAAGTAAAACATATTTGCTCCTTTTTGAAAACAATATGGAACTTAGGCCGACCGGGGGATTTATCGGTTCTTTTGGGTTGGTTACTTTTGATGCCGGAAGGCTTAGCGATCTTACCGTAAATGACGTCTATTCGGCGGACGGGCAGTTAAATGGACACGTAGAACCTCCGCTTCCCATTAAGAATTATTTAGGCGAGGCAAACTGGTGGTTGAGGGATTCCAATTGGGATCCGGATTTTCCGACTTCGGCGAAAAGGGCGGAGTGGTTTTTAGATAAGGAAATAAGTAAACAAGTTGACGGAGTGGTTGCCGTTGATCTTTTTCCAATTAAGGAAATTCTGAAATATACGGGCCCGGTGTTTTTGTCCGATTATGGTTTGGATATTACTTCAGAAAATTTATACGAGAAAACACAGGCTGAAGTAGAAAGTAATTTTTTCCCCGGAACCCATAAAAAAGCAAGTTTCCTGACGGCCCTTTCTCGAAATCTGTTGACCGAAGTTATAAAACTAAAAACAAGTCAAAAACTGAATATACTTAAAACTTTATATAACAGCCTTGACGGACGCCACTTACAAATATATTTGCACGATAATGTTCCACAGGAGGCTTTTTCTGCTCTGGGGTGGGACGGTGCCATTGTTATTCCGACTTGCGGAACGAGTTGTTATTCCGATTTGGTCGGCACAGTCGAAGCAAACGTTGGAACGAATAAAGCGAATTATTTTATTCAGAGAAGTATAAATCTTGATATATCAATGGGTGTTAGCAAAATTGACCACAAATTAACCGTTACTCTTAAAAATCCGGCAAACCCGGCACTTGGGCCTTCAGGAAGATATAAGACTTATATGAGAGTATTGATGCCGATCGACGCGTCCTTAAATTCTGTCGTAAGTTATAACGGAGATTCTCAGGAACGCCTTCCTCCTGAGTTAACCGAGGTAAAAGGTCACAAAGAAGTGGGGGTACTAGTGGAACTATTAGCCGGGGATACCAAAAAAATAGAATTTTCGTGGATTTCCGGATTTGGGGGAAGCCCGCCGTTTATGAATTACGGGCTATATATAAGAAAACAGGCCGGCACGGAGGGAGACCCGATAAACATTAATATTGAAGAGGGCGGGACTAAGCTTAATCCGGACCCAAGATTTGCCTTGACCAAGGTGGGTGCTTACGGGTATAATACAACCTTGGCGCGGGATTTATTCCTGCGCTTCTCTTGGTAATATGACCAAATTTAGATTAACCGCCGAAGCCAGAAAGATCTCAGGCAGAAAGGTAAAAAACCTTCGTAAAGAGGGGATTTTGCCCGGCAATATTTCAGGCAAAAAGATCAAATCCGAAGCTGTCCAGGTGGTGTTAAAAGATTTTGAGAAAGTGTACAAAGAGGTTGGGCAGACAGGTCTTTTAACTCTTGAAATAGGCAAAGGGGAAAAGCCCGTGTTAATCCATAACCTTCAGGTAAATCCGGTTAGTGAAGCTCCTCTACATGTGGACTTTTTACAAGTTGATCTTAAAGAAAAAGTCGAAGCGGACGTACCTGTTGAGTTAACAGGAGAAGCTCCTGCCGAAAAACAGGCGATAGGTACCGTTGTCCAATATCTTAACGAAATTAAGGTCGAGGCCCTTCCCATGGATTTACCTGAGAAGTTTATTGTAGATACTTCCGAGTTGGCCGAAGTTGACCAGTCGATCTCGGTGAAAGATTTAAAAGCTGACAGAAGCAAGGTTGATATAAAAACAGGAGCCGATGAAATAGTTGTTAAAGTTGAACCTCCTCAAAAAGAAGAAGTTGTTGCTCCTCCGGCTCCGGCTGAAGGTGAAGTCCCCGCCGAGGGAGGGGCACCGACCGAAGGTCCTGAGCCTGTCGAAGGACTGAAGGAGGGTCAACCGGCCGAAGGCGCACCCGCTCCAAAAGAAGAGCCTAAGGAGTAATGTAGTTGGGGTCAATTTCCTTAACTTTATCGATTCTTCCTATTTCTATCCACCCAGGGATATAGTCAGGGCTTTTGGCCAGAAAATCTTGCCAAAACTTCTCTGTGGCACCAACTTGTATCTTAGTTCCCAACACTTTTTTTGGTGCAAGGTAATTTTTGATGTTTACGGACGCGAGAAGCAGAACAAAAAGAGCGGCCATGAATATAAGGAGTTGCTTGGCGGCTTTACGCGTCATTTTATCGCGAAAGTCACGATGCTTTTGATTTGACGTGACTTTATTGACCTTATTGGCAGACATATGCTACTCTAAAGTATGGACCCAAATAATCAAAATCCGCAAGGGGGGAATGACGCAGTAAAAAAACTCGAGCAGGATTTGCAAAGTATTAAAAAGCAGGAGGTGGTCGCTCAACCGGCCGTACCAGAGATACAGCCCGTTCAGCCGGCTACACAAGTTCCTGAAGTGCCCTCGGTAGTTCCGGCACAACCAACGCCTCAAGATGCGCCAGCCGTATCAAGTGCTTTTATGCCGGAGAGCACAAAGAAAGGTTCCCCCATATTGATCGTTGCGATAATTTTGGCTGTAGTTGCGGTTTTGGCGGTTGTGGCCTACGTTTTTGGGGCAAGGCTCTTAAATTTAGGGTCTAATCAAAAAGCATGTACCCAGGAGGCAAAGATTTGTCCTGACGGATCAAGTGTCGGCAGAACCGGTCCAAATTGTGAGTTTGCAGCTTGCCCAACAGTTGTTGCAACACCAATAGAAACTTTGATCGCGACGGCGTCGCCTTCAGCTACACCGACAGTCACGCCTTCAGCTAGTGCTTCAGCCAAACCGACTTCAACACCAACCAGTTCTCCGACCGCAACACCTTAGGCTTTAGGCCACTCAGAGGATATTAGAAGTTCTTTGTTTCCCATTTCGCGCCAGATTTGTTCAGTTACAAATGGCATAAAGGGATGGAGAAGTTTAATGGAATCAGTTAATACTTTCTCGAGAGTTGGCTGGGCCTCTTCGCGTCTGTCTTTCGTCCTTTCAATATATACATCTGCAAACTTATGCCAAACGAAGTCGTAAATTTCTTTAGCTGCCTCATTGAGACGGTATTTATTCAAATCTTTCGTAACATTTTTAATTGTTTGTTTTAACTCGCTTAACACAAGTTCGTCATCTGCATTTTTCCCGGTCTTTTTAACGAATTGACTTGATGTTACAAATCTAGCAATATTCCAAATTTTGTTCGCAAATTTTCTTTGTCCGTTGATCTTTTGTTCATCAAGGGTGATGTCATTCTCAATTAACCCTCCCCAAACAAGTCCCATTCGGAGTGAATCCGCACCGTACTTTTCAGCCATCTCAATCGGGTTAATAACATTGCCTTTGGATTTACTGATTTTTTGTCCTTCGCGGTCTCTGACAAGTCCGTGGATTACCACTTCTTCAAACGGAACTTTTCCAGTTGCATAAAGTCCAAGCATAATCATTCTTATTACCCAGAAGGGGAGTATGTCATATGCGGTTTCCATAACACTCGTCGGGTAAAATTTCTCAAAATCGCCGGGTTTACCCGTTTGTAGAGTTACAAATGGCCATTGCCCCGAAGAAAACCAAGTATCGAATGTGTCGCCATCTTGTTTAAGGATCCCGTTGTGGCAGGAGGCGCATTCTTTAGGAATTTCTCCGTCTGTTATGGTCCATTCGAGACATTTCTCGCACCGGTAGGCGGGGATTCTTATTCCCCACACGATTTGACGGCTAATATTCCAATCCTTCAGATTCTTAAGCCAGTTGGTTGCAATTTTCTCATAGCATTTAACGGCAAAGCGGACTTCTTTTCTTTTGATTGATTCCAAAGCCTTTTTGGTTAAACTTTCCACCTTGATATACCACTGCTTAGAAACCATGGGCTCAATCAGGCCGTGGTCTTTATAGCAAGTACCTACGGTATGATGGACAACATCGATCTTTTTAATCAATCCTTTCGCCCGCAGGTCTTTCACAACCTCGGCCCTGGCTGCTTCTGCTTTCATGCCGATATATTTTTTGGGGGTTCCCGTCATGCGCCCCTTTTCATCAATTACGGATATAACCGGGAGTTTATGTGCTTGTCCGATCTCAAAGTCGGTTGGGTCGTGCGCAGGTGTAATCTTGAGTACCCCCGTCCCGAGGCTTATATCTACCAGATTATCCTCAATTATGGCAACCTCGCGGTTAATAAGCGGTATTTTTGCGGTTTTTCCGATCAAGCCAGCATACCTTTTATCTTTGGGGTTAACTGCGACAGCCACATCCGCAAAAATTGTCTCGGGGCGGGTTGTGGCAATTGTAACAGTCCCGTAATCCAAATAGTAAAAATTATCGTCGCGTTCAACGTAATCAACCTCAAGTTGGGAATAGGCAGTGCCGCAGCGCGGGCAGTAATTTACAATTCTTTCGCCGCGATAGATAAGACCGTCATCATAAAGTTTCTTAAAGGTCTTATATACAATTTTTACAATTTCGGTGTCGAGGGTGTATTTAAACCTGCTCCAGTCACAGGAAGCCCCAAGTTTTTTCAGTTGGGACTCCATTGTGCCGGTGTTTTCCTGGACGTAATCCCAGATCATTTTGTAAAGGGTGTCGCGGTCGTAATCGAAACGACTTTTACCCTTTTCTCTGAGTTTTTTCTCAAAAACAAACTGGGTTTCGATTCCGGCATGATCGCTTCCCGGAAGCCAGAGAGTCGACTCTCCTTTCATACGGTGGTAGCGGATTAATATATCCTCAACGGCAACAAATCTGGCGTGGCCAATATGAAGTGGGTCGTTGGCATTTGGCGGAGGCATGATAATAGTAAACGGAGGCTTCCGACGTCCTGAGCTCGTCGAAGGACGGACTGGAGAAAAAGCACCCGAGTCTTCCCATTTTTTATAAATATCACTCTCGTATTTTGTGTGATCGTACTGGGGATCCATGGTTGTATTTTAACATCAATCGCCGATCTTTGCGTTTGGTTTTCGGTCGATTTCATCAACTTCAGTAAATTCTCCCCTTTGGGCTTTGAAAAATGCAGCAGCCCCAATCATCGCGGCATTGTCGCCGGTAAGTTTTTTGGAATAGGGAAATAGTACTCGTAATCCATATTTTTTACCCATGTGCCTAAGGCGTTTTCTTAACTCAACATTTGCTGATACTCCACCCCCTACGAGTAAATTTTCAGTTTTCAATTCACAATTTTCAATTATGTACGAACAGACACGAACTAGATGGGTAAATGCAACGTCTTGGAAACAGGCGGCGAGATTGTAGATTTTCTCTTTGGTTAGCGGTTTTTCGGATTTGACTAGACGGCTCATTGCAGTTTTTAATCCCGAATAAGTAAATATTTTTCTTTCCTCCTGTCCAGCTATTGGGATTGGTAATGTATAGGCCGTTATAATTCCCCCACGTGCGGTTATTTCTAAAATTGATCCTCCCGGGTAGCCCAGACCCAACATTCTGGCAGCTTTATCTAATGCTTCACCCAGTGCATCATCCGTTGTTTGGGCCAAAGTTTCATACGACCCGATTTTATTTATCTTAACCAATATCGTATTTCCCCCAGAAACGACTAATCCGAGTGCAGGGAATTGTAAATTGTTAATTGTAAATTGTGAATTCATAGTGAGTGCTAACGAACTAAGTATGTGACCTTCGAGGTGATTAACTGCGATTAATTTTTTATTGTATTTCAGGGCGAGTTTTTTGGCTCTGTCGATTCCAACTCCCAGCGCGATTGATAAACCCGGTCCAATTGTTACCGCGATTGCGTCTAAATTGTTAATTGTTAATTGTGAATTGTTAATTGCTCGCTCAATAACCCAGTCGATCCGCTCTTCATGCATGCGTTGGGCGAGCGAGGGCATTACTCCGCCAAATTTGGCATGGGCGCTTGCCTGAGACCAAACAATATTGGATAAGATTTTTGTGTCTTCCGTTACTGCGGCCGCGGTCTCATCACAGCTTGTATCAATTGCTAATATTTTCATATTGTTACACCCCAGGAAATCCCCCTTTCATTTTCTGCTTTGCCAAAATCGATTTTTACCCAAACTATAATTGCTTCATCATCAAACTCGCGGATAATATCGGAAACTCTTTCAGCCCACTCGATGGAAATCACTGATTTATTTTTGACAAGGTCTTCAAAACCGAGGGCTCTTAATTCGTCTGGTTTTTCAAGTCTCCATGCATCAAAATGGAAAAGTTTTTCCTGGCCGGTTGAATATTCATTTTCGAGAGCAAAAGTAGGGGAGGTGACAAGCTCGGTTATTCCCATCGCACGAGCCAAACCTTTGGTAAAAATAGTTTTTCCAGTTCCCATTTCTCCCTGAAGAGCAAAAACAATCGCACGTTTGCCAATGTGACTTTCATATTTTTGCCAAAGCTCTTTAGCCAGATTTTGAGTGCCTTCTTCGCTTCTACTTAACACCTCATTTTTGTCGGCCAACTTAATTCTTCCCTGGCGGAGAGTAACCGGATCGTCAAGAGTGGTATCGATGACGGTGGACGGTTCGTTATGAGGAAGCTCTCCCGCGTCAATTATCAAATCAATCAGACTTTTTTGCTTATCGCTGATATTATCCAGAATGTCAGGTATGCTATAAGGGCGCTTTTTGTAACTGGCATTTGCGCTTGTTGCTGTAATGGGTTTACCCAATTTTTTAACAATATCCATGACCAGTTTGAAATCGGGAATTCTGATCCCGAGAGTTCCATCCTCGGATTCAACCCCGTGGGCAACTTTATGCTTTCCCTTTGAGATAACGGTTAACGGTCCGGGAAGAAACTCTTTGTAAAGATTTTTGGCGGCAGTGTTTAATTCGACACATTCACCAGCCATTTTTTGGTTGGTAACGGCAATTGAATATGGTTTTCCAAAAGGCCTGTTTTTATACTTTGTGAGTTTTTGAATCGCCTTGGGGTTTGTGGCGTCAGCCCCAATGCCGTAAAGAGTTTCAGTCGGATAGATTACAAGCCCGCCGCTTTTTAATATCTCGGTAGCAACCCTGACCGCTTTTTTGTCATTTTTGATTATCTGCATGAAGCTATTGTATCAATTTTGAAGCTAAATTGCCGGGCCAGTACCCTTGAGGTAAACGGCTGCCCAGGGTCTGTAATTGCTTATGAATGTTTTTTGAAAAATGGTTTGTCCGGCTCTATTAACAGTGTAATTATATTTTACCGTGGCCCCCGCCGCGCTAAAATCGGTTTGTTTGACGGTTCCTGCGGGAAGAGTCGGATCGTCTTGATAAACCGTTGGCAGAGCAGGTGTGATATTTGAAAGAACCGGTTTGGAGGTAGTTGCTACTCTTCCGTCACCGGTTCCATAAAGTTCAAAGACTAATGAGTAATTTTTAGGATTGGCAACCGCCTCGATTAAAATATAGCCTGACGTATCATTCGTGAATTTTAAATCGGGTGAGGGGCCATAAACTGTTGCGTCAAGCCCGGGCGGAGAATCCTGCTCATAATAACCTACTCTGTAAGCATGTGCGGCCCGCTCGATAACCGGCAAGCCGGTATTGAGAATTGCGCGAAAAAGTGTTGTTGAGACCTGGCACACACCCCCACCGTCTCCCAAAATCGTTTTACCTTCGGAAATTATATAAGCCTGCTGGTATCCTGTGAACGCCGACACGTCCCCCAAAGCGTCATTAAAGGAAAAAGTATCTCCGGGCTTAACCAGGGTTCCATTGATTCTGCTTGCGGCGAGGACTATGTTATGAATTCTCCCG